>JAFIEQ010000003.1 GCA_020832455.1 Nitriliruptoraceae bacterium
GGGTCGCACCCCCCTATCCCCCCCCCCCCCCGCCCCCGGCCCCCCCCCCCGCGCCGGCCGGGGGGCGCCCCCCCGGCCCCCCCCCCGGGGGGGGCCACGCAGGCGCTGAGCCACCTGCGGGCCACCCTGGCCCGGCTGCACCGCCGGCTGGCCCCGCCGCCGGTGCGGATCATGGAGGCGACCCTCGCCGGGCTGCAGCCCGCGGTGCTCGCGGCCCTGTGCCACCTCGGCGTCTCCGACCGGTTGCACGGCCCGACCCCGATCGGGGTCCTGGCCCAGGTCCTGGAGGTGGATGCCGGCCGGCTGGAGCGCCTGCTGCGCGCCGCACACGTGCAGGGGTTCGTCCGCCTCGATCGGCGCGGGCGGGTCCGCCCGACCCGGCTGACGCGGTTCCTGCGCCACGACCACCCCGGCGGGTGGGGCGCCTGGCCGGTGTTCGCCAGCTCACCGGAGGTGACCCGGGCCCTGGGATCGCTGCACGCCGGACTCGCCGCCGACGGGGACGCGTTCGCCGACGCGAACGGCGACGCCTTCTTCGCGTGGATGGCGGCGCATCCGCCGCAGGGCGCCCGGTTCGATGCGGCGATGGCCGCCGGGGCGAGGATGCACGCGCTGCTGCTCGCCGCGGCGGTCGACCTCGGCGCGCGTCACCGTGTGTGCGACATCGGCGGTGGCGATGGGACGCTGCTGGCCACGCTCGTCGCGCTCCACCCCCACCTCGAGGGTGTCGTGCTCGAGCGCCCGGAGGTGGCGGCCCGCAGCCCGGTCCGGGACCGCATCGAGGCCCGGGCCGGTGACGCGTTCGTCGAGGTCCCGGCCGGGTTCGACACCTACCTGCTCGTCAACGTGCTCCACGACTGGAGCGACGAGGCCGCGACACGCCTGCTCACCCGCGTCGCGGACGCCATGCGTGCGTCGCCTGCGACCACGCCGGCACCCGAGGTGATCGTCATCGACAGCGAGGCACGGTCACGACCGACCGAGGACATCGCCCTGCTCGCCGACACCCTGATGCTCGCGCTGACCCCCGGCGGACGTGAACGGACGATCGACGGGTTCACGGCCCTGGCGCGCCGCGCCGGGCTGGAGCGGCGCGCCGCACGATCGCTCGCCTCGGGTGATGTCGCCCTCACCTTCGCCCTGCCCGACTCCGGCTGAGCGGACCCCTGCGAGGTGGTGCGCGCGTCCCGGTCCGCACGCCGTCGGGCGGGTCGCCGCGTCTAGGCTACGCCGGTCGGTCGCGGCGATGGAGACGGCATGGAGCCCTGGCCGATCGTCGGGCGGGACCGCGAACTGCTCGCCCTCGAGACGGTGCTGCGGCGGGGCGACAGCGCGGTCGTCCTCGGTGCCGCGGGGACGGGCAAGACCCGACTGGTCCAGCACCTGCTGGAACGCGACCGTCGACCGACGGTGAGCGTCGCCGGCACGAGCGCAGCGCGTCACGTCCCGCTCGGCGCGTTCGGACCGGTGCTGCGCGCCGATCTGCCCGGCGCCGCGTTCGACCGACTCCAGGCGGCCCGCGCCTGGATCGCCGACGCGACCACGCTGCTGGTCGTGGACGACGCCCATCTGCTCGATCCGCTCAGCGCCGCGCTGGTCCTGCAGTTGATCGCGGCCCGACCGGTGTCGGTCGTCGCGACCGCGCGGAGCGACGTCGCCTGCGATCCGGCGGTCGCTGAACTGTGGGTGGGCGGCCGGACCGAGCGCATCGCGCTGGCACCGCTGGAGCGATCACGCACCAGCGCACTGCTGCGCGCGGTGCTCGGCGGGCCCGTGACCCCGAGCACCGAGCGCGAGATCTGGGATCGGACCCGCGGGAACGCCCTCGCACTGCGCGAGCTGGTGACCACGACCCTGGAGGTCGGGGCGCTGGCCGAGGTCGACGGGGTCTGGCGGCTCGACGCCGACATCGCGCTGCCGCGGGAGACGGCCGAGGTCATCGCCGCCCGGCTCGCCACCCTGGACGGTCCGGAACGGGATGCCTTCGAACTCGTCGCGCTCGGTGACCCGCTGCCCCTGGCCGCGCTCGTCGCCGCGGGATCGGCCACCGCCTGCGAGGCGCTCGAGCGGCGCGGGCTCGTCCACGTCGTCGAGCGTGCGGACGGTCCCTGGGTCCGACCGCACCACCCGTTGCACGGCGAGGCGATCCGGGCTGCCGTGAAACCGCTGCGCCGCGCCCGACACGAACGCACGCTCGCACGGATCGCACCCCACCTCACCGACCTCGATCCGCTCCGCGCGGCCCGCTGGCAGCTCGAGGCCTCGATCGAGCCCGACCACGACCTGCTTCGCCGCGCCGCACTCGCAGCACGCGGTGCCGACCCTCCGCTGCACCGACGCCTCGCCGAGGCGCTCGTGGCGCGGGCACCCAACGCGTCCAACCTCTGTCTCGCCGCGCAGGCGGCGGCCTCGACCGGACACGGCGCGGACGCGCTGCGTCTGCTCGAGCAGGCGGAGGCAGCCGCCACGGACGACCGTGACCGCGAGGAGATCGCCGCGACGGCGATCGACTGGGCCGGTGCGCTCGACGAGGTCGCCGAGGACGCATCGCAGCTCGCGAGGCGACTCGCGGACGCCATCAGCGATCCGGACGCCGCCGCGCGGGTGGCGACGACGTTCGCGACCGCAGCGGCACTGAGCGGACGCCGTGACGAGGTGCTGCGAGCGGTCGAACGGATCCTCGCGGCCGACGACGTCACCCCGACGACCGTGCTCGCGGCAGCGACCGAACGATCGGTGTTCGGGCTGTTCTCCGGGCGGACGGATGCGCTCGATGAGGAGTTCGACCGGTTGGCGGAGCTCGCGCTCCAGGTCGGGGACGTCACGACGACGCCCATGATCGAGGCGGGCCGGAGCACGTGGTACTGCCTGGTCGGTCGGCTCCCCGACGCGATCGACCAGGACCGGCGGACCCTCGCGGCGGCCATCGAGTCCGGTGACGTCCGTCGGCGGTGGATGGCATCCATCTGGCTGGCGGTCGCCCTGGAACTCTCCGGCGCCCTGGACGAGGCGCTCGCGGTCCTGGCCGACCTCCAACCCCTCCTGAGCCTCACGGAGCCGGCGGCACTGCGTCACTTCCACCCCGCACTGAGCGCGACCGTGCACCTGCAGCGGGGTACGGCCGGGCCGGCACGTCGGCTGCTCGCGTCGCTGCCTGCGACGGCCCGCGATGACGTCCGCGTCCACGCGCTGGCAGGCCGCGCGGAGGCGTGGTCGGCGGGCCTCGACGGTGACCTCGACCAGGTCGCGCGGCGGGCCGGGGAACTCGGTGAGGAACTGCGGGACGCGGGGTGGGCGGTGTTCGCCGGGCTCTGCCTCTTCGACGCGGTCCGACTCGGCCGGCCCGGTGCCGTAGCCGGGCCGTTGACCGAGTTGGCTGCGGCCGCTGACCCCTCGACGGAACTGCTGCACGCGCACGCAGCCCACGCCCGGGCGGCGCACGAAGGCGACGCCCAGGCACTGGATGCCGTGGCCGTTCGCTGGGCACGAGCCGGCGCGTACCTGGTCGCCGCGGAGGCCGGCGGCGCCGCGGCCACCCGGCACGCGCTCGACGGTCGGCCCGACCTGGCGGCCAGAGCCGCCCTGCGCGCGACGGGGTGGCTCCAGCGCTGCGGCGCGGCGGCGACCCCTGGCCTCCTCGGCTGGCGCTCACCGTTGACCCCGCGCGAACGGGAGGTCGCCGGGGCGGCGGCGAGCGGGCGAACCTCTCCGCAGATCGCTGCGCGGCTCGTCCTGTCCGTGCGGACCGTGGACAACCACCTCGCGAACACCTACCGCAAGCTCGGCATCACCTCCCGCACCGAACTCGCGGACGTCCTCGGTCCCGGAGCCTGGGACCCGGACAGCGAGGGCCGAGGGTGAGCCGGCCGCAGCCACGTCACCAGCCGGCGCCGCGTGTGCTCAGGGCGTCTCCTCGTCCACCGGCCAGACCCGGATGTCGGTGAGCATCTGGAACTGACCGTGCAGGCCATCGCCCATGTAGCTCGGCGCGTGCAACACGATGCTGGCCTGCCCTGCCTCCTCGACATCGTCGGCCAGCAGCACCGGCCGTCCCCCGTCGGCGGCGCTGGGCAGCGTGCCGTGGCGCAGGAAGTTCACGTCTCCCTTGCAGCGGTTGAACCCGTCGAGTGGGGTGAACGGGCCGCCGCGCAGCG
This sequence comes from Nitriliruptoraceae bacterium, assembly GCA_020832455.1. Classification (GTDB taxonomy): domain Bacteria; phylum Actinomycetota; class Nitriliruptoria; order Nitriliruptorales; family Nitriliruptoraceae; genus PWLR01. The sequence continues at coordinate 4,155 of JAFIEQ010000003.1, forward strand.
ACTCCATGCGCATGTGGGCCCGGACCGGGAGATGATCGCCGACCTCGACGACGGGCAGGATCTCGTCCCCGACCCGCAGGATGGCGCGACCGAGCGGATCGCCGGTGAGGCGGAAACGCTTGCCGCTCTGGTCGACGCACGGGGTCGGCCCGTTCCCTCGACCACGACTGATGTGGATCGGTCCGGCGAGCGCCTCGACCTGGATGATGCGCGTCCGATCGGCCTCCACGCCACCCGGACGTTCCACCCGCCCGGACGGGCCCTGCGGTGGTCCGGCGTACACCCCGGGGAACAGGGCGGTCTCCGGACGCATGTAGTCGACCCGCACCTCCCAGTCGATCCGCCACTGCCGCCCCGGGGTGGTCACCCGGGGGTTCCACACCCCCGGCACGAGGTTGCCGTCCTGCAGCCACCCGACGACGTCCGGATGCTCCGTGCCGACGAGCCAGGTCAACGCATCGCCGTACACCGCGCGGTTGCCCCGCTCGTCCCGGAGCTCCAGCGCGAGGTGGTAGCCGGTGAGCGCGCACGCGGTGTCGATCACGACGCGGGGTGCTTGTTCGAGGATGTCGGTGGTCGCGACGTGCGGGATGCGTTCCGCGGGACATCCCGGCGGCGGCGGGGAGGCCGCGTCGTAGGTCCCGCGTGGCCGGGCGACCAGGGTCGCGGTCACGGGCCGGTCCGCGACGATGTCGACCCCCAGCACGTTGCGATCCTGGCCGTCCACCCGGGTGAGCACCTGCGTGCGGGCCCCGTCGAGCACCGGGAAGTCCCGATCCCGCACGTCGACGGGCACCGGGAACACGACCCACCCCGCCGGCGACGAGCGCCCGGTGGAGACCACGGCGACCTGGATCCGGCCGATCTGCCGACCGCTGTCGACCTCCGAGAGGGGCAGGTCGTAGAGGTCGACACACCGGTCGCAGGCCTGCCCGTGCCGCGGATGGGCCGGATCGGTCACCAGCCGGACCCGGAAGGTCCGTCGCTGGACGTCGCGGTAGTCCCCACGCACGCTGGTCAGCAGCTCGAGGCGCCCCCCCTGCAACCCGTCGGTCACCTCGAACCGGCACAGCTCGTGCGGGAGCGGATCGAGCGTCGCGCCCGGGATGCGCGCCATGGTGCATCGCTCGTCGGACCCGTCCGCCTGGAACAGCACGATCGCGCCCCGCGGCAGCCCGGCCACCCGGTCGGGGTCGACGAACGACCCCTCCGTCGCGACGACCTGCACCGTCGGCCGTTCCGGCGGCTGCAGGATGTGGGCCTCACGGTCGACGACCCGGCGCGCGCCACCGACGAGCTCCTCCCACCGCAGGCACAGCTCGAAGATCGCCCCGTCGGACGGATCGAGTTCCGTGGCGAACCGTTCGATCGCATCGAACGCCGGATCGCTCCCGACGGGTGCGACCACTCCGACCCTGCCCCCGGGCGCGAGCTCCACGATGCGGTCCGGATCCGCCTCGAGCGAGCGGGACTCCACGCCCGGGCACTGCGAGGTCAGCGCAGGTTGCGAGGGATCGCGCACCACCACGGTCGCCGCCACCTCGACCCCAGGACGGGTCCAGGCGTTGATGCGGACACGCCGGTCCGTGATGGTGTTCACCGTGGTCGCCGGCCGCTCGCCCGCGGGAGGCGCCGGCGCCAGCACGCGCGCCTCGAGGGGAGACCAGCCCTCCGCGATGGCATTGTGGGCGCGACCGCGGATCTCCAGCAGCTCCCCCGGTGTCGGCGGACGGGCCACGGCGACGCAGTGGTCCACGATGCGGTTGCCCCGGGCGCGCTGCTCCGCGATCCGGGTCGGATCGACGCGCTGCGGGAGCACGATGTCGTACCAGGGCGCGTCCTCGCCCACCGCGGTGACCGTCAAGCCGATCCAATCCGGGTACCCATCGAACGTGAGGCGTAGCGGGAACTGATCGTCGTCCCAGTCGAGAAGCCTCGCGCAGCGCGGTCCCGGGTCGACGGCGGCCCCGATCAGGCGCAGCGGCGTGTTGAGCGGCAGCACCGTGGCCGAGGTCCCGTCCCCGCAGTCGACCGGCTCGCCGTCGAGCTCGGCCGCACAGACGTCGAGGAACTCGGGTTCGAACGCCCGCAGGACCATGTCCCGCAGCCTCGGGTCGTCGAACCCGAGCAGGGGCCCCGGGAGGAGGAACCGCTCGTCGTCGTCGCGCAACGCGTCGTCGTCGACCGCGGGCGGATCATCGCTCGGGACGGCCTCGTCGTCCGCCGGCGGGTCGGTGACCTCGTGCAGGTCGAGGACGCGCGGCGGGGGTCCGTCGTCTCCCTCGACCGGCGCGTCGCCATCTGCCGGACCGCCAGCGTCATCGGCACGGCCGGCGGCGTCAGGGGCGACGGGATCGTCATCGGTGGTCGGGGCGGCCCCGGCCGTGCCCTGCGCCGGTGCCGGAGCGGGCCTCGCCGCCGCGAGTGCGGCCTCGACGATCCCGTCGGGATCCTCGGGGGTGTGACCCCAGGCGCGCAGGTCGACGGAGTCGGGCCGGGGCGCCCCCCCCCCCGGGCCCCGCCCCGCCGCCGGGGGGGGGCCCCCCGCGCGGCCGGGCGGGCGGGGGGGCGGCGGCCCCCCCGACCCCCGGGGGCAGCGGCCCGGAGGCCGGGAGCTCGATCAGCGGCTCGTCGTCGACGACGGTGCCCTCCTCGCCGACCACCGTGAGGGCCTCCTCGAGGTCGAACTCGGCGGGCACCACGCCCGTCGCCGCCAGCGCCTCCTCCAGCGGGTGCTCGGGGTGCAGATCGAAGGAGCCGACGGGCTCCGCGACCGGTACGACCCAGGGCTCGGGCGGTGGGTCGGTCGCGATCGCCCGGCTGACGGTGAACGCCAGCAGGCCGAGGGCGACCGCACCGACCACGGTCAACGCCAGGGGGACCACCGTGCCGAAGCGGCCGGTCGCCAGGGGACCTCGAGCGGTCATGGGGAGCTCCTCACAGGTCGATCAGGACCGGCGGTCACGCGGGTCCGGGGTGATGCGCAGGACCCCGTCGACGAGGTAGAGGTAGGGGATGTCCCAGTCCTCGAAGCCGCGCGGTGTCGACGGCGTCCGTGGCGGTCGGTCCGCCACCCAGAGGGTCTCGCTGCGCGCGACGAGCGGGACCGTGGGGCGTGCGGCGAGCTCCTGGGCGGCGTAGCGGCGGGTCGGTGCGTTGAAGTCGTCGCCGAACGCGCCGACGACCCGCATCGGCTTGGTCGCCACCTGACGGTTGCCATGGCTGTGGAAGCCGCAACCCCCGACCATCCACATCTCGAGGTGGCCGGTGCCGCCGATCACGACCTCGTCGGGAACCTCGACCTCGAAGGTCCGCGCGGGGTGCTCCGCGCGGGGGTCGATGCACCGACGTCCGTCGCCGGCATCCTCGCCTGCGCGCAGCACGGCCGGTCCGAGCCGGACCTCCAACGAGCCGAGGAACGAGTGCGCCGCGCGACGGCGTGGCGTCTCCATCCAGCTCCGAGAGATCCGGGCGGGATCACCCTGCCAGGTGAGCTCCGGGGCGACCTCGAGCCGGATCTGGGTCTCGACCTCCCACCGGTGTCCGTCGGTGGTGTGCACGGGCCGCCATCCCGACGCGCGGTAGTCATCACCCGCGGCCGGCAGATCCTCGTGGACCCGCGTCGCGAGCAGCCACGTGACCAGGTCGCCCTGGACCGTGCGCGCCCCGTCCTCGTCGATCAGTTCGACAGCCAGGCGGTAGCGCGTCAGGGCACACGCATCCTCGATGCGCAGCTGCCCACCGACGCGGAACTGCTCCGAGCCGACCAGGTGGGGCAGCCGCTCCGCCGGGCAGCCGAGGGGGACGGGGGCGTCCGCGTCGCGCTGGGTGATGGGGCGCGCCGCGAGGCGGACCTGCACCGGCCGGTCCGCCCGGTAGTCGAAGACGATCCCGCGCCGGGCGTCGTCCAGGTCGGCCGTGATGGTGCTGCGGACCGTGTCCAACACGGGACGATCGGGCGTGACGTCCTCGTGGGACAGCGGGAACGTCAGCCAGCTCCCGTGGGGGTCACCCCCCACGGCCACACTGATCCGGACCGCCCCGGCGGGGACCAGCCCGCGCGCATGCGATCGGGACGAGGACCAGCCGTAGACGGTGTAGGTGTCTCCACAGGCCAGGCAGTCGCCGTGGTGTCGCGAGCTCAGGTGGGACGGCAGTCGGATCAGGTGGTCCGCCGCGTGGACCTCGCGACCGCCGGAGCCCTCGGACTCCATCGGCAGACTCAGGATCACCTGCTGCCGCTCGTCGGTCAGCTCGAACCGACAGAGCCGGACGTGCTCCGCGAGCTCGCCACGCAGCACGTCGGTCACGCTACGGGTGCACGTCTCGGCGAGCGGGACGTCCTGGATCAGGTGGTTCGTGCCCAGTGTCGTGCCGTTGCCGGCCGCCCGCAGCTGCCGGACGTCGGCCCAGGCCCGGCCGGTGACGCGCCGACCGTCCGCGCCGACCTCCCGGAAGAAGGACTCCGTGCTCGGGTGCAGGAGGACCTCGACGACGGGCCGCTCCGGTGGGGCGACGAGGTGCGACTCACGTTCGATCACGACCCGGTCCCCGTCGAGTACGCGGGTCCAGGTGAGGCAGAGCTCGAAGACCGGCGGTTGCGCGTCGAGGTCGGACGTGCGGAAGGCCAGGTCGTAGATCAGCTCGGTCGTGAACGACGCGTCGAACGCGCGCCCAGGAGCGGACGCCAACCGCTGGACGGGTCGGATGCGCACGGGTGCACCCGGCCGGGCGTAGGAGCCGCTGGCCTGCCAGGCGGCCCCTTCGAGCTGCTGGGGATCGCACTGCGTCCCCAGTCCGCGCACGGCGGGATCACGGACCACGAGGTGCGCGGCGACGAGCCGCTCACGGCCGGACGCGACCCGCGCGAGCAGCCGACGGTCGCCGACCGGCTCCAGCACCGTCGGTGGCCGACCCTCCACCTGCGTCAGCGGCAGGGGGAGCGTGAACCGCACCCGCTCGTAGCCCCAGTCCTGTCCGCGGGCCTGGACGTGCAGCTCGTAGCTGTTCGCGCCCGCCTGCCGGGGCAAGCGTTGGCAGTGGTGGTAGACGCGCTGTCCCCAGCCGAGGAACTGCTGGGCCGCGCGCAGGGGGACCTGGGTCCGCTCCTCGGTCACCGAGCGGTCGCGATCTCCCTGCCAGCGCAGGACGATCTCCCGCGGCGGCTGGTTGAACGAGACCCGGACCGGGACACCGGGGCCCTCCTCGAGATCCGCACACCGCGGGCCGTGGTCGATGGCCGCGGTGACGACCTCGAGCGGTGGGAACAGCGCAGCGATGGTGCCGCCCATGCCCTCCCCGCAATCGATCGGCTCGTCGTCGATCGTCCCGGCGCAGACGTCGAGGAAGTCGGGATCCGACGCGGGGCCGAGCAGCAGCCCGGCGCCGTCGTCCGCGATCCGCTCGTCGGGCACGGTACGCATCGACTCCGCGAGCAGCGCATCGAACACCGCCGGGTCGCTGCCCTCGCCGCCCCCCTCGTCAGCGAGCACGTCGTCGTCGGGCGGCTCGGGGTCGGACCCGGAGCCGCGCGCCACGATGCCGACCCCGGCGGGGACCTCGGCCCACCGGCTCGAGCCGGTTCCAGCCGTGTCCGGGTCCGGCGTCCCGGGACGGTCGTAGCCCTGCGCGGAGAGGTCCACCCGGGGGGTGTCCACGCCGGGCACGACCAGCGAGGTCACCGTGTCCGGCGATGCCTCGAGCCGAGGATCGACCAGCAGCGCACCGACCGCTTCCAGGAGCTCGGAGGTGGGTCCGTCCTGATCCGGGGCCGCCAGCTCGGAGACCTCACCCCCGGATGCAGCAGCGGCCCGCCCGAAGGCCTCGTCAAGGGGCAGCTCCGGGTCGAGTGGGAACGAACGGATCGGTTCGGCGACCGCCGCGATCCAGTCCTGACGGGGATCGGCCGACGCGCCGGCGACGGCCCGCGTGAGCCCGAAGGACGCGACACCGACGAGCACGATGCCAACGAGCACCACCGCGATCGTCCGCGGACGGGAGCGGGACAGGGCACTCATGCGAAGTCGCACCAGAAGAGCTGGACGCGGTTCCCACTGCTCGACGCCAGGGTCCGGGTAGGGCCGTCGACCGGCACGGCGCGGGCCTCCCACCGGATCGTCGCGTTCCCGAACACCTCGATCCCGTTGGCGCTCGGCTGGTAGGGGCCGAGCTCACGGCGGTAGCGGTTGGCGGGGCCGCTCACGAGCGGGCTCATCGTCTGCCAGGAGGTCCAGCTGCCATCGCCGACCCGGGAGCGCAGCTGCACCGAGGCCAGCCCGCTCGGGTGGCTCGCCTCCACGGTGATCGCGGAGGTCAGGGGCAGGTTGGTGTCACAGGCGCCGATGTTCGCGGCGACGGCCTCCCTGATCTGGGCGTTGGAGCGGCTCACGAACGTCAGCGTCGGTTCGACGACAGGCGGCGGCTCGGGCGCCGGCTCCGGTGCGGGAGACGGTGGGGGCGGGCTCGGGGACGGCGAAGGAGACGGGCTCGGCGACGGTGCGGGACTCGGCGACGGAGACGGGCTCGGCGACGGTGAGGGACTCGGCGACGGCGAGGGATCCGGGCTCGGCGACGGCGAGGGACTCGGCGACGGCGAGGGATCCGGGCTCGGCGACGGCGAGGGATCCGTCGAGGGCGCCGGCGCCGCGGTGACGGGCGCGTCGTCGCTCGGGGTCGGGTCCTGGTCCGGCGCGGAGTCCTCCTCCAGCTCGTCCTCGACCGGCTCAGGGTCGTCCGGTTCCTCGGCGGCGCCCGGCTCCTCGGTGCTCGGAGGCTCGTCCGATCCGTCCGTGTCGGGCAGTGCCACCACGACCTCGGTGACCACGCAGTCGGGCTCGACGACAGCCAGGGACGCGAGCTCCTCGTCCGGGACGACCATCGCCGTGGGCATCCACACGCGGTCCGACCCGTCGGTCGGCGCGCGCAGTTCGACCCACGACCCGTCCTCGGACCGACCCGTCAGGAAGATCCGATCGCCGCGGGAGAGCTCGCCGGCGACCAGGTCGTCGGGACAGGCGTGGTAGGGCACCCCGCCGGTGGACGGCGGGACCACGTCCACGTCGGCAGCCGACATCGCGATGCCGGCACCGACGCCGACCGCGGTCGCGGCCGCACCGACGGCGAGTCCGATCAGGATCCGGTTCATGCGTCGCAACCTCCGTCCGCGGGTCAGCACCCGCGCGTAGATCTCGGTCCGTGGCGTCGGAGCGGGCCAGCGCAGATCACTCATCGCCCCACCACCTCCAGCCGCCGATCGACGTCCTCGCCGAGCCGTGCCCGCAACCGCTGGACGCCCCGGTGCAGGTGGGTCTTGACCGACCCGGCGGAGACCTGCATCGCCTCGGCGACCTGCGCCTCCGACAGCCCGGCGAGGTAGCGCAGCGACACCGCCTCCCGCTGTCGACGCGGCAAGCGACGCAGCGCTGCAACCAGGGTCAGGCGCAGGACCACCACCTCGTCGGTGTGGTCGTCCACGGTGACCGTGTCCGGCTCCGTCGGTCGATCGCTCACCCGGCTGCCGCGTCGAGCGACGTCGATCGCCAGGTTGGTCGCGACCCGCACGACCCACCCCTCACGCCAGGGTCGGTCCCCGATCCGTGACCAGTGCGCGAAGGCGCGTGCCATGGCCTCCGCCGCGACATCCTCCGCGCTGGTCGGATCACCCAGGATCCGCCGCGCGACCAGGAAGGCACGCCGGAACAGCGGGTCGAAGGCGTCCTCGAACCCGTCGGGAGTCGGTGGCGGGGTCTGCATCATGACCGGGAAACGCCCCGGAGCACGTTCCGGTTGACATGGATCACGGCGGCGGTCGCGATGGTCTCCACATCCCGCCCCGTCAGCCGGTGCGTCCGGCACGGCCCCGAGCACCTGCGGGGATCCCGGCCACCGATCGCATCCCCACGCTCCCCTCGAGCGATCCACGATGCGGCGGGCGGTGGTCGCCGGCGCACGCTCCGTCGCAGCACTGCACCACGCACGTCCGGAGGCGGCATGAGTAGCCGCCTACTCGGTTCGGTCCCCGCCGTTACTCAACGGACCCGCGGCGGGCTCAGCGCGTCAGCAGCTTGGCGTAGTACAGGGCACGCTCGTCGGTGTCGAGGTCGCCGGCCACGAACCCCTGCCGGGTGTAGAAGCGCTGCGCATCGACGTCGCCCTCGTCGACGTTGATCTCGACCAGTTCGACCGCTCGTGCACCAGCCGTCGTCAGGACGAGGTCCAGGACATCCGCGCCGATCCTTCGCCCCCGCAGCGCGGGTCGAACGTAGAGCTCGTCGAGCAACGCGACCGGCCCGTCGAACCACACGTTCGGTCGCAGCGTGACGAGCGCCACCCCCACCGCGGGACGACCGGCGAGGACCGCGAACGTGGACGCCCCGGCGAGCAGCGACCGCAACCGCGTCGCGAGCACGGCCACGCCGGGCGTCTCCGTGTCGAACTCGCGGTTGAAGTCGTCCAACAGCTCAGCGACCTCGACGGCGTCCTGCACCGTCGCGACCCGGGGTGGCCACCCACCCGACGTGCCCACCATCCGACCTCCCGTACCCGGTCCGATCCGTGCCGGGGACCGCGCCCGCGACCTGCACCCTCGCGCTCGATCCGCGCTCCCGCAGGAGCATCCCACGCGGTGCCGCGCGGCGACACCGTCCGCCGGGGGGCGGACGGCCGTATCGTGCGCCGATGCCGCGACCGGGCGGCGCCCTCGGAGGTGATCCCGTGGCGTTCGATCTCCCGACCCTGCCGCTGAGCGAGCCCGGCATCGTCTTCGCCGCACTGCTGGCCGCCGTGCTGTTGGCCCCGATGCTTGCCCGGCGTCTGCGGCTGCCCGAGGTCGTGGTGGTCCTGGTCGTCGGCTTCGCGATCGGGCCGACCGGGATCGGGCTGCTCGAACGCGTCGGGGTGGTGCAGAGCCTCGGCTACGCGGGCCTGCTGTACCTGATGTTCGTGGCCGGGCTCGAGCTCGACCTCGACGACTTCATCGAACACCGCACGGACTCCCTCGCCTTCGGCACGATGACGTTCGTCGTCCCCATGGTGCTGGGCACGGCCACCTCGCTGGCGCTGGGCTACGGCCCGCTCGCCTCGCTGCTGCTCGCCTCCTGCTGGGCCTCGCACACGCTGGTCACCTACCCGATCTTCCAGCGGGTGGGCACGGTCGGCAACCGTGCGGTCGCGACCTCCGTCGGCGCCACCATCATCACCGACACCGCCGCGCTGCTCGTGCTCGCGGTCGTCGCCCGGGCCCACCAGGGGGAGCTCTCCGCGGTCTTCTGGGCCACGCTGCTGCCGTCGCTGGCGATCGTCACGTCCGGGGTCGTGGCGGGCCTACCTCGACTCGCGCGGTGGTTCTTCTCCGGCTGGGGGCAGGACCGCTCGCTGCGGTTCCTGTTCGTGCTGGTCGCCCTGTTCACGACCGCGTCGCTGTTCGACGCGATCGGCATCGAAGCGATCGTCGGCGCCTTCCTCGCCGGGCTCGTCCTCAACCGCAGCGTCCCCAACAGCGGGGCGTTGATGGGACGTCTCACGTTCTTCGGCGAGACGTTCTTCATCCCGCTGTTCCTGGTCGCCACCGGCATGCTCATCGACCTGCAGGTGCTGCTGGAGCCACGCACCCTGCTCATCGGCGGCGCCTTCACGGCGGTGGCGCTCGTGGCGAAGCTGCTGGCTGCGCTCGGCGCGGGCCGACTGCTGGGCTACAACCGCCCGGAGATCGGGGCGATGTTCTCCCTGTCCGCCGCCCAGGCCGCCGCCACCCTGGCGGCCATCGTCGTCGGGCTCGAGATCGGCCTGCTGGACGAGAGCACCGTCAACGCCGTGATGATGGTCATCCTCATCACGTGTCTGGTGGCCCCCGCCGCGGCCAGCCGCTACGCGGCCGCACTGCCCCGTCCCCCGCGGACCCGGGATCTCGGCGACGTCGTGGTCGTGCCGGTGGCCAACCCCCGGTCGGTGCCGCACCTGATCGACATCGCCTCCCGCTTCGCGCGGGCGGATGGGGGGATCGTCGTCCCCGTCACCATCGCCGCTGCCGGCACCGGCGCCGAGGAGCTCCAGGCCGTCCGCGACCTCGACCTGGAGGTCATCGAGGTGGCGCACTCCGCCGGCGCGGAAGCCCGGACGGTGTTCCGCATCGACGCGACCGCGGCGACCGGCATCGCCCACACGGTGGTCGAACAGGAGGCGACCCTGCTCGTGCTGGGGTGGACCGGGACCACGGAGAGCAGAGGCGCCACGTTCGGCGCGGTCATCGACGACGTGCTGTCCCACACCAACCTGCCCACGCTGCTGTCCTACGACGGGGGCGAGCCGATCGGGCGGATCCTGATCATCGTCGACCGGTCCGTGACGACCCCGGCCGGTGGTCCCGCCGTGGAGCTGGCCCTCGAGGCCGCCAAGCTGCTGGCGCGGCCCCGCAACCTGCCCATCGAGGTCGTGGGGGACCGTGAGGATCAGCGGTCCACGGCGCGCATCGAACAGCAGCTCGGTCGTGAGGTACAGCACGACACCCGACGACGGGCCGCCACGGTGACCGACCACGCGCGCCCCAACGATCTGATCATCGTGCCGACGATCGGTGACGAGCCGAACCTGCGCTCGGTCGCGGCGCCGATCGCCGCGGCGGCCCCGCCCGGCGCGTCGCTGCTCATCGCGCTCGACACCTCGCCGATCACCCTCGATCACCCGTCCGACGCAGCCACCGGGGACCACGCCGACTGACGGACCGGCCCAACGGTCAGCGGGCAGCGTCGAGGTGCCGCCGTAGCCTGCCCGCTCCGCCACCACCGGACCCGCGCTGCGGGTGGAGCTCCCCCACCATGGATCACGGCACCGCACACGCGCGCACGCCCGCGGACGTCCTCGACGCCCTGGACACGACCGACGGCGGCCTGTCCGCCGACGACGCCAGGGCACGTCTCGAACGTGACGGCCCCAACGAGCTGCCCTCGTCCCCGCCCGATCCCGCCTGGCTGCGGCTCGCGCGGCACTTCAACGACGTGTTGATCTACGTCCTGCTGGCTGCGGCGGTGCTCAAGGCCGCGCTCGGCGAGTGGGTCGACTTCGGGGTGATCCTCACGGTCGCGGTGGTCAACGCCGTCATCGGGTTCGTCCAGGAGGGGCGCGCGGCCAAGGCCCTCGAGGGGTTGCGCGACATGCTCTCGCTCACGGCCGAGGCCCGACGGGACGGCGACTGGGTCGAGGTCGAGGCCGCCGAGCTGGTCGTCGGTGACGTGGTCCGGCTCCGTTCCGGTGACCGCATCCCGGCGGACCTGCGGTTGGTGGAGACCAACGAGCTGCGCGCCGAGGAGTCCGGGCTGACCGGGGAGTCCGAGCCGGTCGACAAGCGCGTCGACGCGGTCGACGACGACGCGGAGCTCGGTGACCGGGCCAGCATGGCCTACTCCGGCAGCCTCGTGGCCGCCGGTCGTGGGGTCGGGGTGGTGACCGCCACCGGTGCCGACACCCAGATCGGGCGGATCAGCTCGATGATGGACGAGGCCGACGACCGGGCGACCCCGCTGGAGCGCCAGATCCAACGGTTCAGCATCCTGCTGTCGAAGATCATCCTCGCCACCGCGGTCTTCCTGATGGCCTTCGGGTGGACCGTGCACGACATGGAGATCGCGCTGCTGCTCACCGCCGCGGTCGCCTTCGCGGTCGCCGCGATCCCGGAGGGACTGCCGGCGGTGGTGACCATCACCCTGGCCCGAGGGGTGCGGCACATGGCACGCCGCAACGCGATCACGCGCAGCCTGAACGCCGTGGAGACGCTCGGCTCGGTCACCGTGATCTGCTCGGACAAGACCGGGACCCTGACCCGCAACGAGATGACGGTGCAGCGGATCGTCACCCCGGCGCGCCGTTACGAGGTCGAGGGCATCGGCTACGAGCCGCGCGGACAGGTCCGCACCGACGACCGGGACGCGGACCTCGGCGCCGACCCGGATCTCGAGGCGCTGGTCCGGGTCAACGCCGCGGCCAACGACGCCAGCCTCTCCGAGGAGGACGGCGCCTGGCAGCTGTTGGGCGAACCGACCGAGGGGGCGCTGGTCACCCTGGCGGCCAAGGTCGGGATCGACACCGACGGCATCACGCGGCGGGGGGTCGTGCCGTTCGAGTCGGAGCACAAGCTCATGGCCACCCTGGACGAGCTCGAGGACGGCAGCCGCTGGATCCACGTCAAGGGGGCGCCGGACCGGATCCTCGAGCGGTGCTCGGGCGAACTGCGTGGGGACGGGTCCACCGGCGACCTCGACGTCGACACCTGGAGCGCCACCGTCGACGAACTCAGCGATCGCGGGTTGCGGGTCCTCGCCGCGGCCCAGCTCGCCGTCGACGGGGACCGCGAGGAGCTGTCCCTCGACACGCTGCAGGACCTGGTGTTCGTCGGGGTGGTCGGGATCCTCGACCCGCCCCGTCCGGAGGCCACGGAGGCGGTCGCGGAGGCCAAGCGTGCCGGCATCCGCGTGAAGATGATCACCGGCGACCACGCCGGGACCGCCACCGCCATCGGACGGGAGATGGGCATCATCGATCCGGACGACCCGGCCTCCGAGGGCCACGCCGATCGGGCCATCACGGGCCGCGAACTCGACGAGGTGGACGACGAGGAGCTGCGCGACATCGCCGACCGCTACGACACGTTCGCGCGGGTCAGCCCCGAGCACAAACTGCGCCTGGTACGGGCACTACAGGCCAGCGGCGAGGTGGTCGCCATGACCGGGGACGGTGTCAACGACGCCCCGGCGCTCCGTCAGGCCGACGTCGGCGTCGCGATGGGGATCAAGGGCACCGAGGCGACCAAGGAGGCCGCCTCCATCGTGCTGGCCGACGACAACTTCGCCACCATCGAGCGCGCCGTCGAGGAGGGCCGACGGACCTTCGACAACATCCAGAAGTCGATCGTGTTCCTGCTCCCGACGAACGGCGCGCAGTCGCTGGTGCTGTTGACCGCGGTCCTGTTCGGGCTGGCGCTCCCGCTCGAACCCGTCCAGATCCTGTGGGTCAACCTGATCGCCGCCATCACGCTGTCGTTGGCGCTCGCGTTCGAGCCGGCCGAGCCCGACATCATGCGCCGTCCACCTCGACCCCCGGACGCCGGGATGGTGGAGCGGTCCTCGATCGTGCTGATCGTGCTGGCGTCCCTGCTCATCGGTGGGGCGACCCTGGGCGTGTACGCCTTCGCCGGCACCCAGGACCTCGACGGAGCCCAGCAGCAGACCATCGCGGTCACCATGCTCGCCGTCGGCCAGATCGCCTACCTGTTCAACTGCCGCAACCTGCGCGGCACCAGCCTGCGACCCGACCGGCTGTTCAACAACCCGGTCGCCTGGCTCTCGGTGGGCGCGCTGCTGCTGTTGCAGGCGCTGTTCGTGTACGTCCCGGTGATGCACACCCTGTTCGGCTCGGCGCCCATCGGTGGGCGCGAGTGGGCGATCACCGCGGCGGCGGCCATCGCGATCCTGTTGGTCGTCGAGGTCGCGAAGTCCCTGCTCGTCCGTCGCGAGACGGCCGGGTCTCGTCCCACCGGTCCGGGCTGAGGGCGCTGCCGGGGCGCAGCGCCCGGCCACGGGCACCCCACGGATGGGACCATCCCCCCCGCGGCGCGAGGACCTCGGTCCCTGTTGCACGCCCCGCGCGGCGCACAGACTGGTCGCGACGGTCGCGTCGCTGCCCGCGCGACGCGCGCACCGGTCCGGAGGGTCGTCCATGTCCTCGTCCGCCGCCACCTCGCCACCATCCGCGCCGGTCCCGGGCGAGGCACCCGGACCCCGTCCACCCGATCCGCCGGGGTCAGCGGACGGACGCCCCCGCGCACTGGCGGTCGTCCTCCTCGTCGTGGGCGTGGCATGGCTGCTGGCCCTGACGGGTGTCGCCGTGCCTTGGTCGGTGGTCCTGCCGGGCGGGGTGCTGGCGATCGGGATCGCCGTGCTCGTCGGCGGCGAGCGGGTGACCCGACACGGTCTCGGGGGGCTCGGCATCGCGCTCGCCGCGATCGCGCTGCTGCTCCCCGCAGCGCCGTCCGGGATCAGCCCGGTCGCGGGCGAACGGACCGTGGTGGTCACCGACGACACGGCGCTGCAGGCGGGCTACGGGCTCGGGATGGGGACGATGGTCCTCGACCTGCGTGCGATCGATCTCGAGGAGGCGGTCACCGCGGTGGCCGCGACCGTCGGCCTGGGTGAGCTGACGGTGCTGGTCCCGGAGGGGGCCGCGGTCCGGGGCACCGCACAGGTGGGGGCCGGCGAGGCGGTCGCGTTCGGCGCGACCAGCGCCGGCATCGGACCCCGCCGATCGTTCGACACGGCCAGCGATGGTGACGAGGGCCCCGTGCTCGAACTGACGCTGCGCGTCGGGCTCGGCCAGATCGAGGTGGACCGATGAACACGCCGATGACCCGCTCCCGGTTGGTGCTCGGCACCACCCTGACGCTCCTCGGGGGACTGCTCCTCGCCGATCAGGCCGGCCTCGTCGATGCCTGGGCCGTGCTGCGCGTCGGGTGGCCCAGCGTCATCCTGCTCGCCGGATCCGCCCAGGTGCTGACCCGTCCCCGCAACCTCCTCGGCGCCGCCGTCACGGTCACCATCGGCACCGTGCTGCTGGCGTGGACGCTCGGCGGCATCGGCAGCCCGGTCGTGATCTGGCCGCTGCTGTTGATCGGCCTGGGGGCATGGCTGCTGTTCGGTCGAGGTCCACGGCCAACGGCCGCGCCCACCGGCGGCGGCAGTCGCGATGTCGTGGCCCTGTTCGACCGCCGCAGCCTGCGACCGACCGGGACGCTCACGGACGGCAGCGCGACGGCGGTGTTCGACGACGTCCGGCTGGATCTCACCGGGTGCGTGCTGGAACCCGACGGTGCCCGTTGGCAGCTCACCTCGGTCTTCGGTGACATCGACCTCGATCTGCCCGCCAACTGTCGGGTCGAGGTGACGGGTCCGGAACTGCTCGGCGACGTCCGGTGGCGTGGTCCCGTCGAGCCCGCATCCGACCCCGAGGCGCCCGTGCTGCGCCTGCGGGTGTGCACGGTCTTCGGGGACGTCGATCTGGCGCCCACCGGTGTCACGACCACCGCAGGGGCCGCTGACTAGGGTCGGTGGCGACGACTGACGGCCGGTCCGGGAGCGCCCATGCCACGTCGCCACCGCAACGCACGCCGCGACGTCGGGATGTCGGTGCGCGCGTCGCCGGCCGACGGCGTGGACGCATCGTCAGCAAGGGACCGCCCGGACCTGCCCGCCCTGGAGGTGATCCAGCGCCGACTGCTCGGGCTGGCGGTGCGGATGGTCGACCACGCCAACCGGGAACGGGCCAACCCGGATGCGATCAAGGTGGGCGGGCACCAGGCGTCCAGCGCCAGCCTGGTCAGCATCATGACGGCGTTGTGGTTCCACCACCTCGATGCCGACGACCGCACCAGCGTGAAGCCGCACGCCTCCCCGGTCCTGCACGCCATCAACTACCTGCTCGGACAGCTCGAGCGTGACGCGCTGACGACGCTGCGCGCCTACCGGGGGCTACAGGCCTACCCGAGCCGGACCAAGGACCCCGACCGCATCGACTTCTCCACGGGGTCGGTGGGACTCGGGGCCGTGGCACCGCTGTTCGCCGCGGTCACCCGCCGCTACGTCGACACGCGCTTCGGACCGCGACCCACCAGCCGGTTCGTGTCATTGCTCGGCGATGCAGAACTCGACGAGGGCACCGTCTGGGAGGCGGTCAACGACCCGATCTCCGAGGGGCTCGGGGACGTGCTGTGGGTCGTGGACTTCAACCGCCAGTCGCTGGACCGGGTCATCCCCGGGGTGCGCATCGACCACTGGCGGGCGCAGTTCGAGGCAGCCGGCTGGCACGTGCTCGAGGTGAAGTACGGCTCACGGCTGCTCGAGGCCTACACCCATGCGGGGGGGGCGCGGCGCTGCGCAGGTGGATCGACGACATGCCCAACGAGCGCTACCAGGCGCTGTTCGCCTGCCCGGAACCGGAACTGCGTGCACGGTTCTTCGAGGACGCTCCCGACGAGGTCGTCGCCACGGTGGCCGAGGTCCCCGACGACCAGCTCCGGCGACTGGTCACCGACCTCGGCGGCCACGACCTCGCGCAGCTGATCCGTGCCTTCGAGGCCTGTGACCACGTGACCGATTGCCCGAGCGTCGTGTTCGCCTACACGGTGAAGGGGTGGGGCCTGCCGATCGCGGGCGATCCCCGCAACCACGGCGCGCAGCTCAGCGGGGGTCAGATCGACGCCCTGCGTGTGGAACTCGGGATCGGCGACGACGACTGGGCCGCTCTCGACGGCGACTCCCCGGCCGGGATCCTCACGGCGCGGCGGGCGGCGGAGCTCACCCGCTCGCCCCACCCGGCCGCGCCCGAGCCGCGTTCCGCGCCGAGCGCCACCCTGCCGAGCTCGCCGGGGCGTTCGCGCCGACGGACCGACCGAGCTGGAGCGAGGACGGTCTCATCGCCTGGCGGGAGGGGCCCGGCGGTCAGCACCTGGAGCTCGGCATCGGGGAGATCAACTTCTTCCTGCTGCTCGGGCAGTTGGGCCTGGCGGGCCCCATATCGGATCAGCCGCTCGTCCCCATCGGCACCGTCTACGACCCGTTCGTGCTGCGCGGGCTCGATGCGTTCGTGTACGCGAACTACCTCGGCTCACGCTTCATCCTGGCGGGACCCCGTCGGGCATCACCCTGGCACCGGAGGGTGGCGCGCACCAGTCGACCATCACCCCGTCCGTCGGGTTGGAGACGCCCGGGGTGAGCTTCATGGAACCCGCCTACGCACGGGCGGTGGACTGGCTGCTGTGCGACGCGGTCGCGAGCATCGCCGGTACGGCGCGGACCTCGGGCAGCGATGCGGCGGGAACGGAGGCCGGCTCCTACTACCTGCGCCTGAGCACGCGACCGATCGATCAGGCCCCCTTCGAACGGGCGGTGGCGCGCCTCGGCCCACAGACGCTGCGTCGTCAGGTGCTGGCCGGGGCCTACCGGCTCCACGACCCCGCACCCGACGGGCCGGGAGCCGGCGAGGGGCCGGTGATCAACCTCGCGACCAGCGGGGCGCTCGTGCCGGAGGTGCTGGCCGTCGCGGACCAGCTCGCCCTCGAGGGGGTCCGGGCCTGCGTCGTCGACGTCACGTCCTCGAGCTGCCTCTACCGCGCCTGGCGCGCCACGATCCGTCGAGCCGTCCGTCAGGCGACGGTGCGTGACCGTCCCGGGGCTCTGCACGCCCCGTTCGTCCCCGGCGCACCGGTGGTCACGGTGCACGACGCGTCCCCACACGCGATGGCCTGGCTCGGGGGCGCGCTCGGTGTCGAGGTCCTGAGTCTCGGCGTGGACGGCTTCGGCGAGTCGGGCACGATCGGGGAGCTCTACCGGGCGCACGACCTCGACGCGGACCACATCACCAACGTGGCGCTCGCGGCCCTGTGACTCCTCAGCGGCAGGCGACCGCGTCGGACTCCGCCAACACGGGCAGGTCGTAGGTGATCTCGAGCAGCTCACCCTCCCCGAAGGCATCCTCGATGACGACGGTCGACGCCGCACGGTCCCCGCTGAGCCCAAGGTCGATCTCCTCCTGGTTGCCGAAGATCCCCTCCTCCCCGGCCCAGCTCGCCTGATCGAAGATCTCGTCGGCGTACAGGTCGAGCTGCCCCCGGCCATCGGGCCCCTGGGCGATGACCTGGTACTCCAGCTCCACCTCGAAGGGGAAGGCGCCGTCGTCCTCGCAGCGGCGCAGGTCGGTGACCTGGTACTCGACCCCGTCCACCACCAACGTCGCGTCGGGGATGCCCGCCCCCTCCGCGTCCTGCGTCCCGGTGTCCTCGGCGGGTTCGTCGTCCGGCGCCGACCCCTCGTCCTCCTCGGTGGCCTCCGGCTCCGGATCCGGGTCGGCCGCCTGGTCCTCTTCGAGCGCTGCGTCGTCGTCCGGCTCCTCCGCGTCCTGCTCGACCGGCTCGTCGGGAGCCTGCTCGTCCGCGTCGCCGCAGCCCACGAGCAGCAGTGCGGTGACGGCCAGCAGCGCCACCGGCCGTCGGGTTCCACGACGCAGGCGAGGGAGCAGGGGCGGGGTACGCATCGGGGACTCCGGGTCAGGTGGGACGTCGCCCGACGGACATCGGGCTCGAGCGGAGCCGGAACGTACGACGCCGCCGGGCCGGCACGATCCGCCAGCCCCCCACGTGCCGCGCGTCCGACGCGCATCAGCGCGCGGCGGACGGCCGCGCCTCTCGCGCGCTGGCCGGGCCCGCGGCGGCCGTGGCCCGACCCACCTGCGATACTGGTTAGGCTCACCTAACGACACAGGAGCTCCGCGGTGGACGACCGACTTCAGGCACAGTTCAACGACCAGATCGCCCTCGAGCACGCCTCCGAACGGGCGTACCTGCAGATGGCCGCCTGGGCCGAGGCCCACGACTTCTCCGGTTCCGCCGCGTGGCTGCGTGACCAGGCCAGCGAGGAGTCGACCCACGCTGCGATGTTCATCGACTTCGTCCTCGATCGGGACGGCGAGGTGCGACTGCAGGCGCTCGATGCGCCCGACGCCGACTTCGACACGCTGCTCGACGTCTTCCGCGCCGCCCTCGGGCACGAGCGGCGGGTCACCGCATCGATCGGGGCGCTGTACGCCACGGCCCACGAGGTCCGCGACTTCGCGAGCCTGCCGCTTCTCACCCGCTTCCTCGACGAGCAGGTGGAGGAGGAGGCCAGCGTCAGCACCATCGTCGGTGAGCTGGCGATGGTCGCCGACGACCCCAGCGCGGTCCTGATGTTGGATCGCGAACTGCCCGGCCGGCGCGCCGCCGAGGGTGGCTGAGCCAGTACCGACCGCAGCGGTCCGCCCGTACGACCCCCCGGAGGCCACGGTGGCCAGCAGCCTCGAACAGCGCACCTCCAAGGCCCGCATCGACACGATGCAGCGCCACGTGCTCGTGTGCGTGGACGACGACTGCGGCGGGGGCAAGGTCGCGAAGGCGCTGCGACGGTCCATCGCCGCACACGGGCTGCGCAGCACCGTGTCGGTCGCGAAGGTGGACTGCCTCGGCATCTGCCGGAAGGGCACCATCGCCGTCGTCTACCCGGAGGGCACCTGGTACGCGGGGCTCGCGGCGAAGAACGTCGACCGGCTCGTCTCCGAGCACCTGTTGCACGGGCGCGTCGTCGAGGAGATGGTCTTCCACCGCAACCCGCTCGGGGCGAGCTGCCTGACCGATCGCGCCGTGCGGACCGGCTGACGAGCCAACGCGCCCGTCGTGGCGGCCACGGGGTGCCGCGGTCGTGCCGGTACGTTCAGCGGCGATCGCGCGACCACGTGACCGACCCCGACGACCCGAGAGCACCGTGACCAGCATCGACCCATCGCCCGCCCTCGTGGCTCAGCACCGGCACGTCACCTCCTTCGACGCCCTCCCGCGCCCGAGCGAGATCCGGGAGGAACTGCCGGTCGACGAACCCCGCTTCGCCACGGTGGCGCGCGCCCGCGAGGAGGTCGCGGCCGCGCTGCGTGGCGCGGACGACCGGATGGTCGTGGTGGTCGGACCCTGCTCGATCCACGACCCCGGGCTGGCGCTCGAGTACGCCCGGCTGCTGCGCGAGCAGGCCGACGCGCACCGCGACGAGCTCATCGTCGTGATGCGGACCTACTTCGAGAAGCCGCGGACCTCCATCGGGTGGAAGGGCCTCATCTACGACCCGTCGCTCGACGGGACCTCCGATGCGCTGCGGGGGCTGCGCACCGCCCGTCAGGTGCTGCTGGACGTGCTCGGTCTCGGCCTGCCGTGCGCCGTCGAGGTCCTGGACGCCATCACCCCGCAGTACTACGCCGACCTGGTCTCCTGGGCGGCGATCGGCGCCCGGACCGTGGAGAGCCAGGTCCACCGCCAACTCGCCTCCGGGCTGTCGATGCCGATCGGGTTCAAGAACGCCACCGACGGCCGGGTGGGCGTGGCGGTCAACGCGCTCGCCGCGTCGATCGAGCCGCACGCGTTCTTCGGGGTCGACGACGAGGGACGCAGCGCCGTGGTGCGCACCAGCGGCAACCCGGATGCCCACCTCGTGTTGCGGGGCGGCGACGACGGACCGAACTTCGCCCGCGCCCACGTCGAGGACGCCGCGCAACGCGCCCAGCCGGTCACGGGACACCAGCGCCCGGTGATGGTCGACGCCTCGCACGGCAACTCCGGCAAGGACCACCGTCGGCAGCGGGTGGTCGTCGAGGACCTGCTCGAGCAGTGGGGCCGTGCGGACCACGGGCTGCTCGGGGTGATGCTGGAGAGCAACCTGCAGCCCGGGCGGCAGGACTGGCACCCCAACCAGCCGCTCGAGTACGGCGTGTCGATCACCGACGCCTGCGTCGGGTGGGACGAGACGGTCGAGCTGCTCGGCCGCTGCGCCGCCGCGGTCACCGCGACGCGCTGAGCGACCCGGCCCGACCCGCCTCTCCGCGCGCCGAGCATCAGGCACCGCGCGCCAGCCACCACAGGATCGAGGGCGCGTGATGCGCCGGGCCCGTCAGTCGACGGCGGGCTCCGGCGCGGCCCGAGGCAGCAGGACGTGGAACGCCGAGCCGCCACCCTCGGCCTCCTCGACCCAGGCGCTGCCTCCGTGGAGCTCGGCGAACGCGGCGACCAACGACAGACCGATGCCCGTGCCGGGACGGTGGGCGAGCACGCGCTCGCCCTGGTGGAACGGCTGGAAGATGCGCTCGCGATCCTGGGGCGCGATCCCCTCCCCCCGGTCGGTGACGGTCAGCAGCGCCCCGTCGGCGCGTGGCGTCACCGCCACCTCGATGGGGGTTCCCGCCGGGGTGTGGACCGCGGCGTTCAGCACGAGGTTGGCCACGATCCGCTCGACCTTGACCGGGGCGAGGTCGAGATCGATGGGGGCGAGGTCGAACGCGACCGGATGGTCCCCGAGCTCGAGCTCGGTGACCGCCCGGCGCACCAGCTCCGCGAGGTCGACGGGCTCACGTCGCAGCTCGAGCGACCCGTGCGTGGAGCGGTTGAGGTCGAGCAGGTCCGTGAGCAGCCGGTCCAGGCGATCCGCGTGCACCGCCAGCCGGTCCAACAGCTCCGGGGTCGCATCGGGCTGGTGGCGACCGCTGCGCAGTAGTTCGGACGTGCCCTTGAGCACCGTGAGCGGGGTCCGCAGCTCGTGGGAGACGGCCGTCAGGAACGCGGCGCGCAGCCGGTCGACCCGGCGCAGCTGCTCCGCGGCCTCCTGCTCGATCGCCACGGTGGCCGCCAGACGTTCCGCGGACTCCTGGTAGGTCGCGATGTCGTGCCCGTGCCACAGGATGCACGCACGCCCGGACGTGGACGTGAACCGCTGCGCCTGCACGTCCATGGCCGGCGCGCCGTCGACGGCTGGCTGGTGGTAGGTGACCGGCCACGCCCCGGGATCCTGCAACGGTGCGAGCTCACGACGCAGGGCCAGCTGCTCGAAGCACCCGTGCAGCTCCCAGGGGGGACGACCCAGCAACGCCGAACGCTCACGACCCACCAGCTCGCACGCGGTGATGTTGGCGTACTCGACCTGCAGGGTGTCCAGATCCAGCAGCAGCGTGACGCTGTGGTTGGCATCGACCATCCGGCGGTAGACCTCGAGCTGGAGCTCCTGGGTCTCCACGACGTCGGTCAGCTGGGCGACGCGGGCCGACAGCTCGCCCAGGTTGGCCTGGCCCTCCTCCAGCTGGGCCAGGTGGAGGCCGAGGATCTCCGCCAACGCCTCGGCGACCGCGACGTCCTGCTCACCGAGGTCCTCGCGTGGCGAGTGGTGCATGCAGCACAGCGTCCCGAACACCTCGCCGTCCGGGTCGCGCACGGGCACGCCGAGGTAGGCGGCGATGCCACCCTGCGCCGTGCCGGCGAGGTCGCAGACCAGCGGTTCGACACTGGTGTCGCGGATCAGCCACGACGCATCGCGCTCGACGACGTGGTGGCAGTAGCTGTCGAGCCGTGGCAAGCGGTCGCCGGGGCGCACCTTGAACGTCGCCGCACCGACGCCGTTGGTGACGAGGTGGATCTGCTCGGTGTCGGTCATCCTCGCGAAGAACGCCCCGTCCATCCGCAGGCGGTGGGTGAGCGCGTGGAGCAGGAACTCGACCGCGCGGCGGGTCCGTACGTCCGACACCCCGGCCGACGCCGCATCGATCATGGTGGGCCCCCGTTGGTGGGTCGGGTGCTCCGACCGCCCAGTACCCGCAGCCTACGTGGTGACCGCGTGCGCCGACAGGTGCGCGGAGCGTCGCCGCGATCGGGACACCGCCGAGGCCACGCCGCTCACGACCGGCCGAACGGTCGCCAGGGGCTGTCGGCTTCCCGGCAGCGACGCTCGCCGAGCAGATCGCACGGGTAGGGCTCGAGCGGCACGATCCAGTCGGCCGGGGGCAGCCGACCGGGCTCTGCCGCGAGGTCGACGCTCGGATCGATCAGCTCCTGCAACGGTCGGTCGTGCAGGGACGCACGGGCGATGGCACGCACGCGCACGTCCGGCCCACGTTCGTCACGCAGGTGGTGGGCGTGCTGACGGATCATCTCCGGGTAGGTCGCGATCTTGCGGTACTGCCGCGGGGTGAGGTGCTCGCGTGGGTCGACCCGTTCGGGGGGCTGCCCGGGCCGCTCGACCACGAAGTGCACCTCGCCGACCTTGGACCGCAGCAGCATGTGCCAGCTGAGCCGCATGCCCTCCTCGGTCCACATCGGCTCGCCCGCGTAGACGAACGGCCGCAGCGGCAGCACCAGCATCAGCACGAGCCACACGGTCAGCACGACACGCACCGGACGGGAGGCCGCACGCTCCACCCCGGGATGGGCCCGCACCCCACTGCCGGCCCGCCGGCTCCCGACGCCTCCCGCCCCGGCACTCCAACCGAACCGGGCGACGAGCCGCCGCGGCCAGTCCGCATCGAGGAACAACAGGGTCGCCGCGATGCCGAGGTAGGGGAAGATCCCGATCCCGAACATGTCCCGGTTGAGCGCGTGGAAGGCGATCGCGAGCCCGAGCCCGAGCCACCGGGTGCGGCGCCACAGCAGCAGCGGCACCACGAACAGGTCGAACAGCATCCCGCCCCAGGACATCGCCACGGCCAACCACACCGTGTCCGCGACGTCGGACAGGCCGGGCACGCTCAGCGAGCCGGGCAGCCAGTGCCGCATCGGCCAGCCCTGCAACCAGTCGCCCTGCAGCTTGGCGAGCCCGGCCACCACGTAGACGATCGCCATCTGGGTCCGCAGCACCCACAGGTGCCACGCGGGCGCGAGCGTGAACGCGCCGCGACGCCAGGCCCGAAGCGACCAGCACCCGTCGGTCGGCACGACGGCCAGCAGGGCCACGTACAGGATCGTCAACCAGAAGTGGTTGAGGTAGTTCGTGGCCTCGAGCAGGAACTGGTAGGTGAAGACCAGCGCGAGCAGGCCGGCACTCGGGCGGGTCGCGACGCCCAGGGCGATCAGCAGACCCAGCACCGCCACGACGAGCACCCCGGCGTACAGCACGGGCTCCGGGGGGACGGGGACCCAGGCGAAGCCCCGGTAGGTGAAGCGGTAGGTCGGCTCGATCCACAGCGCCGACACCCACCCGTAGCTCCAGTAGCGGGCGGCCTCCCAGACCATCAGCAGCCCGAACAGGATCCGGAACACGGCCAACGAACCCGTGTCGATCCCACGCAGCGCTGCCGCCGTCACCCGCAACGTCAGCGAACGTGCCACCGTCACCGGTCGGCTGGTCTGGGACACCATGCCCCGACGGTACCGGCTCCCGGAACGGTTCCCAGTCTCCCCGTGGATCGTGACGGTTACCCGGCCGTGGCCGCGTCGAAGGCCGCCACACGGTCGAGGAAGCGGGTGGGGTCGACCAGGTGGGGGTAGTGCCCGTGATCCGGCCAGACCTCGACGGCGGCCGTCGGGATCCGCTCGGCCAGCCACCCCGCGTAGGCGGGACCGGGGTCGATGCCGTGCAGCGACAGCACGGGCGTGCGGACCCCGGCGGCGATCTCCCCGACCATCGCGTCGAGCGCCTCCGCGGGCTGCTCAAGCAGGGGTCCCCACACGCCGAGCACGACGTCGCGGTCCGCGCGCCGGAGCGTGTCGAGCCGTGCCACCTCGGCGGTGTCGAGGGGACCGGTCATCGCGCCGAAGACCATCGCGATCGCCTCGTCGAACCCGTCCCCGCGCAGCAGCGGTTCGAGCTGGCGGACCTGCGCCTGGAACCCCGCGAGATCCAGGGGCTGGTCCACGTCGATCACCCCCCGGGTCGGGAACGCGCTCGCGTAGGCGACCGCCACCAGCCCACCCATCGAATGCCCGATCACCAGCGGGTCACCCTCGGCCAGCTCCAGGCCCGCCAGCGTGCGGTGGACGTCGGCTGCCATCGACGCCGGGTCGTAGACTTCGGCCGTGGGGGAACGACCGTGACCGCGCAGGTCGACGCGAACGACGGTCCCCCGCGTCGCCAGGGCGCCGACCAGCGGCGCGAAGCTCTCCATCGACTCCGTGATGCCGTGGAGCAGCACCGTGACCGGGCCGGAACCCGTCACGTCCGCCTGCAGTTCCATGCCCTGGTCCGATGCGCTCATCCGACGTCCTCCCGGTCGACCACCGTGTGGTGCGCCGCATCCAAGCACCCCGGACCCGCTGCCGTCGTGCGAGCGACTGTGAGCATCGGGGGACGGTTGGTCTACCGTCACCGTCACGCCGCACGTGGCCGTCGCCCCGTCCCTCGACCGAACGACGCCCGCACGTCCCGTGCCCCACCAGGAGTCCGCGCATGAGCCCCACCGATGCCACCTCGACCCTGCCAACCGGCGCCCCGACCGGGTTGCTGATCGACGGGACCTGGACCACCGCCGCCCGCCAGCTCCGGGTCGAGGACCCGGCAACCCTCGCCACGCTGGCCGAGGTCGGCGACGCCGAGGTGGCCGACGGCCTCGCGGCGGTCGATGCGGCGTACGCGGCGTTCGACCCCTGGGCACACAGGCCCGCACGGGAGCGCGCCGAGGTGCTGCGCCGCGCCTTCGAGATCATGACCGACGAGATCGAGGACTGCGCCCGGCTGATCGTGCTCGAGAACGGCAAGGCCTGGGCGGACGCGATCGGGGAGGCCCGCTACGCGGCGGAGTTCTTCCGCTGGTTCGCCGAGGAGGCCGTCCGCGTCGCCGGAGGCTTCCGTGAGGCCCCCGCGGGCGACAAGATGATCATCACCGACCACACGCCGATCGGGGTGGCCTACCTGATCACACCGTGGAACTTCCCGGCCGCGATGGCGACCCGCAAGCTCGCGCCGGCGCTCGCCGCGGGGTGCACCGCCGTGCTGAAGCCGGCCGCGCAGACCCCACTGACCGCCCTGTGGGTCGGGGAGGTGCTCCGCCGGGCGGGCGCACCCAACGGCACCGTCAACATCGTGACCACCTCGGACCCCGGGTCGGTCTCCGAGGCGATCCTGGCCGACGAGCGCGTGCGGACCCTGTCGTTCACCGGCTCCACGCCGGTCGGCAAGGTCCTGCTCGAACAGACCGCGAAGCGGGTGCTCGTCTCGTCGATGGAGCTCGGCGGCAACGCTCCCTTCCTGGTGCTGGAGGGCGCCGACGTGGACGCCGCGGTCGAGGGCGCGATGCTCGCCAAGATGCGCAACGGCGGCGCGGCCTGTACCGCCGCCAACCGCTTCTACGTGCACGCCTCACTGGTCGGGGACTTCACCGCCCGCTTCCGCGAGGCGCTGGCGAGCCTGAAGGTCGGCCCCGGGATCGACCGGGGCAACGACCTGGGCGCCATGGTCTCGACCCACGAGCGGGACAAGATCCTGGAGCTGCTCGGACAGGCGGAGGACGACGGTGGCCGGCCGGACGCGATCTCCGCGACGCCGGACGGCGGCGCGTTCGTCGCGCCGCACCTGGTCCACGACGTGACCCACGGTTCCACGCTCACCCGCACCGAGGTGTTCGGGCCGGTCGCCCCGATCGTGACCTTCGAGGACACCGACGACGCGGTCAGGATGGCCAACGACACCGAGTTCGGGCTGATGGCCTACGTGTACGGTCCGGACAAGGGCACCGGGATCGCCGTGGCACGTCGGATGGATGCGGGGATGGTCGGCATCGACCGCGGTCTGCTCTCGGACGCCGCCGCGCCGTTCGGCGGGATGAAGGAGTCCGGACTCGGGCGCGAGGGCGGGTTCCACGGTATCCACGAGTTCCTGGAGACCCGCTACCTGGGCGTCAGCCTCTGAGGGCGTCCTGGGGCACCCGCGGCGCCGGCCGTGCGGTCGCGTCCCCGAGGTCGGCGATGGCGCGGGTGACCCCGTCACGGTGGTGGCGCCGGCACAGGACCTCGTAGGCGACCTCCGCGTCACCGATGTCGCCGACCACGACCTGCGCGCCCTCGCGCTGGATCCTGCCATCGACCGTGCGCGCGTTGGTCGTCCCACGCTCGCCGCACCAGCACCGTGCCTCGACCTGCAACTCGATGCGGCGGTCGGCGAGTTCGAGCAGCCGCTGCGAGCCGGGGAACAGCCGCGTCTGGAAGTCAGCGAGCAACCCGTAGGCCTGCACCTCGATGTCGAGGTCGTCGACGATCGCCGCGAGCTGCTCGACCTGGGCCGGGGTGTAGAACTGGGCCTCGTCGGCGATGAGCACGTCGACCGGCCGGCCCGCGGACAGCCGCGCCGCGACATGCGCCCGCAGGTCGAGCTCGTCGGTGACCACCTGCGCCGGTTGCGACAGGCCGATCCGGCTGGAGATGCGGCCACCCTCGCGGTCGTGCTTGGTGCACAGCAGCACGTGCTTGCCGGCTGCGGTGGCGTTGTGGTGGTTCTGCAGCGCGAGGGTCGACTTCCCGCAGTTCATGGTCCCGTAGAAGAACTGCAACTCGGCCATCGGTCTCCCTCACCTGCGCGACAGCCCACGTTGTAGCAAGGACGGCCTGCCCCTCCCACCACCCGGGACCGTGCCACAGCCCGGCGGCGTCGCTCAGCGCGTGCCGGCGGCGTCGACGGCCCGGCACGCGGCGACGAACCGGGGGTGCGGGGCCACCCCGAGGTGCTCGAGCGCCGTCGAGGTGGCCGCGAGCACCGCCCGCGCATCGCCGGCACGTCCGGCATCGACGAGCCGCCGGGCGGCCCGCACGGCCCGCCGTTCGTCGTGGAGATCGGCTCGATGCGCCTCGACGAGCCAGGTCAGCACCTGCTCGTCGTCCCCCCGGGCCTGCGCCGCTGCGACGAGCTGGTCGAGCAGCCCGAGGCGACGGACCGCGACGTGCCGACGGACCGCATCGAGCGGCACGCTGGTGGTCGCGAGGGACACGTCCGCCAGCACCTCCCCCCGCACCAGCGCCAAGGCATCGAGGGCCGCGTCCGTGTCCCCGTCCCGGGTCACGCTGCCGGCGAGCCGATCGAAGCGGGCGAGGTCGGTGTCGACCGTGGCCCCGAGCACCAGTTGATCGTCGCCGAGACGCTCCACCAGCTCCGGCGCCACAGCCCGCAACCGGTACAGGATCTGGCGCAACCGCGCCCGGGCGTCCGCGGTGTCCAGCCCCGGCCAAAGCGTCTCCACCAGCGCGTCGATCCGCTGCGGGCCCTGCGCGATCGCGAGCAGGCCAACCACCGCGCGGGGCAGCCCACCCGGCAGCTTGAGGACCTCCTCCCCGCGACGCAGCCGCAGCGGCCCGAGGATCTCCAGGGTGCAGCCCGCCTGTGCTGCCTCCCGCCACCGATCGAGGGCCTCCGCAGCCTCCGGTTCCAGCCACCGTCCGAGCTCCGGGTGGCCGTACGCGTCCGCGTCCGCGGCCGCCTCGGTGCACAACCGTTCCACCCCGGGATCCCCGGCACGCAAGGCCGCGTAGGCTCGCAGCAGGCGGCAGCGGACCCGCTCGAAGCGCTCGATGCCCGCATCCGCCTCGATCGACGGCCACAACCGGATGGCCTCGTCCGGGTCACCCCGCCGCGCGGCGACCACGAACTCGGCCAGGACGACCAGCTCGGGTTGCTCAGCACGGCGCGCGCGGGCGCGGGCGAGGAACGCATCCGCCTCCTCGTGCGCACCGGCGCGGTCGATCAGGTCGACCATCGTCGCGAGGTAGGTCGCGAAGACCCCGGTCTCCTCCCACGCCGCCAGGTGGTCGCCGGCCTCCCGTGCCCAGGCCACGGTGCGGACCGGATCGCGTTCCAGCGACGACTGCAACGCCAGCCCCCAGGCGGCGTAGGCCCGCGCCCCCCCGGCCCCCCCCCCCCGGGGGCGGGGCCCCCCCGGCGCCCGGGGCCGCCCCCCCCCCAGGGGGCCGGCCCGCCCCCCCGGGCCCCGCCCACGGGGGGCCCGGCAGCGGTTTCCCGCCACGACTGCAACGCCAGCCCCCAGGCGGGTTAGGCCCGCGCCCGCGCGTCCCGCACCGCGCGGGCGAGTTCCAACGCCTGCTCGAGGTCAGCCGAGCCCTCCTGGGGACGGCCGAGCCAGACCTTGACCTCACCGAGGTAGGTCAGCGCCGTCGCCCGGGCCCGGCCGTCCTGCTCCGCCAGCGAGACCGCGGCCGCGAAGGTCTCCTCCGCCCGCGCGAGGTCCCCGTGCAGGTCGACGTTGAACCCGAGTTGCACCAGCGCACGGGAGGCCTCGTGGGGCTCGCCGCACGCGCGGAACAGCTGTGCCGCCCGACGCAGCGACCGACGCGCGACCCCGCGGTCTCCCTGCCAGGCGTGGAGCATGCCCCGGACGACGAGCGCGCGTGCCACGGTCCCCGACTCGGCGTCGTCGGCGGCGCGCAGGGCCGCATCGATCCGGGCCGCCACCTCGTCCCGCGGCTGGGAGTAGACGTCCATCGCCAACTGCTCGACCTCGAGGGCGCGACGCAACACCGGGTCGGACGGCGCCCGGCCGTCGGCGGCAGCGGTGCGCTCCTCGGCATCCAGCAACGTGCGGAGGCGTCCGAGCACCGCCGCGTGGTCGTCGGGTTCCCCGGCCCGCGAGTAGGCCCGGGCGAGCTCGAGCAGCACCCGCGGGTAGCGGTCGACCACCCGACGGGGCAGGACGTCGATCGCGGCGATGATCTCGTCGGCGGTCAGGTGGGCGCGGGCGCCGGTCGGCAACGCGCTGAACAGCCGACCGAGGTCCTCGAGCGCACCGGCGGACCGCAGGATGGCGATGGCCTCTTCCGGGCGATCGCGGTCCAGATGGCAGCCCGCGATCGCACGCGCCACCTCGACCCGCATCGGCGCCACCCGACGCAGCACGTCCGCGATCGCCCCCGGGAAGTGGGAGCGGCCCTGCGTATCGGTGGTGATCGGCAACCCCGCACGGAGCAGCCCATCGACGAGCGGTTCGGCGTCCCCCGGCGACGCGGCCGACGGAGCCTGGGTCGCGCGACCCATCGTCCGCTGCACGACGTTCGCGAGCTCCTCGTCCATCCAGGGCAGATGGGCCAGGTTCGCGGCCAGCAGGCGCAACTCGGCGGGCAGCGCGGACGCCACCTGGTCGGAGAAACGGGACGCTGCGTCGACCGGAAGACGCCGGGCCGGTGCGGCCGACGTGGCCCGCGTACCCGGTGCGGCCCCGTTCGTCGACGCGACCGCATCGGGGCCCTCGAGCCGCCGCGCGGCCTGGGCCACGACGAAGGTCAGCGCCGCCGGCCAGCCCTCGGTCGCTGCCAGCAACCGATCGGCGTCGAGCGTCGTCGCCTCCAGCCCGAAGCCGTCCTCGATCAGCCGCGTCACGTCGTCGACGTCGAAGCGCAACTGCTCCGGGCCGAGCAGACGCACGTCGGGACGCGTCCGGAGCCGCGCCGCGCCGGACGGCAGCCGGCGGGCCGCGATCACGAGACGCAGCGGGGTCGGCCGGTGCTCGACCACCTGCACGAGCAGGGCCCCGTCGTCCCCCAACAGGTGGGCATCGTCGACGACCAGCAACAACGGCGCGGTGCCGTCGAGCACCTCTAGCGCCGCCTGCAAGGCCTCCGCCGCCCCGTCACCCGGCTCGGCGAGCGCGGCCGCGGCCGCGTCCTCCCCGAGCCCGATGAGCGCACGACGCAGCGGATGCAGCACCCGACGATCCCCGCCACCGTCCCCGTGCACGGTCACCTGGGCGACGCGCGTCGGACCCAACGAGCTGCGCAGTTCCACCGCCAGCGTGGACTTGCCGAACCCCGACGGCGCCTCGATGACCACGACCGGAACGGTGTCGAGCCCGGCGAGCAGTCGCTCACGCCGCACGTGGTGCGTCGGGAGTTCGAACATGGGCGTCTCGTCCGCTCAGCACCCAGCTGAACGGACCACCGGGCGCGCCCCTCGTGACCGATCGGCGACGTGGATCGATCGCGCGCGACGGATGCTACCGAGCGGACCCGCCCCGACGTCGGGCGGAACGGGAGCCCGCACGGCGGTCGGCGCGGGCTCCCCGGGTGCACATCGGCGCGGGAGCCAGGGTGGCCACGCGCCCGACATCGTCGCCCCTAGGTGGTGATGTCCGGGTACGGCAGCGAGAAGTGCGACAACTTCTGCGCGTACTCCTTCTGGAACGCGAGCGGCTCGTCGTAGTCCCGCTCGAACATGGCGATGAACAGCGTCAGCGTCAGGAACGGATGCGCACCCATCCCGAACAGGGTCGGGTAGTCGTGCTCGATCAGCGCGGTGCGCTCGTCGTCGTCGAACGCGAGCCAGGTCGAGTCCTCGCCGCCGTGGCAGTTGAGCAGCTTGTTGGCCATGTGCTGCTCCCACCAGGCGACGGTCTCGGCCGGCTCCTCGCGGTAGCGCTCCACCAGGTCCGGGTCGCGGTCGACGGTGAACAGGAACTTGTTCAGCAGGTACGTGCTCATGCCGGCGCTCCGTTCGGGTACCAGGTGAAGTACGCCTCCATCGTGTGGAACAGATCCAGGTTGTCGACGTAGTCGGCCGGGTTGTCGTCGCCGGCGACGCCCATCATCAGCATGAAGTCCATGAACCCGTGCGTGGCGTTGCCCGGCGTCCACAGCGAGTCGAGCGTGACCTCGCTCAGTGCCCCGCCGATGTCGCCCTTGCTGATCCATTCGATCGCGCGAGCGTCGAACTCCGGGTCGGGCCCGTGCGGTCCGAACTGACGCGGCCCCCCGAGCTCGAGCGACAGGTGTCCGGTCCCGATGATCGCGACCTTGAGATCCGATTCCCACGACTCGACCATCCTGCGGATCGCCCGGCCGAGTTCGACGAAGCGCTTGGGCTGGGGCAGTGGCGGCGCGAAGATGTTGGTGTACACAGGCACGATCGGCAGGTCCGCGTCCGGGCGCAGCGTGATGATCGGACACGTGATCGAGTGGTCGATCCGCAGCTCGTTGGAGAACGCGAGGTCGAAGCCCTGGTCGAGCCCGTTGCGGAGCAGATGGTCGGAGAGCGCGAGGTCCCCGTCGAAGCGCATCCGCGGCAACCCGAACTCGCGCTCCTCGTTGTACCAATTGGCGTCGTACATGGGTGCCCGGCCGACCAGGAACTGCGGCATGTTGTCGAGCCACAGCTGGTGGAAGTGGTCGCTGCCGACCATGACCAGCACGTCGGGGTCCGCTGTTGTGAGCGTTTCCCGGAAGCTCATGATCTTGCTGACCCACTCGTCCGCGAACGGGGGGCGTTCCTCGGGCGGCGCCGTGGACGCCTTGTAGTAGAACGGGTGGTGGGTGGAGGCCACCACCGCGACGATCTCAGCCATAGGTCGTTGCTCCCTCTCCCTCGTGATGGGTCCGGCAGGCGCCGGTCCCTCCCCGGCACGACACCCGCTCGTCGGGGCTAGGCGCCCCTGGGGTCCACGTAGCGGGTGTTGCCGTGGACCGACAGGTAGATGTCGTTGGCGATCGGGTGCTCGACCTCCTCGGCGATCTGGCCGAGCACACCCGCGGTCCGCGCGAGCAGCGCGACCCCCCGCAACAACGGCAGCGGGACCCCGGCGTCCACCAGCGCGGCACCGCCCACCCCGGCACCGTTCAGCGGCAGGGTGCGACCGATGATGTCGCCGTGGACCCGGCCGATCGCCTCGAAGAGCCGCAGATGGGGGCCCTTGAGCCCCTCCTCGTCGGCGATCTGCAGCAGGCGCGGCACCCGGGGGTCCGAGGTGTGCGTCGGGTGACCCAGACCCGGGATGATGCGCTTGGCGGCGCGTTCCCGGGTGACGATGGACCGGGCGAGCTCGTCGTAGCCGTCGTCGTCGGTCGGGAGCGCACCGTCCACCGCGTCCAGCTCCGCGGCCAGGAACTGCCCACAGTCCTCGGTGACCCCGAGGAAGCGCGACCCGCCGCCGAGGATCCCGGCGGCGACCGCGCCCTGCAGGGCGTCGGGGGCGCTCAGGTAGGTCAGCCGGGCCGCGATCGAGGTGGGTACGAACCCGTGGTCGGCGAGCGAGGCCAGCACGGCCTCGAACACGCGCGCCTGGCCGGGCGTGGGACGCCGACGGAGCATCAGCCAGTAGGCGAGCTCCCCGAACCCGACCTCGCCCATGATGTCGGTCGCGAGATCCTCGCCGAGCAGCGTGATGGTCGTCGCGTCGGACGCACCCAGGGAGGTGCGGTACCCGTCCGGGGCCTGGTCGCTCACAGCTGGTCCTGGTCGTCGGTGGTGCGGGAGGTGGTGCACCGCGCCGGCCGGTCGGGGGACCCAGCCGGCGCGGGCGCTTGTTCAGTCTCGGTCGCCGGCGAGCCAGGCACGGACCTCGTCACGGTGCTCGTCCAGGCTCGGTGGGGCGTAGCGGTACGACGGCGGGGTGGCCGACAGGGTGATCGGGTTGCGCACGGAGGGCATCGGGGTGCCCTCGCCGACCTCGACGACGGGCTCCAGCCCGATCTGCTCGGCGAAGGCCACGCCCTCGGGCACGGTGTAGACGGGTCCGCCCGGCAGACCAGCGGCCCGGAACCGCTCGAACCAGGCGGTGGAACCGTGGGCGGCCAGCGCGTCGATCAGCAACGGTTTGAGCTCGTCCCGTCGTGCGGTGCGCTCCTCGTTGGAGCCGAACCGGTCGTCCTCGGCGAGCTCCGGGATGCCCAGGACCTCGCACAGCAACCGGAACTGCCCGTTGTTGCCGGCGATGACGATGATCTCCCCGTCAGCGGTCGGCAACGGCTCGTAGGGGAACAGGCTCGGGTGGGCGTTGCCCATCCGGAACGGGGTGACATCGCCGGCGACCGCGGCGCTCGAGTGGTTGACGAGTCCGGACAGCGCCGAGGACAGCAGGTTGACCTCCACGTGCTGGCCCTCACCGCTGGTGTGCCGGTGGTTGATCGCCGAGAGGATGCCGATCGTGGCGTGCATCCCCGCCATCACGTCGAACACCGAGATGCCCGCGCGGTAGGCCTGGCCCTCCGGGTCACCGGTGAGGCTCATCAGACCGGAGATCCCCTGGACCATCAGGTCGTAGCCCGGCATCTTCGCGCCCGCTTCGGTGGACCCGAACCCGGAGATCGACGCGTAGACGATGCCCGGGTTGGACGCCCGGACGGTGTCGAAGTCCAGCCCGAACCGCGCCATGCCCCCGGGGCGCATGTTCTCGATCAGCACGTCCGCGCGGTCGGCCAGTTCACGGGCCAGCGCGAGGTCGGTGTCGTCCTTGAGGTTCAGCGCGATGGAGCGCTTGTTGCGGTTGATGCCGAGGTAGTAGGTGGAGATCCCGTCACGGACCGGGGGCATCCAGGTGCGCGTGTCGTCGCCGCTCGGACCCTCGACCTTGATGACGTCGGCACCCAGGTCCGCCAGCAGCATCGTGGCGTACGGGCCCGCGAGGATGCGGGAGAAGTCCGCGACCAGCAGCCCGTCGAGCGGCCCGTTCGAGCCAACGGCGGAGCGATCGGTGGACACGGCGTCGGACACGGCGACCTCGAGGTTCGGCGGCGGTTGATCCGCGGCTGACCGTACAGCGGACATCTGTCCGTAAGGCTGCGCTCCCGATCCATCGTTGTCAAGTCACCGATCGTGCGGAGCCGTCGACCGGCGCGGATGCCCCGGGACCGCCCGCGAACCCGCGGGGCACGCTCAGGACGGGCCGGATGCCGTGGTCACCTGCGGGACCCTGTCGCGGAGCGCGAGGTCCTCGCTGACGCGGCTCGCGGCGGCAAGCAGCAGCGGCAGGTGCTGCTCGGTCAGGACCTCCACGGGGGTCTCGGCCGCGTGGACGGTGACGTTCATCGCCGCGACGGTCCGCCCGGACCCGTCCCGCAACGGCACGGCCGCGGACCGGATCCCGGCGGCGAGGTGTTCGTCCGCCAACGACCATCCGCGTGCCCGGACCTCACGCAGGTGCTGCTCGCGCTCGGCGCGGTCGGGCTGCCACCTCGGTGCGATCCCGGACCGGCTCGGTTCGGCCAGCAGCGACTCGACCTGGTCGGGCTCGAGGGCGGCGAGCAGGACCTTGCCGAGCGAGGTCTGCAGCGCGGGGAACCGGGTCCCGATGGACACGGCGAAGGTGATGATCTTCGGCACCGCCACCCGGGCGACGTAGACGATGTCGGAGCCGTCGAGCTGGGCGATCGAGGTGGACTCCCCGGTCTGGGCCACCAGCGCCTCCATGTGGGGGCGCGCCACCTCCCACAGCCCCTGCGACTGCACGTAGGCGACGCCGAGCTCCAGCACCCGCGGTGTGAGCGCCCAGCCCTGCGCCTCGGAGCGGGCGAGGCCGAGCTCCTCGAGGGTGAGCAGGATCCGCCGGGCGGTCGGCCGTGCCAACCCGGTGGCCTCCGCGACCTCCGTCAGGGACATGCGCGGGTGTTGCGGCCCGAACGCCCGGATGACGTCGATGCCACGCGCGAGCGCCTCGATGAAGTCCGGGCCGGTCTCGCCTCGTGCCGCCATCATCGGTCTCCTGGGGTCCGGGCGCCGCCGGGGGTACGTGCCACCGGTCGTCGGTCAGGCGTCGCTGTGAGGCTCGTCACCACGGGCCAGGGCGCGTGCGCCTGCGATCGCCACGAGGCCGCCGACGAGGCCGACGTTCTTCAGGACCTGGATCCGGTTCACCTTGCGCTGCATCGGATCGTCCATCTTCCAGTACGCGTGCCCCGCCACGGTCGTGGGGACCATCGACGCCACGAGACCGGCGGCGGCCGTGCGCGGCCAGATGCCCAACGCCAGCGCCACGCCACCCAGGGTCATGGCGGCGCCGTTCACCCGCACGGCGAGCTCGGGCTGAGGGACGCCGAGGTCCGCCGCGAGCTGGACCCGGGGGCCGGGTTCCGCCGCGGCCTCGTAGCCGAGGACGACGAACGGGGCGGCGAGCAGCGCTCGACCGACGGTGCTGATCAGGGACACGGCGGACTCCTCGGGGCAGGGATCGGGTGGGGCGCGGGGTGCGTGACCGCGACCGCAACGTGCGGTCCACGGCCGGCGGGTGGACGGCCATCCAACCAGCGGATCCCTCGGAACGGCGGGGCGAAGCGTGCCCGCCTCGGGCGGCCCGCGCGAGCGTCATCGCTCGAACCGGCGGCTCAGGACCGGAGATCGTCGTCTTGACAACCATCCTCATCGCACGCACCATAGCGACCTGTCCGCTAGGCGGATAGCTGTCCGACGCGGTGGGAGCGCGCGCGGATCGCGGCCGGCAACGTGCGGTCGCGGTGTCGTCGGCCTCGACCTGGACGTCGGTCCGAGGAGACCCCACGACCGGGAGCACTGGCATGGCTGACGCCACATCGACCGACATGACCACCGACCGACCCAAGGTCTTCCGTAACGGCCTCGTGCTGACGATGGACGCGTCCAACACCGTCATCGAAGGGGGCGACGTGCTCGTCGTCGGCAACCGCATCGAGGCCGTGGGGACCGACCTCGAGGTGCCCGAGGGCACCGTGGAGATCGACGCCGCCGGCGGCATCGTGATGCCGGGGATGATCGACACCCACCGGCACATGTGGCAGACCGCGATGCGTGGGTACGGCGCCGACTGGACCCTCACCCAGTACTTCGTCTTCTACTACCTCAACTACGGCAAGGTCTTCCGGCCGCAGGACATCGCCGCCGGCAACCGCCTCGCCGCGATCGAGGCGATCGACGCCGGCGTGACCACGGTCGTCGACTGGTCGCACGGCCTGCAGACCGTCGACCACGCCGAGGCAGCCGCCGACGCCCTGAGCTCGGTGCCCGGCCGCTACGTGCTGGCCTACGGCAACATCCAGGCGGGTCCGTGGGAGTGGGCCCCGAGCCCGGAGGTCGGCGCGTTCCTCGAGCGCAACCGCGGCACCAAGGAGGACCTGCTGCAGGTGCAGCTCGCCTTCGACGTCACCGGCGACCCGGAGTTCCCCGAGAAGGCCGCGTTCGAGGCCGCCCGTGAGCTCGGCATGCGGGTGACCACCCACGCTGGCGTGTGGGGCGCCACCAACGACAGGTCGATCTCGCTGATGGCCGAACACGGCTTCATGACCCCCGACGTCACCTACGTGCACGCCACCACGCTCTCGCCCGATTCGTACCACATGATCGCGGCCTCGGGTGCCTGGGCATCGGTCTCGACCGAGTCCGAGCAGAGCGCCGGGCAGGGCTACCCCTCGACCTGGCAGCTGCGCAAGTACGGCATCCCGATCTCCCTGTCGATGGACACCAGTGTCTGGTGGAGCGGTGACATGTTCAGCGCGATGCGCTCGACGCTCAGCGCGGACCGCTCCCGCGACCACCTCGAGCACCAGAAGGACGGCGACACGGTCGTGTTCAACGCGTTGCGTGCCGAGGACGTGGTGCAGTACTGCACCTCCGACGGCGCCAAGGCGCTCGACCTCGACGCGGTCACCGGATCGCTCGAGCCCGGCAAGCGGGCGGACGTCGTGCTCATCAAGAACGACGCATCGCCGGTGATGTACCCGATCCTCCACCCCTACGGCAGCGTCGTCTACCAGGCACAGCGCGGCGACGTCCACACGGTCATGGTCGACGGCCACGTCGCCAAGTACGACGGCTCGCTCGTCGACGTGGACCTGCAGCGGGCCAAGGACGAGGTCGGCCAGACACTGGACTTCCTGCGTGCCGAGATGGGCGAGGACGAGTGGACGGCCGGCATGTCGCCCGACCTGCCCGAGCAGCAGCTGTTCGACAACCCCTACCAGTACACCGACTTCGACGGCGGCCGCGGCGCCGTCGGCGTCATCCCACCCAAGTGAGGGGTCGCGGGGGGGGGGCGCAGGCCGGCCCCCCCCCCCCCCCGGGGGGGGGGGGGGGGGCGCCCCCCCCGCCCCCCCCCCCCCGCACCCGGGTGAGCTCGGGCTCAGCCCGCCTGCAGCGTCGCGTCGAGCTCGATGGTCGCACCGGCGAACAGCTTCGACACCGGACACCCCTCCTTCGCGGCCTGCGCGTGCCCGAGGAACGTCGCCTCGTCCATCCCGGGGACGATCCCGACCGTGGTCAGCACGACCGTGGTGATGGTCGGGGCACCGTCGACCATGTCCAGGGTCACCGCCGCGTTGGTGCGGACCGAGGTCGCGGGGGTCCCGCCCTGGGCGAGCATGTTGGACAGCGCCATGGAGTAACACGCGGCGTGGGCGGCCGCGAGCAACTCCTCGGGGTTGGTCTCCGTCCCATCCTCGAAACGGGAGACGAAGGTGTAGGGCCCGGAGAACAGCCCACTGCCCAGGCTGAGCTCGCCGCCACCACCCTTCAGGTCGCCCTGCCACTGTGCGGAGGAGGTCCTGGTCGGCACGTTGGTCCCTTCGGTCGCGACGGGCGAACGGGTCGGGCCCCGTCGTCGGGACCACGGTGGACGCCGATGCCCGTCCTCGCGGCGTCCTGCGGCCAGGCTAGTGAGCCCCATCCCGTGACCGCGACGGCCACGGGACCATCCGGACCGCTCACCCCGGCTCGCCCACGGGGAGGTCGACCACGAAGCAGGCACCACCGGTCGCGGCGTCCTCGATCGCGACCGTCCCCCCGTGGAGGCGGACGAACTCGGCCACCAACGTCAACCCGATGCCGGTCCCCGGCGAGGGCGCGTCGGCGGCCCCAGGCCCCTGCCGGAAGGGCTCGAACATCGTCGCGCGCAGGTGCTCCTCGATGCCGGGTCCGTCGTCCTCCACCACGATCCGAACGCGGTCCGCGGTCGACGCGACCCGCACCACGACCGCGGCACCCGCCCCGGCGTGGCGGTAGGCGTTCGCGAGCAGGTTGACCACCACGCGCTCGACCTTCACGCGATCGATCCAGGCGACCGCCTCGACCAGCTCGAGCGCCGCGGTGGGCGCGTGCTCCGACGCGATCCGATCCACGAGGGCTGCGACATCGACCCGGGTCCGGGTCAACGTGGTGACCCCGCGCCCGGCCCGCTCGATGTCGAGCAGGTCATCGAGCAGCCCACGCAGTCGATCGGCCTGCC
Organism: Nitriliruptoraceae bacterium; assembly: GCA_020832455.1. Classification (GTDB taxonomy): domain Bacteria; phylum Actinomycetota; class Nitriliruptoria; order Nitriliruptorales; family Nitriliruptoraceae; genus PWLR01. The sequence continues at coordinate 42,411 of JAFIEQ010000003.1, forward strand.
GGGCCAGCCGGGCGCTCAGATCCCGGACCTGCGCGGGCTCCAGGTCGTCGAGCCGGCTCGCGAGGGTCAGCGCGAAACCGTGGACCGCGGTCAGCGGCGTGCGCAGCTCGTGGGACACGGCCTGCAGGAACAACCGACGCAGCTCGTCGACCCGGCGCAACTGCCGCGTCGCCTCCCGCTCGCGGTGCAGCGCCTCCCGTTCGCGGTCCAGTGCCGCGCGCTCCCGGTCGAGGGCCTGCTCCAGGGTCTGCTTGGCCCGGCGTTCCTCGGTCACGTCCCGGCAGATCCCCAGGGCCGCCTTCAGCCGGCCCTCCGCGTCGTGGATCGGGACCTCGGTGACGGAGATCGTCCGCACCGTGCCGTCCTTGCGCGTCCAGTCCCACTCGAGCGGCCAGTCCGGGTCCGCGCCGAGCCGGTTCTGCGCGAACCGCTCGACGATGTCCGCTGGGACGTTGGTCCACAGCGGGGAGGGGTGCGCGAGCAGCTCCTCGGCGGAGAACCCCATGATGGAGACGAAGGCGGGGTTCAGGTCCGCGAGGTGCATCCGTGGGACGAACCCGAAGCGGTACATGCCCACGTCCGACGACGCCGAGAGCGCGCGGGTGCTGGCCGCGAGCTCGGCGAGCTCCTGCTCGACGGCGATCCGGTCGCGGATGTCACGCCCCATCAGGACCAGCCCGCGGCGCGCACCGTCGACCATCAGCGGCGCCGCGCTGAAGCCGACTTGCACGCGGCCGGCGGGGGTCACGACGTCCATCTGCAGGTGGGCGCGGGAGGCGACCGCCACCTCGAGGAGCCGGCGCTGGGCCGCGGCGCGCTCCTCCTCGGCGATCAGCTCGAGCGCGTCGGATCCCACCAGCTCCGCCCCCGGACGTTGCAGCAACGTCTCGGCGGCCGGGTTCGCCTGCTGGATCAGCCCGCCCTCGTCGAGCACGAGGACCGCGAGCGGACCACAGGTGACCACGGCCTCGGCCACCGACTGCGGATCCTCCGCCACCGTGACCTCCCGGTCGCACCGACAGGGAGCTGCCCGCGGCGCCGAGCAGAGCCTAACGTCGCCGGCGGGCCCCCGCGGCGCCCCCCCCCCCCCCCCCCCCGCGCTCCGGCAGGATCAGCCCCCACCCCCCCCCCCCCCCGCCCCCGGATCAGCGGGTCACGTCATCGGTCGAGCCACCCTGCCCGAAGAAGGGGATGCGCTCGAAGGCGAGCTCGTAGCGCTCGATCACCTTGGGCAGCACGTCCGCGTCGAGCGCCCCCTGCTTGACCAGCTCCGCGAGCACGCAGTAGGTGATCGACGCCGCGTCCACCCGGTGGTAGCGGCGCAGCGCCTCACGCGTGTCCGAGCGACCGAAGCCGTCGGTCCCGAGGACGGCGAACGGTCCCGGCACCCAGTCGGCGATCTGGAAGGGCGTGGCCCGCATCCAGTCGCTGACCGCCACGTAGGGACCCTCGGTGCCCTCGAGGATGCGGGTGACCAACGGGACCCGGGGATCGCCGTCGGGGTTGGTGCGGTTCCAGGCCTCGGTCGCGACGCCGTCCCGCAGCAGCCGGTTCCAGCCGGGAGCCGACCACACGTCCGCCGCGACGTCCCAGTCCTCGGCCAACAGCTGCTGGGCACGCAGCGCTTCGTTCATGATCGTCCCGGAGGACAGGATGTTCGCGCGGTGCTGGCCCTGCTCGCCCTCACGGAACCGGTAGAGGCCGTCGATGACCTGCTGATCGTCGACGTGCTCCGGCATCGCCGGCTGCACGGCCGGCTCGTTGTAGACGGTGAGGTAGAAGATGACGTCCTCGCCGCCCTCGACGGTCTCGTCGGAGTACATGCGCTTGAGGCCGTGCTCGACCAGGACCGCGAGCTCGTAGGCGAACGACGGGTCGTAGGCCTCGACACCCGGGTTGGACTGCGCCATCAGCAGCGAGTGTCGGTCCTGGTGCTGCAACCCCTCACCGTTGAGCGTGGTGCCCCCGGCGGTGGCGCCGATCAGGAAGCCACGCGAGCGCTGGTCGGCGGCCGACCAGATCGAGTCGGCGGTGCGCTGGAACCCGAACATGGAGTAGAAGATGTACAGCGGGATCAACGGCTCGCCGTGGGTGGCGTAGCTCGTGCCGACGGCGTGGAACGACGCCATCGAACCGGCCTCGGTGATCCCCTCGTGGATGATCTGGCCGTCCTTGGCCTGCTTGTAGGACAGCAGCAGTTCCTGATCGACGGGCTCGTAGGTCTGTCCGAGGTGGTCGTAGATCTTCGCCGTCGGGAACCAGGAGTCCATCCCGAAGGTGCGCGCCTCGTCCGGGATGATCGGCACGATCCGCTTGCCGAACTCCTTGGTCCGGAGCAGGTCCTTGAACAGGCGCACGAGCGCCATGGTCGTGGCGACCTGCTGCTTGCCGGACCCCTCCTTGAGGCCACCGAACGCGTCGTGCTCGGGCAACGTCGGGACGGTGAACACCGTGCGGCGCTCCGGCACCGCCCCCCCGAGTGCCGATCGACGCTCCTTGAGGTACTCGATCTCCTCCGCGTCGTCACCCGGGTGGGAGTAGGGCGGCAGGTCGCCCTCCAGTGCCTCGTCGGAGACGTCGAGACCCAGCCGGTCCCGGAAGGCCTTCAGCGAGTCCGACGACAGCTTCTTCATCTGGTGGACGGCGTTGCGCGCCTCGAAGTCGGGACCGAGCGTCCAACCCTTGACCGTCTGTGCCAGGATCACGGTCGGTGCACCGCTGGTCTGCATGGCCGCCTGGTAGGCGGCGTACACCTTGCGGTAGTCGTGACCGCCGCGCCGCAGGTGGGCGATGTCGTCGTCGGACCAGTCGTCGATCAGCTTCTTGAGCTTCGGGTTGGCGCCGAAGAAGCCCTCGCGGATGTGCTTGGGCCCGCGTGCGGGATAGGTCTGCAGCTCGCCATCCGGCACCTCGTTCATCCGGGCGATCAGGGCGCCGTCGACGTCCTTGGCGAGCAGCGGATCCCACTCCCGGCCCCACAGCACCTTGACGACGTTCCAGCCCGCACCGCGGAAGACGCCCTCGAGTTCCTGGACGATCTTGCCGTTTCCGCGCACCGGACCGTCGAGCTGCTGCAGGTTGCAGTTGATCACGAAGGTCAGGTTGTCGAGGCCCTCGCGGCTGGCCACGGCCAACGCCCCGAGCGTCTCGGGCTCCGCGGTCTCCCCGTCGCCACCGAAGAACCACACGTGCTGGTCGGAGGTGTCGGAGAAGCCCCGGTTGTGCAGGTAGCGGTTGAAGCGCGCCTGGTAGATCGCGTGCAGCGGCCCGAGCCCCATGGACACGGTCGGGAACTCCCAGAACTCGGGCATCAGCCGCGGGTGCGGGTAGGAGGACAGGCCCCCCGGTTCCACCTCGGCGCGGAAGCGGTCGAGCTGCTGCTCGTCGAGCCGTCCCTCGAGGAACGCGCGGGCGTAGATCCCCGGCGAGGCGTGCCCCTGGAAGAAGACCTGGTCACCACCGCCCGGGTGGTCCTTGCCGCGGAAGAAGTGGTTGAACCCGACCTCGTACAGCGACGCGGCCGAGGCGTAGGTGCCGATGTGCCCGCCGGTGCCACGTTCCACGTTGGTGCGGTGCACCATGACGGCCGCGTTCCAGCGGATGTGGTGGCGGATGCGGCGTTCGATGTCCTCGTCGCCGGGGAACGACGGCTCACGCTCCGGGGGGATCGTGTTGATGTAGTCCGTCGTGGTCAGCGACGGGATCCCGATGTTCTGCTGACGGGCGCGCTCGAGCACCTTGAGCAGCAGGAACCGACCCCGCGCCTTGCCGTGTTCCTCGACGACGGCATCGAACGACTGGAGCCACTCGGTGGTCTCCACCTCGTCGATGTCGGGGTACTGCGCGGGGAACCCATCGGTGATGATGGGGTTGTCCACGAACTGCTGCTGTTCACGCATCTCGGCCACGACGGCTCCTCGAGCAACGAAGATCTCGACGGTTCTGGACCGCATCGTCACGGGTCGGGCGGGACCCGACGGGTGGGCCGTTGGGGCTGTCACGGCGCGCGGACGACCGATCGACGTGCGCTCACGGTAACCGCTCGAACCTCGGGACGTGTCGGCGGCCGGCGGTACCGTCGTCCCATGCGTGCACCCAGCCCCGCCTCCCCATCCGCGTCACGACGTTGGGTGGCGGGTGCTGCGTTCATCACGATGTGGTCGGTGCTGGCCGCGGGCTGTGCGCAACTGCCCAGCGACCTCGACGAGTTGCGCCGCTCCGCGGAGGAGGGGGTCGACCGCCTCCAGGAGGTGACCGACGGGCGTCCGGGCTCGGACCAGGCGGGCGACACGGAGGGGTTCTGTCTGGTGCTGACCCGCACCGTGACCGCGATCGAGTCCGGCGCACGAACCACCGCCAGGGAGGCCGCGGAGGAGCTGCTCGCCCGTGCGCCCGAGGCGATCGAGGACGACGCGACCCGGCTGGTCGAGGAGTTGCGGGCCCGGGACACCGGCGAGGTGGCCGACGACGACGTCCGCGACGCCGCCGAGCGGCTGCGCGACGCGGCCGACGAGGTCTGCGGCTGATGACGCCACCACTGGTGACCCGTGCCGGGGCGGACCGGCTGCGCCGCGCCCTGGCCGACGCACCCTCGACCGCCGATCCCGCTGGCGGGACCGGCACGATCGGGACCGACCCGCCACCGCTGCCTGCGGGGCACCACCACGCCGTGCGCATCCGGACCCTCGGGGACCGCGCCGGGCTGCTGGAGCGGGCCACCTCGGTGCTGTGCGGCTACGAGATGCACCGTCGGGCCGGGTTCCGGGTGGATGCGGACCACCCGTTCGCGCGCGCGGGCGACGTCGTCGTCGCGACCGCGCCGGCGCTCGGCCCCCTCGGGGTCGCGGTGCCCTGCCGCGTCACCCAGGTCGTCACCACCGGGGACCGGCGCGGCATGACGCTCGCGACCCTGCCCGGGCACCCGGTGGCGGGCGAGGAACGCTTCGAGCTGCGCCGGGGGGCCGACGGGATCGTGCGCGTCGTCATCACCGCCTACTCCCGTCCCGCCACCTCCCTGATCGCGCGCACCGCGCCGGCGATGCGCCTCGGCCAGCAGGTGGTCACCCGCGCCTTCCTCGCGGCCCTGCGTCGCGGCGTGGCCCGCAGCTGACGGGCACTACCCTTGAGGCCCGAGACGCAAGGACCGCCGTGCCACGCAGAACCGCCAAACTCGCCACCCCGGAACAGAAGCTGCGGGACCTCGCCAAGGACTTCCGCACGCTCGAACGCGAGGACCCGAGCCCCGACCGCGCTCAGCGGCTCGCCGACCTCACCCGCACGGCCGGCGACGCCCGCCAGGTGAACCTCGCCATGCAGGCGGCGACCCGCTGCCTCGAGGACGACCCGGCCCCGCCGACGATGCTGCTCGCCGCCTACACGGAGGCCGACGAGGACCTGGAATCCCGGCTCGACGCGCTCGCGGACCTGGTCGATCTCGCCCGCTACATCGAGCAGCCCGAGCTCGGGACCCGGGCCCAGGAGCACCTCGAGGCCACCGCCCGCGCCTGGGTCGCCAGCGGCGACGAGGGTGAGCGTCGCTACCGGCTGCGGACCGTGCAGTCCGTGGTATCGCGCGAGTTCGCCGACACGGTGCGCGACGAGCTCCGCGACACGCCTGCATGAACACGCTGCCGATCGACGCGGACGCGGTGGCACGCGCCGCGGACCGGCTCGCGGGGGTGGCGCACCGCACCCCCGTGCTGCGATCCGCGACCCTCGATCGGTGCACCGGGGCGCAGGTGGTGTGCAAGGCCGAGCACCTGCAACGCATCGGCGCCTTCAAGTTCCGCGGTGGCTACAACGCCCTGGCCGCGCTGCCCGTCGACGTGCGGGCCCGTGGCGTGGTCGCGTTCTCGTCCGGCAACCACGCGCAGGCGGTCGCCGCCGCCGCCCGCATGCTCGACGTGTCGGCCACGATCGTCATGCCCGACGACGCCCCGGCCGTCAAGGTGGAGGCCACGATCGGGTACGGCGCCGAGGTCGTGCGCTACGACCGCTACACGCAGGACCGGGCGGCGATCGGGGCTCGGCTCGCGGACGAGCGCGGCGCGACGGTGATCCCGCCCTACGACGACCCGGAGGTCATGGCCGGCCAGGGCACCGTGGCCTCGGAGCTGCTCGACGAGGTCGGCGCGCTCGACGTGCTGGTCGTCCCGGTGGGCGGCGGCGGGCTCATCGGCGGCTGCGCGGTGGCGGCAGCGGCGCACCGCGGCGCGACCCGGATCATCGGGGTGGAGCCGGCCGGACGGCGGGCCGCCCGCGACGCCCTCGCACGCGGCGAGGTGGTCGAGGTCCCCGTCCCGCAGACCGTGCTCGACGGCCAGCAGACCCCCAACGTCGGAACGCGACCGCTGGCGGTCATGCAGGCGCTGGTGGACGAGGTCGTCGGGGTCAGCGACGCCGAGGTGGCGGTCGCGATGCGGTTCGCCGCCCTGCGGATGAAGCAGTTCCTCGAGCCCTCGGGTGCCTCCGCGCTCGCCGCGGTGCTCGCGGGCCACCTCGACGTCGCGGGGCAGCGCGTCGGGATCGTGTGCTCCGGCGGCAACGTCGCCCCGGAACGTTTCGCGGCGCTGGTCGGCACCGCAGCCGACGTCGCGGACCCCGGCGTTCACCACCGGGACCGCTGAGGTCCGTCCGACCGGGTGGCGTTCAGCTCGTGTGCTGACGGGCACGGGCCCGGGACCACCAGGACCGCGCCACCTCGTACGAGCCGATCGCCGCCGCGAGATCGCCCTGCTCGAGCGCCTCCACCGCATCCCACAGCTGCGCGCAGGTCCGCTCCGCACGCAGCTCGTCGGCGCCGTAGGTGCCGGCGGCCGCGCCGTAGTCCAGCTCGAGCAGCGACCCGGGGTCGAACACGTCGAGCCAGGTGACGAGTTCCGCGAGCTCGATCAGGATCTCCTCGCCGTCCTCGATGCGGGTCTCCACCACGTCGATGGCCCGGTCGAGCCGGTCGAGCGCCTGCGCCACGGTCGTGAGGTGGATGACCCGCGGCGCGATGCCCGCCGGCCCCGAACGCACCCGCCGATCGCCCGGGGTGAAGAGCAGGAACCACAGCAGCGGCACCGCGAAGGGGGCGTCGAGGATGTGGGGGGCCCGGCCGCTCGCCGCGAGGCGCTCCAGGGTGGCCCGACTCCGCTCGTCGGGGAGGAAGGCCGGCAGCACCGTCGCAGGCACCGCCCGGGCGAAGTTGGCCAGGGCGACCGCGGCCCGCAGGTCGAGTTCGAGCGGGCACACCAGCACCTGACGACCCATGCGCCGCACGAGGGCCGCATCCCCGCGCGCGACGCCCGTCCGGCCGGTGACCAGTCGCGCGACCGTCGAGCCGGCCTCGGCATCCACCAGCTGTGCGCGCGTCAACCCGCGCCCGGCGTCGACGTAGGCACGCCAACGCTCCCGGTCGCGTGGTGGGAAGCTGTCGAGCGGCGCGAAGACGCGCAGCTGGACCCGTGGGACGAGCATGCCCCCGACGCTAGCGGGACCGTTAGGGTTGGGAACAGCCCGAACCGACCGTGACCCGGTCGCGGGCTCGGCACGTCGAGCGGCAGACCACGCCGGCGCCTCGCCCCCGTGGGCCGCGCACCGACGCCTGCCACACGCGTCGCGGCGTGGACGGGAACCGGCACGCCGCTCGATCAGGGAGAACCACCGTGGAGACCATCTTCGGTCGCTTCAGCGGCCACGAACAGGTCGTGTTCGGACAGGACGAGGCCACCGGGTTGCGGTGCATCATCGCGATCCACTCGACGAAGCTCGGACCCGCGGTCGGTGGGACGCGCTTCCGGCCCTACCCCGATGATGCCACCGCGCTCGACGACGTCCTGCGCCTGTCCGAGGCGATGACCTACAAGTCCGCGTGCGCGGGGCTGGATGCCGGCGGGGGCAAGGCCGTCATCATCGGCGACCCGGCGACGGACGCCACCGAGGGGCTGCTGCGCGCCTACGGGCGGGTGATCGCCAGCCTCGACGGTCGCTACGTCACCGCCTGCGACGTCGGGACGACCCCGGCGCACATGGCCATCATCCGGCGGGAGACCCGGTGGGCGACCGGCATGGATCCGGTCGACGGCGGCTCGGGGGACTCCGGGGTGCTGACCGCCATCGGCGTCCACCTCGCCATGAAGGCCAGCGCCGCAGCTGCGTTCGGGGACCCGGATCTCGCCGGGCGGCACGTGGCCGTCCAGGGGCTGGGCAAGGTCGGTCGACGGCTGGTCGAACACCTCGTCGACGAGGGCGCCAAGGTCACCGTCGCCGACGTCTCGGAGACCGCCATCGACGGGGTCGCGTCGCTGCCCGGGGTCGAGGTCGCACCCGTCGACGATGTGTTGTTCGTCGATGCGGACATCGTGTCGCCCAACGCGCTCGGCGGTGTGCTGTCCGCACGCACGATCGAGGGGCTGCAGGCGAAGGTGGTCTGCGGCGGGGCCAACAACCAGCTGGTCGAGCCCGACGACGGCGTCCGACTGCACGAGCGCGGCATCCTCTACGCCCCCGACTACGTGGTCAACGCCGGCGGGGTCATCAACGTGACCGACGAACTGCACCCCGACGGCCACGACCCGGCGCGGGCGCGGCGTAAGGCGGAGACGATCCCCGCGACCCTGGCCGCGATCTTCGCGCGGTCCGCCGAGGACGACGTCCCCACGGAGACCGCGGCGCGGGCGGTCGCTCAGGCCCGGATCGACGCCGTCGGTGGTGTGCGGAGGTTCTGGCTCCCCCGCTGAGCCGCCATCGGCGACGCCGGACGCGTCCGGTCAGACCGGATCGACGATGCGGACGGGCGGGGCACCCTCGTCGCGGGTGACGATCGAACCCAGCTGCCACGCCTCGACCCCGCGCGCGGCCAGCAGCTCGATCGCCGCGTCCGCCGCGTCAGGCGGCAACGCCGCCACCATGCCCACCCCGCAGTTGAAGGTGCGCCACATCTCGCCGTCCTCGACCGGACCCTGCTCGGCCAGCCACCGGAAGATCGGCGGCCAGTCGCGGGGGCTCGCGACCACCTCGGCGGCGAGGTGGTCGGGCAGCACCCGCGGCAGGTTCCCGGGCAGGCCACCACCCGTGACGTGGCACAACGCGTGCACGTCGACCGCGACGAGCAGCGCCAGGCAGTCCGGCGCGTGGATGCGGGTCGGCTCCAACAGCTCCACACCCAGCGGACGGTCGAGGCCGTGGTGCGCCTCGAGGTCCAACCCGGCGACGATGCGACGGATCAGGCTGTAGCCGTTGCTGTGCGGCCCGCTGCTCGGCAGGGCGAGCAGCACATCGCCGGGCTGCACCCGGTGCGGGCCGAGCATCGCGTCACGCTCCACGACGCCGACGCCGAAGCCGGCGAGGTCGAACTCGTCCTCGCCGAGCAGCCCCGGGTGCTCCGCGGTCTCCCCACCGACGAGCGCACAGTTGGCCTCCGCACAGCCCTCCGCGATGCCACGCACCAGGTCGGCCACGCGCTGCGGATCCAACGCCCCGACGGAGACGTAGTCGTTGAAGAACAGCGGCTCCGCGCCGGTGACGACCAGGTCGTCCACCACCATCGCGACCAGGTCCCGGCCCACGGTGTCGAGCACGCCGAGCTGGCGGGCGAGGTCGACCTTGGTGCCGACCCCGTCCGTGGACGACACCAGCACCGGCTGCTCGTAGCGGTGGACGTCGAGCTGGAACAGCCCGCCGAAGCCGCCGATGCCGCCCAGCACCTCCGGTCGGGTGGCCCGCTCGAGCACCCCGCTGAGCAGCTCGACGCTGCGGTCGGCTGCGTCGAGGTCGACCCCGGCGTCGGCGTAGGAGAGCGAGCGACGGGCGTCCGCGTCGCCGTCCGCGACATCGCCGCCGGGCGCGTCGCCGCTGGTCCCGTCACCGCTCATACCGTCGGCTCTCCCCGCTCACGGGGCAGCTTCCACGCCCGGCGCCAGGCGCGCTCCGCGTCCGCGAAGCTGTCGAGCGGCTCGATCACGTCCTGGACCGACTCGAGCAGCTCCTCGAGCTCATCGGTCGAGGCGGCCTCTCGCTCGACGCCCTCGAGGGCCGCCTCGGCCTCGTCGAGGGCCTGCTGGCAGTCGCGCCAGTCGTCCTCCAGGTCCTCGAGGCGCCACCGGGGCATCCAGGCGCGCGCGTCCGCGATCGCACGACGCACCGCCTCGGTCCCCACCGCGATCGGGGCGGGCTCCACCCGACCGGTCGGCAGGACCCCGAGCAGGACCCGACGGCCGCCCTCGATGACCTCCGCGCAGTCGACGAAGGACCACCACGCATCGTGGAGGTCGGCGGGAAGGTCGGGCTTGCGCGAGAAGAGGGCCATGGTGGCGCGGAGTATCGCGAACCGGGCAGCCAACGTCGAACCCGACCGTCGACGGGTCGGTCCGGGGAGGCTCAGCGGCTGACCACCTGACTGCGCAGCCGGTCGTCGCCGACGTAGACGAGTGCCCCGTCGCGCAGGGCGATGCCCCGCTCGAGCTCGCGGTCCAGCCGCACCACCCGGGAGACGCTGCCGTCCGTGGGATCGAGCACCCGCAGGTCGGTCGTCGCGGCGGCTGGGACACCGTTCAGCTCGAGCAGCGTGCCCGGATGCTCCCAGGGGTTCTCCTGCCGACCGAGCGGAAGCTGTGCGTCCCGCTGCTCCCACCGGATGGCACCGTCGTCGCGGTCGTAGGCCCGCAGGATCGGCTCGCGGGACTGGGCACGCCAGGCACCGACGAGGACATCGTCGACCAGCACGGGGGTGAGGGCCGGCTGCGTGAGGACACCCAGACCGTCCGGGCCGTCCCGGACCTCGGCCGACCAGCGCTCGTGACCGTCGAGGTCGATGGCCCGGACGGTGGCGTGGGTGGCGAGGTAGACGGCGTCGTCGATGAGGACACCCGGGAGTCGGAAGGACGGGTTGGACTCGGCGATGTCGAAGAGGACCTCCCCGTCGTCCAGCGCGAACCCGCGGACCCCGAGGCTGTCGGTCGCCACCGCGAGCCCGGATCCCGCGGTGAGCGAGGTCACGCCGGTCACCGCCGAGCCCTCGATCCCGCCCCGCCAGCGCTCGGTGCCGTCGACGGCGTCCAGGGCCACCACCTCGTCGCTCGGGCTCACGACGAGCACGGCGTCCTCGGTGACGGCGAGTCCGGCGGTGAAGTCCGTCGTGGCCCCGGAGCTCGCGAGGAGCCGGATCGCCGGTTCGGGGAAGTGGGCGGTCCACCGCTGCTGACCGTCGACGGCGTCGTAGGCGACGACGGTCCACGCAGGCTCGTCGTCGCGTCCATCGCGGGCGAGGACCGCGACCAGGTCGCCGCCGACATCGACGGACATCGGGAAGATGCGGGTCGGGCCATCACCGAAGACGTCACGGTTGTCGAGCCGGCGCTGCCACCGGAGTTCGCCCTCGAGGTCGTGGGCGCGGACGCCTGCCTCGAACACGGTCACGACGAGGTCGTCGCCGGCGACCATCCCCCAGGCGTCCTCGACGTCGGCGGTCCAGTCGTCTCCGCAGGCGGTCAGCGTCACCGCCATCGCCACCACGAGTACGCGCAGGGGGCGACGGGGACCGCGCCGTGACCAAGCCGTCGTCATCGGGCGTGCTCCTCGGCCGCGCCGATGACCTCCGCACGGTCGGCGCAGGACGACCAAGCGTCGTGAGGGTCGGCGCGCAGGTCGGACGTGCGCGTGCGGATCATGCGCGCAGTATCGCCCGCCGTCCGCGCAGGAGCGAACGCGCGGACCGGGCCGGGGTGGTCGGGCGAGCCATGCCCTCGGTAGCCTCGTACGACTAGTGGCGGTCCGGAGTCCCGGTCCCGCGCGCACCCTGCTCCCACGTGCACGTGTCCTCGAACCTCGAGACCGCCTTGCTGCCGCCCCTGGCCGACCACCCCTTCCTCGCCACCCTGCGCGAACGCGTGCTCGTGGTCGACGGTGGCATGGGGACGAGCTTGCAGAACGCCGACCTCAGCGCCGACGACTTCGGCGGCGAGGCGCTCGACGGCTGCAACGAGGTGCTGGTCCGGTCCCGCCCCGACGTCATCGCGCAGGTCCACCGCGACTTCCTCGACGTCGGGGTCGACGCGGTCCAGACCGACACGTTCGGCGGCGCCCCCTGGGTGCTCGACGAGTACGGGCTGGGGGCGGACACCGAGGAACTCAACCGACTCGCAGCACGGATCGCACGAGAAGCTGCGGACGCGGCCAGTACCCCCGACCAGCCCCGGTTCGTCATCGGGTCGATCGGACCGGGCACCCGCGCGCCGACGCTGTCGCTGGGCAAGGACCCGGCGACGACCGGCGACTTCATCGACGTGCCGACCATGGAAGCCGGCTACCGGCGCCAGGTCCACGGGCTGCTCGACGGCGGCGTCGACGTCCTGCTGGTGGAGACGTGCTTCGACCTGCTGCAGGTCAAGGCGGCGGTGGCGGCCGCGAACGACGTGTTCGTCGAACGTGGGGCCCGCGTCCCGCTGATGGTGCAGTTCACCATCGAGAAGGACATCAACACGATGCTGCTGGGCACGGAGCCCGCTGCGGCGATCGCCGCGCTGGACCCGCTCGGCATCGATGTGCTCGGGATGAACTGTGCGACGGGGCCCGACGACATGCGCGAGCACGTGCGGACCCTGGCGCGGACCTCCCGCCTGCCGATCAGCGTGATCCCCAACGCCGGCATCCCCCACCTCGAGGGCGATGCGACCGTCTACCCGCTGGACCCCGCCGGGCTCGCCGAGGCCCACCGCGGGTTCGTGGACGAACTGGGCGTGGCCATCGTCGGCGGCTGTTGCGGCACGACGCCGGAGCACCTCGCAGCGGTCGTCGAGGCGGTCGGGGGACGTCGACCGCGACCGCGGCGCCTGGACCGTCCGGGGAGCGCCAAGCCGGGGTTCGCCGGCTCCCTGGTGCTCCCACCGGCGGCCGACGCCACACCCGCGGCCGGGGCGCCGGACGCCGCTGCGCCCGCGGTGGACGCCACGATCGACGCCGACGCGGCGGAGGCGCTCACCGTCGAGTGGCGTCCCGCGCTCGCGTCGCTGTACGCCGCGATCCCGGTGGAGCAGGAGAACGCGTTCCTCGCCATCGGGGAACGCGCCAACGCCAACGGCTCGCGGGCCTTCCGTGACCTGCTGCTGGACGAGGACTGGGAGGGCGTGGTCCAGCTCGCTCGCAGCCAGACCCGCGAGGGCGCGCACGTGCTCGACGTGTGCGTGGACTACGTGGGGCGCGACGGGGTCCCCGACATGGTCGAGGTGGTCGACCGCTACGCCACCCAGTCGACCCTGCCGCTGGTCATCGACTCGACGGAGCTCGACGTCGTCGCGTCGGCGCTGGTGCGGCTCGGCGGTCGCGCGGTGATCAACTCGGTGAACCTCGAGGACGGCCGCGTCAAGGCCGACGTGCTGCTGCCGCTGGCCAAGCGGTACGGGGCGGCCGTGGTGGTGCTCGCCATCGACGAGGAGGGCCAGGCCCGCACTGCCGACTGGAAGGTCGACGTGTGCGAGCGGGTCGCCCGCATCGCCATCGACGAGTACGGCCTGGAACCGCACGACCTCATCTTCGACTGCCTGACCTTCCCGCTCGGCTCCGGGCAGGAGGACCTGCGCCGTGACGCCGCGGAGACGCTCGAGGCGATCGAGCGCGTCAAGGCCGCCGTCCCCGGCTGTGCCACGACGTTGGGGGTGTCCAACGTCTCCTTCGGGCTGTCGCCGGCGGCCCGCCAGGTGTTGAACTCCGTGTTCCTCGACGAGGCGATGAAGCGTGGGCTGGACTCGGCCATCGTCCACGTCGCCAAGATCCTGCCGCTGCACCGGATCGACGACGAGCAGCGCCAGGTCGCCTACGACCTGATCCACGACCACCGTGGGACCGCCGGCATGGGCGGCACCGCTGCGGCGGACTACGACCCGCTGCACCGCTTCATGGCGCTGTTCGAGGGCGCGAGCGAGACCAAGGCGACGGCCGACGAGATGGCGGCCCTGCCGGTCGAGGAGCGCCTCGAGCGGCGCATCATCGACGGCGACCGCGACGGGATGCACGCCGACCTCGACATCGCGCTCGAGTCGCACCCGCCGCTGGAGATCATCAACCGGTTCCTGCTGGCCGGTATGGCCACGGTCGGGGAGCTGTTCGCCTCCGGCCAGATGCAGTTGCCCTTCGTGCTGCAGTCCGCCGAGGCGATGAAGGCGGCCGTCACACACCTCGAGCCACACATCGAGGCAGCGGGGGGTGGGACGGGCGCCAAGGGCCGGGTGCTGCTCGCCACGGTCAAGGGCGACGTCCACGACATCGGCAAGAACCTGGTCGACATCATCCTGCGCAACAACGGCTACGACGTGGTGAACATCGGCATCAAGCAGTCGATCGACGCCATCCTGGCCGCGGCCTCCGAGCACGAGATCGACGTGATCGGGATGTCCGGGCTGCTGGTCAAGTCCACGGTCATCATGCGGGAGAACCTCGAGGAGATGAACCGACGCGGCGTCGCGAAGGCGACGCCCGTGCTGCTCGGCGGGGCGGCGCTCACGCGCGGGTACGTCGAGGACGACCTGCGGTCGATCTACGAGGGTCAGGTCTTCTACTGCAAGGACGCCTTCGAGGGGCTGCGGGTGCTCGACCGGCTGATGGAGGCCCGTGCCGCCGGCGGTGACGGGCGCATCGAGGACGCGGAACGCAAGGAGCGTCGCCACCACGTCACCACCCGGGCGCAGGAGTCCGCCCCGAGCCTCGACGCGCAGGGCCGTCCACGCTCCGCGACCGCGACCGACATCCAGGTCCCGACCCCGCCGTTCTGGGGGCAGCGGGTGGTACGGGGGATCCCGCTGGGCGACGTCGCGCCGCTGCTCAACGAGGTGGCGTTGTTCCGCAACCAGTGGGGCTTCACCCCCGGGGACCGCTCGGTCGACGAGTACCAGCAACTGCTCGAGGACAAGGCCCGCCCGGTCCTGCGCGAGTGGCTCGCGCGCGCCCAGGCGGAGAAGGTCGTCACCCCGCAGGTCGTCTACGGCTACTACCCGGCCAACGGCGACGGGGACGACCTCGTGGTCTGGGATCCCGACGCGCCCCTGGAGCGCGAGCTGGTGCGCTTCCACTTCCCCCGACAGGACCGGGGCCGGTTCCTGAACATCGCGGACTTCTTCCGGCCGCTCGAGACCGGCGAGCCCGACGTGCTGGGCGTCCAGGTCGTCACGATGGGCCGACGGATCTCCACCGTCGCCCAGGAGCTGTTCGCCCAGGACCGCTACCAGGACTACCTGTTCGCCCACGGGTTCGGGGTCGAGATGGCCGAGGCACTCGCGGAGTTGTGGCACCGGCGTATCCGTGAGGAGCTCGGCATGGCCGACGACGACGGGCCGACCCCGCAGGACTGGTTCCGCCAGGGCTACCGCGGGTCGCGCTACTCGTTCGGCTACGCCGCCTGCCCGGACCTCGAGGACCAGACGAAGCTGTTCCAGCTCGTCGACCCGGGCGACATCGAGGTGGAGCTCACCGACGAGTTCATGCTCCACCCGGAGCAGTCCACCTCCGCGATCGTCGTGCACCACCCGGAGGCGAAGTACTTCAACGCCCGGTGACAGGCCACGGCCCGTCGCCGCCCTCCACCTCGGCGTGCCAGTCGGCCCAGGAGATGTCCCGGCCGACGATGCGCGGTCGTTCGAGCGGCCATGCGTCGTCGAGCCACCGCGCGATCGCGCCCTCGAGCACGCGGTCCAGCGGGCCGTCGACCTCCTCGTCGACGACCCACCAGCACACCTCGGCGTCGTGCGCCGGCGACTCCGGCGGGTCGACGTAGACGCACCCGAGCAGGTGGCGTTCGTCCGGGTCGAAGATGGCGAAGTTGAACGACTCGTTGCGGGACATCTCGTCCACGTGCCGGATCAGGTCGTCCCGGTCCTGCTCGAGCGTCATGTCCGGCGGTGGCCACCCCCAGACCGGCCCGAACCGCGCCCACAGCCGGGGCTGGCAGCGCATCACGGTCGGGTGGTCGACGGCCAGGTCCTCGACCCGGATCGGGCGCAGGTGGTGCCCGGTCGGCAGGTCCAGTCGGACCGGAGCCCGCCACCGCGGTGACAGCCAACCGTCCACGGGCAGCTCCTGGGGTGACGACGCGCGACTACGTGCGGCGGGGACGACCGACGGCGAGGTAGATGATCGCCCCGATGATGTGGGCGAACAGCACCACGAGCACCCAGATCAGCTGCGTCCCGACCCGGTACCGCTCGTCGGGGGTCCGGATCACGTCGATGAGGGCGTAGACCCACACGACGAACCCGACGACCCCCAGGATGAAGACCAGGAACGCAGCGACCGCGACCTCCACCGTCCACCCTTCTCATCGGGAGGTGCGGACGCTAGCGCGGAGCGGGCGGCGGACCCCCGCGAGGTGCGGCAACGCAGGACGCCCGCGACCGACGTGCGGTGCGGGCGTCCCGGGTGCGCGCGAGGGGTGCTCAGCTGTTGCGGGTCTCGTCGGCCTTGTGGCCGGCAGCCTGGTTGCGCTTGTGCTCCGCTTCCTGCTGGAGACGCTCGGCCTCCTCGCCCTTCTGGGCCTTCTTCTGCTGGGCCTCGCCTTCGCGCACCTTGTCGTCCTGACCGGTGGCCTTGCCCAGCACCTCCTTGCCCATGCCCTTCAGCTTCTCGGTGGTCTTCTCGTCACTCATGGTCGCTCCTGATCTCGTGGGGTCGATGGCGCTGACGCCGCTCCCCTGGCGTGCAGGTGCGTCATCCGCCGGGTGGAACCCGGCATCTCACACGGTGTCACCTCCCGCCACCGCCCGGTACGCGTCGCCACGCCCGCATGGACAGCCGGTCGAACGGCCCCGCCACCGGGAGGGGACGCACGCCACGTGGCTGCGCGGCACCGCACGACGCCGACACACGGCACCATGGCGGCCGCCGGCGGGTCGATCAGCGACCACCGCCGCTGCTCCGTCCGGACCCACACCGTCCGGACGCGCACCATGCCGACGACAGGGCCGACCGTGACCACCCCGACCGACGATCCGCTCGAGCCGCTCGAGCCGCTCGAGTTCGACCTCGACGGCCAACCGGCGGCCACGGTCTACGCCCTGCTCACGTCCGTCATCGTCCCCCGACCGATCGCCTGGGTGTCCACCGTGTCGACCGACGGGGTCGCCAACCTCGCCCCGCACTCCTGGTTCACCCAGGCGAGCATCGACCCGCCGTGCGTGGTGTTCACCTCCGCCGGCGAGAAGGACACGCTGCGCAACGTGCGGTCCACGGGCGCGTTCGTGGTCAACCTCGTGGACGAGGCGATGCGCGAGGCGATGAACCTCACCGCCGCCGACGCACCCCCCGACATCGACGAGTTCGAGCTCGCCGCGTTGCGCACGCGACCCGGTGTCCGGGTGTCCGTCCCCCGGGTCGCGGACGCGCCGGCCCACCTGGAGTGCACCCTGGAACAGCTGGTCCCCGTCGGCGACAGCACGCTGGTCGTCGGTCGCGTCCGACATGCCCACCTCGCGGCACGTGTCCGGCGCGCCGACGGGGCGGCCGCGGCGGATGTCCACCGGTTCCGGCCCGTGGCCCGGCTGAGCGGCGGCTGGTACGCGACGCCGGGCGAGCCCGTCGAGGTCGCGCGCCCGAGCTGGGCCTCGCTGGACACGCGCACCTGACCCGGGGCCGAGGACCGTGTCCGACCACGCCCCGCCGCGGTGGTCACGGTCGCCGGCGCGCGCCCGTCAGTCGCCGACGCCCTGCTCCCACTCCTCCCAACGGACCCCCTCCTCGAGGTCGTCGGCATCGGGCGTGTCGCAGGTGGCCTGCTCGAGCAGGGCGGTGTCGTCGCTGAACTCCAGGACGCCCGCCTGCCCGTCCTCGACGTCGTCGACGTGGACGGCGGCGACCCGCCACCAGCTCGTCCCGTCGTGCTCGAACAGCACCCCGATGTGCTCGGTACCGGTGTAACCGCGGACCAGGCAGCAGCTCGGCCGGCGCTCCCACAGACCCTGCAGCGCGCCGGGCACGTTGGCCCGCTCGTAGCCGAGCAGGCCGGGCACCTCGACGTCGTCGTTGAGCAGTTCCATCAACCCGTCGAGGTCGCGCGCGTTGAAGGCCTCCGCGATCGAGTCCAACAGGTCGGCCTCACGGTCGTCGCGCAGGCCCGCATCGAGGTCCTCGTCGAGCAGATCGCCGTCCGGGTCGTCGACGTGGATGCCGTAGTCGTCGGGGGCCACCGCTCGGCCGACCGCTCCCCGCACGAGCCGATCGTCCTCCACGCGCCGCGGATCGAGCGTGGCATCCGCCTCGTCATCGATCCGGTCGAGGTCGCGCTCCGCTGCAGCCTGGTGTCGATCGACGGCGTCCACGAGGTGCACTCCCAGCCGGTGGACACCGATGCTGCCCGCCGGGCGGGCTCGGCACAAGGGGCCGACCGCCCTGGACACGGCGGTGGCGGAGCTGGTGCCTTGGCGTCGGCGCCGCGGACGCGCGAGGATGCGACCTGCGGGCGGCACCCGTCGTGCCGCTCCGGTGACGTGCCGGCGGCCCGTCTCCTGCCCCGCCGACGCCCGCCAACGACCGTCGAGGCCTGCGATGGACCACACGTTCGACCACGTGCTCAAGGACGGGACCACCGTCCACGTCCGGACGATCCGGCCGGACGACGGTGAGCGGCTGCTCGGGATGTGGGCACGCACCTCTGCGGAGTCCCGACGGCTGCGCTTCCACGGACCGTTCAACCTCGACGAGCACAACGTCCGCCGGTTCATCGACCTGGACCCGGCGCTGCAGTTCGCCGTCGTGGCGACCCGGGGGCGTGGCGAGCACGAGCGGATCGTCGCCGTGGCCCGCTACGAGCGGGACCCGGATCACCCCGAACAGGCCGAGTTCGCGGCGTTGGTCCAGGACGACCTGCAGGGCAAGGGCGTGGGCACGGTGCTGGTCCGCCAGGTCGCACTGGCCGCGGAGGCCGCCGGCATCACCCACCTCTCGGGTGACATCCTCGCCGACAACGTGCGGATGCTGAACCTCGTGCGTGAGCTCGGGTTGGAGTACACCTCCGGCAACGACATGGGCGTGGTGCGTTCCGACCTCGACACCCAGGTGACCGACCACTTCCTCGACGTGGTCGACGCCGAGGAGCGACGCGCCGCCCAGGCGGCACTCGGACGGTTCTTCCGGCCGGAGAAGGTGGCCATCGTCGGTGCGTCACGCGACCGGACCTCGATCGGTGGTCTGCTCCTCGACAACGTGCTGCAGGGCGGGTTCGAGGGGGTCGTCTACCCGGTCAACCCCAACGCCCGCTACGTCCAGAGCGTGGCCGCCTACCCCAGCCTGCGTGCGTGCCCGGAGGTCCCGGACCTGGTGGTGGTCGCCGTGCCGGGCCCGCTGGTGGCCGAGGTCGTCGACGAAGCGGGCGAACTGGGGGTCAGCGCGGTGTGCGTCATCTCCGCCGGGTTCGCGGAGATGGGTGGCGAGGGGGTCGCGCGCCAGCAGCACCTGCTCGACACGGCCAGCAACCACGGGTTGCGCCTGGTCGGCCCGAACTGCATGGGCCTGATGAACGGCAACGCCGCCGTGCGCCTCAACGCCACCTTCTCCACGACGTTCCCCTCGCCGGGGCGAGTGTCGATGTCCTCGCAGTCCGGCGCGTTGGGTCTGGCCGTGCTCGAGCACGTGCACGCGCGGGAACTCGGGATCGCCAGCTTCGTGTCGGTGGGCAACAAGGTCGACATCTCCGGCAACGACCTGTTGCTGTACTGGGAGGACGACCCGGACACCGAGGTCTGCGTGATGTACCTCGAGTCCTTCGGCAACCCCCGCCGGTTCTCCCGGATCGCCCGCCGGATCTCGCGGCGCAAGCCGATCGTGGTCGTCAAGTCCGGGCGGACCAGCTCCGGGGCCCGTGCCGCGTCGTCGCACACCGCGGCCATCGGGACCGGCGACACGGCCGTGGAGGCGCTGTTCGAGCAGACCGGGGTGATCCGCACCGACACCCTGGAGGAGATGTTCGACGTGGCGACCCTGCTGTCGAGCCAGGGGCTCCCCCGCGGTCGCAAGGTCGGCGTACTGACCAACGCCGGCGGACCGGCCATCCTGGCGGCCGACGCGCTGGAGTCCAACGGTCTCGAGGTCCCGCGGCTCTCCGACCGCACGGTGGCCCAGCTCGCCGAGTTCCTGCCCGCCGAGGCAGGGATCAACAACCCGGTGGACATGATCGCCTCCGCCTCACCGGCGTCCTACGGCCGCGCGCTTGAGATCCTGGGCCACGCCGACGAGATCGACATGGTCTTCGTGATCTACATCCCCACCGCGCAGACCACGGTCGACTCCGTGGCGCAGGCGCTGGTCGAGGCCGCAGCCGGTCTGCCCGACGACGTCCCGGTCGTCAGCGTCGTGATGTCCACGAGCGGGATCCCAGCGCCACTGACGCGCGCCCACATCCCCACCTTCGCGTTCCCGGAGGCCGCGGCGCGCGCCATGGGCCGTGTCGCCCGCTACGCCACCTGGCGACGCCAGACACTCGGTACCCCGATCGAGCCGGACGGCATCGATCGTGCCGGGGCGCGCGCGGTCGTCGACCGGGCGCTCGCGAGCACCGGCCGAGAGGACGGCGCGGTGTGGCTGCCCGCGGGGCAGGCCGCGTCGTTGCTCGGGGCCTACGGCATCCCGCTGGCGCGGGCCGAGGTGGCCACCACCGCCGAGGCAGCTGCCGGGATCGCGGCCGAGCTGCAGGGTCCCGTCGCGGTCAAGGTCGCGGCGCCGATCCACAAGGCGGACGTCGGCGGGGTCCGCCTCGGGCTGCACGGCGCCGAGGAGGTCCGGGCCGCGGTGGCGGACATGCGTGACCAGCTCATCGGGCAGGGACTGGGACACCACGCCGACGCGTTCCTCATCCAGGAGATGGTCGACGAGGGCGTCGAGATGGTGGTCGGTGTCACGCACGACCCGAGCTTCGGACCCATCGTGGTCACCGGGGCCGGCGGCACGCTCGTGGAGCTGCTGAAGGACGTGAGCGTGCGCATCACCCCGCTGACCGACCGGGACGTGGATGGCATGCTGTCGAGCCTGCGCATGGCGCCGCTGCTGTCCGGCTACCGGGGGAGTCCTCCCGCCGACATCGACGCACTCAAGGACCTGTTGCACCGGGTCAACGCGATGGTGGAGGACATCCCCGAGGTGGCCGAGTTGGACCTCAACCCCGTGTTCGTCCGCCCGGAAGGACAGGGGGTCGTCGCCGTCGACGTCCGGCTGAAGCTGGCTCCCGTCCCCGCGTGAGCCGGCGGTCGGCGTCGCTCAGCGTTCGGGGACCCGCTGGCCGCGGCCGGCCAGGTCGATGACCCGGCTGGCGCCGTCGGGGTCGGACGAGCGGTCCGTGTCGGGGAGGCGGATGGTCGCGATGGTGCCGCCGTGCGACGCGGTCCCGACCAGCACGTCCCCACCGAGCTGCCGCGCCAGCCGGCGGGCGGTGTAGAGCCCCATCCCGATGCCCGCGTGCGAGCGCCGCAGCGAGGCGTCCGCCTGGGTGAACGGCTCGAACGCGAGCCGTTCGTACCCCGATGGCAGCCCGGGCCCGTGATCGGTCAGCGAGAGCTCGAGGTGGCCACCGTCACGATGGCACGCCACCTCGATCGGGGAGTCGGGCGGGGAGAACTTGGCCGCGTTGTCGAGCAGGCAGCGCAGCGCCACCCACAGGTAGGGCTCCACGGTCACGATGCGGCAGTCGGCGGGGAGGTCGACCTCGAGCCGCTCCTCGAGGTCCGCCCGCAACGACCCGGCGACCTGTTCGATCAGGGCGGGCACGGCGATCTCCACCAACGACGCGTCGTCGGCGGTGACCGCATCCGCGTCGAGGCGGCGGCGCATCAGCTGCTGCAGGTCCCCGTCGGTCGTCCCCGGCGGCACCTCGCTGCCACTGGCCTCCGCGGCGGCGAGCACCACGTGGACCATCGACTCCAGCCGGAGCGTCGCCCGCCAGGTCGCGTCCAACAGCCGGTGGTGCGCGGGGTCCAGCGTGCCCGCCTCCGAGCGGTTGAGGATCTCCACCCCACCTCGGATCACCGTCAGCGGGGTGCGCAGCTCGTGGCTCACCAACTGCACGAGCGCCGCCCGGTCGTCACCGAGCGATCGTTCACGCGCCGCGAGCTGGCGCTCCCGACGCCGCTGGCGGGCCCCGCCGATGCACTGGGCCGCACCCGCACCGACCAGCAGCCCCCCGACCACGGCGATACCCACCTTCGCCAACGCCACCGAGGTGGACGGGCCCGCGCCGGGCGCCGCGAGCAGGGACCCGACCACGACGAGTACGCCGCCGACTAGGACGAGGGCGACACCGATCCGTCGATCGGACCACGCGGGGCGGGCCGCCCCGGTCGGGGCGGCCTCGGACGAACGCGGCGACGGCTCGGTCGCGGGGGCGTCGGCGGTCATCACGCTCCTCGTCCACGGTCCGGGGGAACCGGCGCCGCCGTCGATCCAGGGGACGATCGACGGCGGGAGGTCGGGCATCCCCCGACAGGAATGACGCGGGAGGGGTGACCGCGTCTCGTACCCGACCTCGTCATCGCATCGGGGCGCGAGGCGATGACGCCGGAGGTCTCTAGAAGCCCATGTTGCTGAGGCCGGCGAACGCGGGGGTGGCGGCCAGGGTCAGCAGCGCGGACGAGAGGACGATGGTGGTGAGACGACGCTTCACGGCGGGGACTCCTCGGGCTCGACGGGCGGCGGGGGGATCGCCGCGGACCGCCTCGGGGGCTCGGCGGCAGCCGCATCATGGGACAGCGGTGTCTCGGAGGTGTCTCAGCAGCCCGACAACGGCGCGCGACCTCGCGCTCACCGAGCGCGGTGGCCCCGGGTCCGCACGCGCCGCCCGTCCTCACGCAGCGCGGCCAGATCCCGGCGGACCGTGGCCTCACTGACGTCCAGCACCCCGGCGAGGTCGCCCACGGTCGGCACGCCGTCCGCGGCCTCGATGCTGCGCACGACGGCCAACAGCGTGGCCCGACGCGCCGCCACCGGGTCGGCATCGGTCTCCTCCGGGAGCTCCACGACGACCTCGAGCCGCTCGTGGGCCCCCCGCCGGCGGCCCCGGGGGGCGGGGGGGGGGGGGGCGGGGGCCCCCCCGGGGTTTGGGGGGGGGGGGGGGGTGTGTTGGTCATCAAAATAGAGTGTATGGTGGGTCATGGCGCTTTTGCC
>JAFIEQ010000126.1 GCA_020832455.1 Nitriliruptoraceae bacterium
GCTGCGGTCGCTCGCGGCGAGCTGAGGACCCGCGCAGGCGGATGTCCGGGCGGTAGGATCCGCCCGGACGGGAACCCTGCGACCATCGGCGACGTCCCACCTCCCGAGGGCCGCCGAGGGGGTGGCCACCACGTGAGGACGAACCGACATGCGACGCATCACCACGATCCTGTGCAGCCTGGCGCTCGTCCTGGCGGCGTGTGGCAGCGCGGACGACACCCCCACGATCGAGCCGGAGCCGGGCGCCTCGGGTGGGGACGAGGGCGCCGACGAGGACGCTCCCGAGGACGATGGGACGGAGGACGACGTGACCGAGCCCCCCGCTGACGAGACCGACCCGGAACCGGAGCCGCTCCCCGGCGACGACGACGGCGCCGGCCAGTCCGACGCACTGCTGGGCGCCGAGGTGCGCCAGCTCACGCCCGAGGTCGCTGCCGACGCCGGGGTCGCCGAGTCCGAGGTGATGGTGGTGACGACCGAACTGGTCACCTGGTCCGACGGGGCGATCGGATGTCCGGAGCCCGGGATGATGTACACCCAGGCCCTGGTCGAGGGCTACCGGATCGTGTTCGAGGCCGGCGGTGACACCTACACCTACCACGGCGCGCAGGGCCAGGAGCCGTTCCGCTGCGACGACCCGCAGGACCCGGTCGCCCGCAGCTGAGCGCGATCGGATCAGTTCAGGCTGGGGTCCGCCGGGTAGGTGGCCAGCAGCTTGAGCGGCCCGTCCTGCCGGCGGAGCACGTCGTGCCACAACGTGCCCGGGTCGTCGGTGAAGACGTCGTCGGGTGCCGCGTCGACGACGTACCAGGCGCCCTGGGCGATCTCGTCCTCGAGCTGGTCGGGCGCCCACCCCGCGTAGCCCGCGAAGATCCTGACCCGCTGGAGCTCGGTGGCCGCCAGCACCGGATCGGACCCGAGGTCGACCAGTCGGATGCGGTCGAGGATGCGGGTCCCGCCGTCGCCGGCATCCTGCTCACGGTCCAGGGTGATCCCGGCGTCCTGGTCGGGGTCGAGCTCCGAGGACGCGGTCGCGGTGGCGTGTCCCAGCGCGACGACCGCGGTCGGTTCGACCGGGCCGCCGCCGAACACGACCGGCGGGTCGGCGGCGAGGTGGCTCCAGGCATCGAGCTCGTCACGCACCGGGACCGAGGTCACCCGGTTGAGCACCACCCCGAGCGCGCCGTCCTCGTCGTGATCGAGCACGAGGAGCACGGTGCGCTCGAAGTTCGGATCGTCGAGGGACGGGGCGGCGACGAGCAGCCGTCCGGTGTGCCAGCCCTGCACCGCACCCCTCCTCGTCGACGGACGACGACCGTACCGCCGTGGCCACAGCCCGTGTCGGGTGATGCGACCTCGGGGGATCCGAGGTGGCGGGCGCCGCGCGGGGTCGGCGGGCGAGGGGGTCGACTCAGATGGGCGGCGGCGAGCCCGGGCCACCGGTGCCCCCACCGGGTCCGCGCGCCAGGTTGGCGAACTTGGTGAGGTGGCCGAGGAACGCCAGCTTGACCACGCCGGTCGCGCCGTTGCGGTGCTTGGCGATGATGAGCTCCGCGATGCCCTTGTCGGGGCTGTCCTCGTCGTAGACCTCGTCGCGGTAGATGAACCCGACGATGTCGGCGTCCTGCTCGATCGAGCCCGACTCACGCAGGTCGGCCAGCTGGGGGCGCTTGTCGGTCCGCGATTCCGGCTGGCGGGACAGCTGCGACAGCGCGATGACGGGGACGTCGAGCTCCTTGGCGAGCATCTTCAGCCCACGCGAGATCTCCGCGACCTCCTGTTGGCGTGACTCCACCCGCCGGTGGGAGGCCATCAGCTGCAGGTAGTCGACGATCACGAGGTCGAGCCCGTGCTTCTGCTTGAGCCGGCGCGCCTTCGCGCGGATCTCCATCAGCGTGATCGACGGGGTGTCGTCGATGAACAGCGGGGCATCGGACAACGCGCCGAGCGCGTCGCCGAGCTTGCGCCAGTCGGTCTCCTCGAGCCGTCCGGTGCGCAGCCGCGAGGAGTCGATCCGGGCCTCGGACGACAGCAGGCGGTTGACGATCTCCAGCTTGGACATCTCCAGGCTGAACAGCAGCGCCGGACGGCTCAGACGGGCCGCCACGAAGTGCGAGATGCCGAGCACCAGCGACGACTTCCCCATGGCCGGGCGCGCGGCGATGATGACGAGGTTCTGGGGCTGCAGCCCAGCGGTGAGCCGGTCGAGGTCGTCGAAGCCGGTGGCGAGCCCGGTCACCTCGGAGGATTCCTCGGCGAGCTTCTCGATCTGCGCGAACGACTCGTTGAGCAGTTCCCCCAGCCGCGCGTACTCGGAGGTCGAGTCGGTCTGCGCGACCTCGTAGATCATGGACTCGGCCTGGTCCACGATCCGTTCCGGATCGTCCCCGCCCTCGTAGCCGAGCTTGGTGACCTTCGTCCCGGCGTCGATCAGTCGCCGCATCAGCGCCTTCTGGCGCACGATCTGGGCGTAGTAGGACGCGTTCGCGGCGGTCGGGACCGCGAGGGTGAGGTCGTGGATCGCCGCGGCGCCCCCGACCTCGTCGAGCCGGCCGCGCGATGCGAGCCAGTCGGTCAGGGTGACCGTGTCGACCGGCTCACCCTCGTGGTCGAGCCCCTGGATCGCCTCGAAGACGACCCGGTGGGCGTTGCGGTAGAAGTCCTCGGGCCGCAGGGTCTGCATGACGTCGGAGGCCGCGGCCCGCGAGATCAGCGCCGCCCCCAACACGGAGACCTCCGCCTCCAGCGAGTGCGGGGGGACGCGGTCGTAGCCGCGGCCCCCGGCACCGTTGCCGGATGGGCGGAGGTCCGTGGTGGTGGGCGGTTCACCCGGAGGCGGGGGGTACTCGCCGCTCATCGATGGTGGTCGATGGTGGTCACGGCGACGCCCTTCTCCGGTCCCTGCGGGTGGGGCCCGCAGGGCTCGTGGTTCAGCCCTCGACGGGCTCCTCGTCCGGAGCCGCGTCCGCAGCCGCATCCGTGGCCGCGTCGGCGTCGGCAGCCTCGGTCGCGGCCTGCTGCGCCTCGAACTCCTCGGCGGCCTCGAGCGCCTGCTCAGCCAGCACGTCGACGTCGGTCTCGGTGCCCTCCGCGGCGTCCGCGGCGGCTTCCGCGGCAGCCTGCGCCTCGGCGACGGCTTCGGTGTCGACGACGGCACCACCGGCGTTGACGATGATCTTGCCCTCTTCGTCGACGACCTCGACGGTGACGGTCGCGATCACCTGCGGGTGCACCTGCACCGGGACCTCGTAGGTCCCGATCTGCTTGATGGTGCCACGCAGGTCGATGCGCTTGCGCTCGATGTCGTGCCCGCGCTCCTTGAGCACGCGCTGGATGTCGTTCGCGCTGACCGACCCGTACAGGCCGCCGCGATCGTCGACACGCGCCTCGATCCGCAGGGTGCGCGACTCGAGGATCTCTGCCGACGCCTTGGCGCCATCGACGGTCTTGGCCTCCCGTGCCTTGCGGGCACGGGTGAGCGCCTGCGCCTCCTTCATGGCTCCGGGGGTCGCGACGAGCGCGAGCCCACGGGGCAGGAGGTAGTTGCGGCCGTAGCCGTCGGCGACGTCGACGACGTCACCGGGCAGACCCAGGTTGTCGACCTCGTCCTTCAGGATGACCTTCATGACAGCCTCCTCAGCGGGTCGTGTAAGGGATCAACGCCATCTCGCGGGCGTTCTTGACCGCGGCGGCGAGCTGGACCTGGCACTTCGCGCAGGCTCCCGAGGTCCGACGCGCCTTGATCTTGGCGCGCTCGTTCAGGAACGGCTTGAGCAGTGCGAGGTCCTTGTAGTCGATGTACTCGATGCCCTGCGAGCAGATCGGGCAGGGCTTGTCCTTGCGGGGACGACGGTCCTTGGACTTCGGACGGGGCGGCATGGGCGGCTCCTCGTGGGGGCGCGGCCGACGGGATCGTCGGCGCCGGGTGGATGGATGGTGGAACGGATGGAGTGGCGGGGCCAGGCGACGCGATCACGCACGCGCCTGGCTCCCGCGGCTACGGGCGAGCGCGTCTAGAACGGCACGTCGTCGTCCGGCGGCGGCGGTGCGGAGGAACCCGACGATCCGCCCTGGCCCCCGGACCCGCCGGCGCTGCCGGAGGATCGGGTGACCTGGGCCCGGGCCCAACGCAGACTCGGCGCGATCTCGTCGGCCTCGATCTCCGTGACCCAGACGGTCTGGCCCTCGCGGTTCTCGTAGGACCGGACCCGGACCCGTCCGATGACGACCACGCGGTCGCCCTTGGACAGGGACTCGGCTGCGTTCTCCGCGAGATCGCGCCAGCAGTTGACGTTCAGGAACGTCGTCTCTTCCTGCTGGTTCCCGGACCGGTCGTTGTAGCGCCGGTTGGATGCGATCCGGAACGAGGCCACCGGAGCGCCTCCGCCGGTGAAGCGGAGCTCCGGGTCCTCGGTCAGGTTGCCGATGAAGGTGATGAAGTTGCTCTCGAACGCCATGTTCGCCTCCCGAACATCTCAGGTGGAGCTGGGCAGTGGAGAGGACGGGCCCAGCGGTCCAGCGGTGACGATCAGGCGTTTGACCGCGTCCGGACCTCCGGGCGCACGGTCTTGAAGCGCACGACGTCGTCGGAGATCTTGAGCTGACGCTCGAGTTCCGTGACGACCTCCGTCGAGGCGTGGAAGTCGAGGATCCCGTAGAACCCGTGATCCCGCTTCAGTACCTCGTACGCGAGCTTGCGCCGACCCCACCAGGCCTCGTCGAGCAGCTCCCCGCCCTGGTCGGCGAGGATCTTCTTGGCCTTCTCGAACACGGCGGTCGCCGCGTCCTCTTCGATGGTGTCGGTGATGAGCAGCATGATCTCGTAGCGGCGCATGGCACCTCCTCTGGTCGCGCCGCCCGCGCCGGTGGGCGCGGTGCGGGCCGAGCACGACCGTCCACGCGAACGTGGTCGGACGCACTGCGGCAGGTGGCCCCCGCGGTCGCGATCGTCGAGGCCGTTGGGGCCGACGTCGATCGCCGCTGGCGGGGCAGGGGTGCTGTCCTGGTCAGCCGTGGTCGCCTGGTCGGCCGTCGGTGGATCGGGTGATCCTGGTCGACGAAGCGGGCGGTGACACACGGCGCGCGGAGCCCGAGAGCTCCGCGCAGACCCGTGAACCGTACAGCAGGGCCCGTCCTCTCACAACCGGACCCTACGCGCCGCCCGTGACACCGCTGCGGGCGATCGCGTCCGGGCTGTGGGAAACGCACGGCGATCGCCCGCGAGCCCGCACCCGGGGTCGGCGCGGCGGACCGCCGGACCGCCGGTCAGTCGAACCGCTCCTCGAGCACCCGCCGGACCCGGCGCCCGACCGCCGCCGGCGATCCGGCCCGCTCGAGCAGCGCGGCCGCGACGAACAGCGTGACCCCGGCCAGGGCCAGCCACACCCAGGCGTTGACCGCGAGCACGACCGTCAGCGTCTCGATGCCGACGACGACGAGCAGCACGACCGTGCCCACGATCAGCGGCCCCGCGTGGCGCTTCCAGGCACCGAAGACGACCGCGAGCAGTGCGATGCCGCCGGCCACCAGGCTGTGCACGACCGCGTCGGTCGACAGCCGCTCCACGATGGCCGGGACCGCGATGAGCAGCAGTGGCGGCACGTCGGCGATCCAGGAGCTCATCGGCTCCCGGCGCCGCACCAGGACCGCACCGATCCACAGGTGGATGGCCACGGGCGCGAGCCACGCATCCGCGGCCCCGACCCCGATCAGGTCCAGGGTGCTCCACGCGGCGAGGATCAGGCTGATGCCGCCGAGATGCCCGACCAGGGCACGGTGGGTGACCACGCCGACCGCGACGAGGGTGGCGCCGATGACCGACAGCGACAGCGGACGCACGAGGGTCAGGTCCGCCACCAGCAGCAACGCCAGCCCGGCCGCGGCGACCGGGCCCGGCAGCAGCGCCGATCCCGCGCGTGGCAGCGCCAGCACGGCGACCAGCCCGACCACCGCGACCACCCCCAGCAGACCCGCGACCTCGGGACGGGAGATGCCAAGCGCGAAGCCGCCGGTGGTCAGCACCCGGACCAGCAGCAGCCCGGCGAGGGCGGTGGGCGCCGCCCGGCCGGATCGGACGGCGGCGAGCCCGAGCAGCAACAGCAACGCCAGGGCGGGCAGCGTGCCGGACGGACCCAGCCCCCAGGCGGCCAGGGTCGGGGCGATCGGGTCACCGACCAGGCCGGCGCCGGAGGAGGCGACGACGGTGCTCGGCATCGTCCACGACAGGCCGAACAGCCCGGCGACGACCGCGACCGTGTCGGCGATGCGCGGGCGGTCCTCCAGGCCCCAGAGCAGCAGCCCGAGCGCGATGACAACGGCGATCAGGGTCGCGACGGCGGTCACGGCCGGCCCCGTGGTGATCGTCGAGATCCGGGTGATCACGAACGCCAGCGATGCCAGCGCCACGGTCCACCCGGTCACGTGCGCACCACGACGCTGGACACGGGTCGCCGCGGCGGCCTGCGCCGCCAGCGTGCCGACCAGCACGACCGTGCCGGCGGCGAGCAGCGCGTCGGGGGCCTCGCGTGCCATCGCTGCGATCCCGAGCAGCAGCACCGTCGCCAGCGCCACCCCCATCCGGGTGACGTCCTGGTCCCCGGCGAGTCCGGCACGCACCCGTGCCGCCTCCCGACGGACCTCCGTCGCGGTGATCAGCGCCGCGCCGACGAGCAGGATCGCGCTGGGGATCGCCAGCGCCGCCGGCCCCGTCGCCAGCGTGTGGTCGATCAGCGAGGCGGGGAGCCAGCCCGCGGGCAGCGCGACGATGGTCGCGACGGCGAGGTGGGCCGCACCCAGCCCGGCCATCCCCGGGAGCAGGGGCATGACCGCGCTGGTCCGCGGTGTGCGCGTCTCGTCGCGACGCACGGTGGCGACCATCCAGGCGACCCCGACCAGGGCGATCCCGACCGCCGCCTCCGGATCACCCATCGCCGCCGTGACCGGCATGAACAGCAGGATCGCACCCGCGAGGGCCACCAGGGCGGCGAGCAGTTCGACGCTGCCCGCGAGCAGGCGCGTGCGCTGGCTCGGCGCCTGGACCACGGCTGCCTCGACCCCGAGGAAGACCAGACCCGGCAGCAGCACCAGCGCCAGACGCGGGGTCGGGGCCAGCAGCAGCACGCTCAGCGCGGCGAGGACGCCCGCCGCGATCGCCGCGGAACGCGCACGCGGGGTCCCGATGCCGTTGGCCCGCCAGGCGAGGGCCCCCGTGATCAGCCCACCGTTCACGAGCAGGGGGAGCCAACCCCGCGTCCCCCAGCCGGCGGCCGCCCAGGTCGCGACGACGCCGAGGTCGCCCGTGAGCGCTCGCACCGCGGTGACCGCCAGCGGCGCGACGACGACCGCGAGCGCGACCGCGACCAGGGCGGGCTCCACCAACGCGTCCCGTCCCCGACCCAGCCGCACCTCGTGTCGGAGCACGACCAGCACCGCGAGCACCGCGCCCGTCATGGGCAGCACCGGGACGCCCCACACCAGCGCGACCCCGGTCGTGGCGACCGGGACCGCTGCGATCCCGACGGCACCCAGGACCGGCGAGCGTCCGAGTGCCCCCAGCAGCGGCAGCACCACCGCGGCGCTCACACCGACCGCGAGCGTGCGCATCCCGACATCGACCCCGAGGTGCAGGGCGAGCCCCAGCACGTCCACCGGCACGAGCACGGCGCCGAGGTGGAACAGGGCCGTCCCGACCGCGGGCATGGAGGAACGCAGCCACTGCCCCCCGATGATGGCCGCCCCCGTCAGCCCGGCGACGATGCCGATACGCGCCGGCAGCAGCAGCGCGTCCCACGCGGCCGCGAGGAACGCCCCGGCGGCGGCGACCAGCAGGACCGCACCGAGACCGGCCAACCAGCGGGCAGCCGCCGAGCGCGCCTCGGCGTCACCGTCCGGGGGCGGGGGAGGGCCCTGGTCGGGCGGCGGCATCGTCGGCACCGCGGCTGGAGCGGACGTCTGAGCGGTGTGATCGGCCTGCATGGCTGCCCCCGGCGGACGGGTCGGACGAGCGGACCACACCACCGTCGCCGACCATCGCCGGCCACCCTACCCGGCGAACCCCCCAGATCCGCCTGGGGACACCCGGGTTCCGCCCGGGCGTGGGACCGCGGTGTCGACGGGGCAGCGTTCGTCCGGTCGGCGCGGCTCGTCGCACGGCCGACACCGCTGATCGGCGCCTTCGCTGCAGCCACGACCCGAGGGGAGCGGGTCGGCCTCGCGTTCAGGTCCGCCTGACCGTCGCACTGATCCGGGGCACGACGAGGTACGCGGTCGGGGTCGAGACCAGGATGCCGATGAGCAGTGACGTGAGGAAGGCACCCGGGTACTGCTCGACGGGCACGTTCACCGCCGTCATGACCGCACCCATGACGAACGACAATACGGTGGAGATCGCGAGACTGAGCACCCAGTCGGCAGTACGTCCAGTCGCTCGACCGTGTCGACGCCACCACCGCATCCCGGCCAGACCGATCGCGATGATCGCAGCGCCGGCCGCTGCCGTGGTCGCGAGCGCGGCCAGCATGGGAGAGAGCATCATGTCCTCCGAGTCCATCGAGCAATCTTCTCCGGATGGAGAGAATAGTACTCCGTCCGGAGAGAATCGGCGTGACGTCCTGATCGCAGCTGGGCTGAACGTCCTGGGAGCGACCGGGTGGCACGGGTTGACCCATCGGGCGGTCGAACAGCTCGCTGGCGTGCCCCACGGCTCGGTCGTCTACTACTTCGGCTCGCGCGACGGGCTGGTCGAGGCGTTGGCCGACGACGTGTGCGCCGCGGATGTCGCCGAGTGGACCGCCGCGACCGCCCAGCTCGCCTCTGTACTCGCCGGGCGCGACACCACGACGCAGGCCATCGTCGACCTGCTGGTCGATCGGTTGTTGGCCGACCGAGTGCGGCTCGTGGCGCGCTACGAGCTGTTCCTCGAGGGGGCACGTCGGCCCGAACTCGCCCGATCGTTGGCGAAGCGGGGCAAGGCGATCCGACACTTCCTCGAGCCGATCGCCACGGCGCTCGGCTCGAGCCGCTCCGAGCGCGATGCCGAGCTCCTCGCACGACTGTTGGATGGACTGCTGCTCGGGGCGGTGATCGGCGCGGTCGATGACGAGCCCGAGGCCCTGCGCAACGACCTCCGCGAGGCGGTCGACCGGACCTTTCGGGTGATCGAGTCCTCGTAGATCGAGGCCGGCTGGGCGAACGCGCCGCGCCGGATGGGTCGGCCGAGATTCGGCCCGCACGATCCCGTCAGCCTGGCACCCCGACGTCCCGATCGGTTCCGGGGGACGCGGGCTCACTCGATGCCGTGCTCGGCGGCGTAGCGGATCAGCTCCTGCTTCCGGTTGAGGTGGAGCTTGTCCAGGATGTTGCGCACGTGGTTCTCGACCGTCTTCGGCGCGATGTGCAGCGCCTCGCCGACCTGGCGGTAGGTGTAGCCCCGACCCACGTGCTGCAGGACCTCGCGTTCGCGCTCGGTGAGCGGGTCGACCCCGGTGGCCTGCTTCGACAGCCGTCGGAACTCCCCGAGCACCAGGGTCGCCAGCGACGGGCTGAACACCGGCTCGCCGAGGGCGGCGCGACGCAACGCCTCGCGCAACTCGTCCCCGGGGGTGGACTTGGTCAGGTAGCCCGCCGCACCCGCCGCGACGGCGTCGAGCAGGTCGCGTTCCTGTTCGCTCACGCTCAGGATGACGATGTTGCTGTCCGCCCCGCAGGCCTTGACGACCGCGATCCCGCCACCGCCGGGCATCTTCAGGTCACACACGACGAGGTCGGGCCCGGTGGCTCCGATGACCGCGATCGCCTCGTCGGCGTCGGAGGCCTCGCCGACCACCTCGAACCCCGCACCGAGGTCCGCGCGGACCCCGTCGCGCCAGATCGGATGGTCATCGGCGAGCACCACCCGGATCGGCGGTCGTCGTGACGTCGCGCGTGGCGTGTCCACCCGAGCTCCTCCCGCTGGCCGACGGCCGTCCCGGACGCTGCAGCGTAGGCCCGCGGGGGTCATTCCGACGCGACCACCGGCACCGTCAGTTGCACCTCGGTCCCCCGGTCGGGAGCGCTGACCACGCGCACGGCGCCGCCGATCTCCTCGACGCGTGCCCGCACGGAGCGCGGTAGACCGATGCCGACGGTCACCGTCGCCGGGTCGAATCCGCCGCCCTGGTCGCGCACCGACACGAACACCCCGTCGTCGAGCGGCTCCGCGTACACGACGGCCTGGTCGACCCCGGCGTGCTTGCCGACGTTGGTCAGCAGTTCGCCCACCGCGCCGCCCAGCGCCTCGAGGACGGGCCCGTCGAGCTCCGGGAGATCGTCGGGGACCGCCACCTCGACGCGGATCGCGAAGGCGCGCTCGGCCCGTGCGGCCGCGCGGCGCAACGTGTCGCCGAGCGCGCCACGGCCGAGCACGTCCGCTCCGGGCGTGCCGAACAGGTAGGCCCGCAGGTCGCGTTCCTGCTCGCGTGCCAGGGCCGCGAGCGACGGATCCTCGGCGCGGCGTTCCACCACCGCCAGGGTCTGCAGCACCCCGTCGTGCAACCGGCGGGCGATGTCCTCCCGGGTGCGGAGCTCCGCGATCGCGCCCTCCGCCTCGATCACCCGCCGTTCGGCCTGCTGCAGCAGGCGGGTGGCGTACCCGGCGACGCCACCGGCCAGCATCTGCAGCACGGTCGTGGTGACGAGCGACATCGTCTGTGCCCCGGTCAGCGCCCCGAACCACGGGTCCGCGTCCGGCACGACGTTGAGCACCGAGGACACCGCCCGCCCGCCACCGACCACCAGGCCCGTGCACGCACCGACCACCGGCCCGAACGCCACCCCGGCGGACAACACGGCGGCGGTGGGCCACGCGACACCCAGCGGCTGGCCCGGCGAGAAGACGTGCCCGGGTCCGTACACGAACCCGTCCGCGAGCTGCAGGCTCAGCGCGACCCCGACCTCCGCGCCCACCGACCGGCCCCGCAGCAGCCCGGCGGGTGCGTGACGCAGGGCCGCGGTCGTCCACACGGTCACCAGCAGCGCGGCGATCACCAGCGTCCACGCCGCGAGTGGGGCGACGAGGTTGCCCCGTGCCGCGACCAGCACCAGGGCCATCCACGTCCAGGCCAGCCAGCGGAAGGCGGCCAGGCCGCGCAGCACCCCGATCAGGGTGCCTTCGATCGGCGCGCGCATGGTCCTCGATCCCACTGGGGGGACCAACGCTAGGCCGTTCTCGGCCCCACGGCCGTCCACCGGCGCCCCGTGGGGCCGGCCGGCCGTGCCGCGCCCCGACCGGCGCGTCCCCGTCACGTTCCCGTCACGTTTCCAGGCGGATCGGTCGAGGATGCCGGGTGGTCCGCGGATGCGACGGGAACCTGACGGATGGGTCCTCGCCGCGCCCGGCGCGGCCGCGGCCACCGCACCACCGCACCGGCACATCGCACCCGCCCACGTGGGAGGGCCGCGGAGCACACGTCCCGATGAAGGGGGAC
>JAFIEQ010000127.1 GCA_020832455.1 Nitriliruptoraceae bacterium
CCGCCTCCCGCAGCACCCGGGGGTGCGGCCGCTCGCTCCACCACCGTGGCGCCCGCCGGGGCGCCGCGCCCCCGGTGGTGACGGCCGGGCGCGGGGGCCGCCGGGTCCGCCGCGGCCCGGGGTGGGGGCCCCGTTATTGGGCCCCGGGGCGGGGGAGGCGGCCGGAGCGGGGGTCGACGCCCCGGACGATCGCGTCTGAGGTGACCGCTCGCGGCGGCTGAACCACCACCACCACCGCCACCGCACCCGCTGCGCGCCCGTGCCCGTCGGTGATCCGCCTGCGTGCGCCGGACGCGTGCCCCGGACGCGTGCCCCGGACGCGTGCCTGCTCGACCCGACACGTCCACGGCCCGACGGTCAGCGGTCCCATCGACCGGGTGTCCGACCCCACTCGGCCACGAAGGTCGGGCGACGCCGGAGGAGTGGGAGCGCGGTCGAGGACCGCCGGCTCGCCGGTCGGGCTGGGAGGCCGATGCGATGACGGGTGAGTTCGAGGTCGCGACCATCGACCTGGTGATCCTGGGTGCCTACGTGGTGGGGATCCTGGCGCTGGGGTTCTACGTCGGGAAGGGCAAGAAGGACTCCGAGTCCTACTTCCTGGCCGGCCGGGGATC
Source organism: Nitriliruptoraceae bacterium (assembly GCA_020832455.1). Classification (GTDB taxonomy): domain Bacteria; phylum Actinomycetota; class Nitriliruptoria; order Nitriliruptorales; family Nitriliruptoraceae; genus PWLR01. The sequence continues at coordinate 615 of JAFIEQ010000127.1, forward strand.
GGTCTGGTGGCTGGTCGGGTTCTCGCTGTTCGGCGCGAACATGTCCGGTTCGAGCTTCGTCGGCATCGCCGGTGGCGCGTACGCCGAGGGCGTGGCCATCTACAACTACGAGTGGATGGCCACGGTGATCCTCGTGATCTTCGCGCTGTTCATCCTGCCGTTCTACCTGCGCTCCGGTGCCTCGACGATGCCCGAGTTCCTCGAGGCGCGCTACGACACGCGCTCCAGATCCACCTTCAGCGTGTTCACGATCATCACGACCTCCTTCGTCGACGCGGCCGGGGCGATGTTCGCCGGTGGGCTGGCGCTGCAGGTGCTGTTCCCCGAGATCCCGCTGTGGCAGACCATCGCGTTCATCGCGTTGCTCGGTGGGCTCTACACGCTGCTCGGCGGCTTGCAGGCCGTGATGATCACCGACACGGTCCAGGCGGTGCTGCTGATCGCCGGTGGACTCGCCGCGTTCCTCATCGGGTGGAACCAGATCGGTTCGCTCGCCCAGGTCTTCGCCACCGCGGAGTCGGAGATCGGTCCGGATGCGATGTCGATCATCCGGCCCGCCGACGACGAGTTCCTGCCCTGGCCGGGGATCTTCCTCGGGGTGTTCATCGTCGGCTTCTACTTCTGGGTGACCAACCAGGTCATCGTGCAGAAGGTGCTCTCCGCCAAGGACCTCGACGCGGGGCGCAACGGTTCGCTGTTCGCCGGGCTGTTGAAGCTGTTCATCATCTTCGTGATGGTCTTCCCGGGCCTGATGGCGCTGGAGCTCTACCCCGATCTCGACGACCCGGACCTCGCCTTCCCGACGATCGCGTTCGATCTGCTGCCGATCGGGATCCGCGGGTTGGTGCTGGCCGCGCTCATCGCCGCGATCATGTCGAGCCTCGACTCGACGCTCAACGCCGCATCCACCCTGGTCACCTACGACTTCATCAAGCGCCGCAACCCGGAGTTCGACGAGGGCAAGCTGCTGGTCATCGGCCGCGTGGTCGTCGGCATCTTCATGGTGCTGACCGCGGCGTGGGCGCCGCAGATCGCCAACTTCGACACGCTCTGGGAGTACCTGCAGTCGTTCCTGTCCTGGGTGGTCCCACCGATCGTGACCGTGTTCGTCGCCGGGCTGGTGTGGCGACGTGCCACGGCGACGGCCTCGTTCGTGACCCTCATCGTCGGTGTGCCGATCGGCCTGGTCGGGTTCTTCGGCCTGGAGCTCGCTGCCGATCTGCTCTTCGACGGCCCGCCGATCCAGTTCCTCTACGCAGCCGGGCTGATGCTCGCGTTCTCGATCGTGCTGATGGTCGTGGTCAGTCTGCGCACCGACCCGCCGGACGACGACACCGTCGAGCGGTTCACCTGGACCCCGGCGGTCTGGCACGCGGAGACCGAGGACCTGCAGGGCACACCCTGGTACGCGAACTACCGCTACCTCTCGGTGGGTCTGCTCGCCCTGACCACGGCGTTCCTGGTCCCGTTCCTCTGATCGGCGTGCCTGTTCAGGGCCCGCTGCGCGTCGTGGTGACCTCGATGTCGGTCCCGTCGGTGGTGAGCAGTACGTGCCCGTGCACGTCGGTGCCGTACCAGGCGATCCCGGCCCGCTCCACGCGGTCGATGACCTCGTCGTGGGGGTGGCCGTAGACGTTGTCGACGCCGGCCGAGTACACCGCGACCGCCGGATCGACCGCGTCGAGGAACGAGGGGATCGTGGACGTGGACGAGCCGTGGTGGCCGAGCATGAGCACGTCGGCGTCCAGTCCGCCCTGCGCGACCAGACGCCGTTCGGTCACCCGATCGGCGTCGCCGGTGAACAGCCACCGCGTGTCCCCGTAGGTGATGCGCAGCACCAGCCCGGCGTCGTGGAGATCGTCGAGGGGGTGACCCGGTGGCGGGTTGTGGATCTCGATGTCCAGCGGACCCAGCGTCGCGGTGTCCCCGGTCCGTGGTTCCTCGTAGGTGGCGTCGGAGCGCTCGAGGGCGTCCAGGGCACGGACGAAGGTCTGGGTGGTCGTCTCCGAGCCCGACCACCAGACCTCGTCGACCTCGATGGCGTCGAGCACCCGGTCGAACTGGCCGAGGTGATCGGCGTGCGGGTGGGTGACCACGACGAGGTCGAGGCGGTCGACCCCGCGGTCGCGCAGCAGCCCGACCACGTCGTCGCGCTGCCAGTGGCCCGCATCGATCAGGATCGCCACCTCGTCGTGGCGGATCAGCGCGGCGTCGGCCTGCCCGACGTCCAGCACGTGGACCTCCAGCGTGCCGTTCCCGTCACCGGCGGCCTCGCCCTCCCGCGCCTCGCCGGCCGTCGTCGGGTCGTCCGTGGCGCGCTCCTGTGTGGGTGCGACCGCGGGGGCGTCGGGGGCCACGCCGCTGTCGAGCGGTGTGCCCACCGCGGTCGCCGCACCGACCAACCACAGACTGGTCCCCAACAGCCCGATGGTGGCGGCACCCAGCCGCCCGGCGGTCCCGCGGCGTGGTCGGGTGGCGACTCGCAACGCGACGAGGGTCGGCCACAGCACGATCCACGCCCCGACGCGCACCCCGATCGGCATGCCACGGAACGTGTCCCAGGCCGATCCACGTGTGTCGTCGGACATCGGGCTCAGGGTGCGACGAGGGGCAGGCGGCAGGCGTCGAGCCCGACGTGGGTGAGCAGGTCGACCGTCTCCGCCAGCGGCAGGCCGATGACGGCGGTGTCCGAGCCGTGCACGGCGGTGATCAGCGCGGCACCCGCCCCCTGCAGCCCGTAGCCGCCGGCCTTGTCGAAGGGCTCGCCCGTGTCGAGGTACCAGGCGACCATCGGGTCATCGAGCGTCCGGACGTGCACGCGCGTGGTGACCAGCGTCTGGTGCACATGGGGGCCCCGTCGGACCGCGACCGCGGTCATGACCTCGTGGATCCGCCCGGAGAGCGCCCACAGCATCGCGGCGGCCTCCGCGCGGTCGGCCGGTTGCCCGAGTGCCTGGCCCGCGAGGACCACCATCGTGTCCGCGGCGAGGACGATCGGTGCGTCCTCGGACGCCGAGGGATCAGCGGCTGCGGCGAGCCGGTCCGCCACGACCGCGGCCTTGGTGGCGGCCAGCCGTCGGACGAGCTCGGCGGGTGGCTCGTCGGGGCGCGGGGTCTCGTCGATCCCGGCGGGTTCGACGAGCGGGGTCAGACCGATCCGCGCCAGCAGGGCAGCGCGCCGCGGGCTCGCCGAGGCGAGCACGAGCGTCGGGGGGCGTCGTTCGTCGTTGGTTCCCATCGGAACCGACCGTAGCGTCGAACCCCGTCACGCTCACCGACCCACGCTCGCCGCGTCGCCCCACCGGGGCGTTCCGGGAGCGCAGGCTCGTCCGACCAGGAGGAACCCATGGCACGCATCGGCATCATCGGCGACGGTCCCGCCGGACTCTCGGCCGCGCTCTTCCTCGCCCGTGGCGACCAGGACACGATCGTGTTCGGGACCGACGAGACGGCGATGCACTGGGCACACCTCCACAACTACCTCGGCATCGAGGATCTCGGTGGGACCGCCTTCCAGCGGACGGCGCGGGGCCAGGTCGAGGCCGCCGGCGCGACGCTCCGTGCCCACGAGGTCACCGAGGTCCGCGTCGCCGCGGACGGCGCGAGCTTCACCATCGTGACCGCGGACACGACCGACGAGGTCGACTACGTCGTCCTCGCCGGTGGCAAGGCCGTGCAGAGCCTGGCGGAGGCCCTCGGCGCGGAGCGTGACGGCGGCCACGTCGTGGTGGACACCGAGCAACGCACCGCCGTCGACCGCGTCTACGCGGCGGGTCGGGTGGTCCGCCCGGAACGCAGCCAGGCGGTCATCTCGGCCGGAGCCGGCGCCATCGCCGCCCTCGACATCCTGTCGCGTGAGTCCGGCAAGGACGTGCACGACTGGGACTCCCCGCCGAAGGAGGACTGAGCCCTCAGCCCCCGGAGACGATCTCGGCCGCTTGCGGGGGCAGCGCCACCCCGTGCACCCGGGAGTCCAGCCAGCCCGCCGGCAACGCCACCTTCTTCGGTCGATCGGTGTGCCCGCGTGGCTGGCGGCGCACCGTCTCGTCGAACGGCACGGTGCGGTCCACGCTGCCGAGCAGCGCATCGAGCTCGTCGAAGGACCCCACCTGGTTCAGCGCCCGCCGCACGGCACCGCCGACCGGGAACCCCTGCAGGTACCAGGACGTGTGCTTGCGCAGCTCGCGCAACCCGACGTCCAGGCCGAGGTGGCCGGCGAGCAGCACCGCGTGCTCGCGGATCAGGTCGGCCACCTCGCCCAGGCGGGGGGGTGCGGGGATCGCCTGCCCGGCGAACGCCGCCTGCAGGTCGCGGAACAGCCACGGCCGCCCGAGGCAGCCCCGGCCGACGACGACGCCGTCGCAGCCGGTCCGGGACACCATGGCCAGGGCGTCCGAGGCCTCCCAGATGTCCCCGTTGCCGAGCACCGGCACCCCGCGGCCGTCGAGCGCCTCCACCAGGGCACCGATCGCCGACCAGTCCGCCGGTGGGCCGTAGCGCTGCTCCGCCGTCCGCGCGTGCAGCGCGACCGCCGCGACCCCGAGGTCGGCGGCGATCCGGCCCGCCTCCAACGCGGTGAGGTGCGCCGCGTCGATCCCGGTGCGCATCTTGATGGTGACCGGCACGTCACCGGCAGCGGCGACGGCCTCGCGCACGATCGCGGCGAACAGGTCGGTGCGCCACGGCAGCGCGGCACCGCCCCCGTGCCGGGTGACCTTCGGTGCGGGGCAGCCGAAGTTCAGATCGATGTGGTCCACGGGCCGGGCGTCGGCGTCGAGGTGGCTGCGGGTGCCGATCGCACGGGTGGGGTCCACCAGCAGCGCCACGGCGCGGCGGACGTCGTCGGGATCGATGGCGTAGAGCTGGATGGAGCGGACGGGCTCGTCGGGTGCGAAGGACGCCTTGGTGTGGCTGGTGCGGTCACCCTCGACGAGCCCGCGTGCGCCGACCATCTCCGAGACGTACAGCCCCTCGCCGTGGCGTCGGCACAACGTGCGGAACGCGGCGTTGGTGACGCCCGCCATCGGCGCGAGCACCACCGGGGTCCCGACCTCGATCGGCCCCAGGCGCAGCGGAGGCGTCGGGGCGGGGCGCGTCGCGGGGACGGCGCTCGGAGCGGGGGAGGAGGCCATGGGACCGTCGGACGGTACCGCCAACCCCCGGGTGGGTAGCGTGGCGCGGTGTGTGACCGCACCGACGCGGCCCGCTCGTTGTCACGACCGCGTGGCCGCGACGCGCGCAACCGACCGGATGAGGACCGATGCCCGACCAGCCACCTGGCCAGCAGCCCCCCTCCGACGGACGCCCGACGCCGCCTCCGCCACCCTCGGATCCGGACGCTACGCGTGTCCAACCCCGGACGGGCCCCGGCCCCGGGCAGGACGCCACCCGGGCGCTGCCGCCCACCGAGGCGACCGCCGCCGGTGCACCCGCCTGGGAGGCGGAGGTCCCCGCACGCTCCGGTCCGGCGGCCGGGCAGGGCGGCGCCGAGGACCACGAGGCCACCGACGAGCAGGACGCCGGTCCGTCGCGGCTGCGCGATGTGATCCTCGGCCTGGTCGGTGTGGTCCTGGGCTTCGCGCTGGCGTTCGTCATCATGGCCCTGTCGACGAGCGGCGACGACGTGGTCGTGGCGGACGCGGCGACCGAGGAGGAGATCGCCACCCTCGAGGCCGGCGTCGAGGAACGCGATGCGCGCATCGAGGAGCTCGAGGCCCAGCTCGCGGAGGCGGAGGCCGCGGCCGGCGACCGCGACGAGGACGTGGCCGCGCAGCTCGAGGCCCTGGAGGAACGCACCACCGCGCTCGAGGCCCGGGCCGACGTGCTCGACGACCGGGAGTCCGCCGTCAGCGACCGGGAGGCCGCTCTCGCCCAGCGCGAGGCGGAGGTGGACGCCCGCGAGCGGGCGGTCCAGGATGCGGAGACCGCGCCGCCCGCCGGCGGTGACGGCCCCGGCGACGGCGGGTTCGATCTGCCCTCGATCGACACCGACGAGGTCGACAACTTCATCGAACGGATCCTCGACCAGATCCGCGACCTGTTCTGAGGCGAGGTCCCAGGTGACGCAGTCCGGGCCGGCTGGCCCTGAGATCGAGTCTCGCGACCGCGAGACCGGTGCCGACGTGGGCGGGGTGTTCGAGGCCGAGGCATCGGACACCGACGCGTCCGCGGCCGACACCGCCATCGAGTCCGACATCGACGCGCACGCCGCGGAGCTCTTCCACGTGATCCGGGGCGCGCTGCACGACGAGGAGCTCGCCGCGGAGATCCTCCAGGACGTGTTCGTCCGGGCCTGGCGTGCGCACGGGCGCTACGACCCGACGCTCGCGTCGCGACGGACCTGGCTGTTCGCGATCGCGCGCAACGCGGTCGTGGACGCCGTGCGCCGCCGCCAGCGGCGACCGCGACCCGCCGCCGCGCCGGTCGCGCCCGAGGTGCCGGTCGAGGACGAGGCGCGCCTGGTCGCCGATCGTCTGAGCCTGCACGCGGCCATGCGGGTGTTGAGCGACGAGCACCGCACCGCGCTCGTCGAGGTGCACATGCACGGCCGGACCTACGCCGAGGTCGCGGACGAACTCCAGGTGCCCGAGGGGACCGTGCGCAGCCGCGTGTTCTACGCGTTGCGGCAGCTGCGACGGGCGATGCGTGAGCAGGGATGGACCCATGGCTGAACGTGACGATCTCTCCGCGGACCTCCCGGCCTACGTGCTGGGCGAGTTGTCCGCGCAGGACGCGGCGCGGATCGACGCGGCGCTCGGCACGGATGTGGCGCTGGCCGCCGAGGTCGCGGAGCTCGAGGCGGTCCTGCGTGCGGTCGACGACGTGGACCTCGAGCTGCTGCGCGGGGATGCCGCGCCGCTCCCACCGGCCGTCGCCCGCCGGCTCCGCGACGGCCTCGAGTCGCAGCGCGCGGCGCGGGCGGACGACGTGCCCGATCGCCGCAACGTGATCGCCGTCTCCAGCGCGGTCGACGTGGCGGTGCCGGCGTGGGCGCAGGACGTCCCGAGCGACGCCCAGGTCGCGGCGGTCGCCGACGACGACGCCTCCGCACCGCCCGTCACGCAGACGGCCGCGGACGATGCCGACGACGATGTCGCCCGCGTGCGTTCGCGCCGTGATCCTGCCCGTTGGGCCCGGATCGCGGTCCCGACGGCGGCGGTGCTGGTCGGGGTCGTGATCGTGCTCAACGTGTGGAGCGGCACGCCCGAGGGACCCGGGCTGGGCGTCCACGAGCAGGTCGCGTTCGAGGTGGAGCCCGCCGAGCTCGAGGTCGAGGCCAGCGTCGTGCCACACACCTGGGGCACGGAGGTGTTCCTGACGATGAACGGGCTGGTCGACGGGGAGATCTACCGGGTCGAGCTCGAGGACCGCGGCGGCGGGCTCGTCTCCGCGGGCACCTTCATCGGTGACGCCGACCTCGAGGTGGTCTGCATCATGAACGGGGCGGTGCTGCGTGAGGACACCACCGCGATCGTCGTGTCCACCGAGGACGGCGAGGTCGTGATGCGAGCGGAGCTCGACGAGGTCGACTTCGTCTCCGTGTGAGCGACCGACGTCGTGCTCGGCGGCGGCTCAACCGGCGGCGTCGAGCGCGGTCGCGTAGACGATGACGTTGTCGCGGTGGCTGCGTTGCTCGGTGAGGAAGGGCCCACCGCAGGTGACCAGTCGCAGGGTGTCCTCGGGGGTGTCGCCGTAGACCGCGAAGGTCGGGAAGTCGTCCTTGGGTCGCTGCTCGCGCCGTTCGACGACGTAGGTGACCTCGGTGCCGTCCTGGCGGGCGACCACGACCCGATCTCCGACGTCGAGCCGGTCGAGGTGGCGGAAGACCCCTGGCTGCCCGGCCCAGTCGACGTGGGCACCGAGCACCGTCGGCCCGGGGGACCCCGGCGTCGCGCCGTGGCGGTACCACCCCGCCTCCGTGTGGTCGGGTGGGACCTCGATGGTGCCGTCGTCGCGGAGGTCGAGCCCGATCACGGGGGCGTCGACCGCCAGCGACGGCAGTCGTACCCGCGTCGGCGCGACGGCATCCGGTGCTGGCTCGGCCGGATCCGGCGGGAACGCGTGAGGGGAGGGGTCCGACCGGCCCGAGCGCTCCAGGCGGTCCGGTTCCGGAGCCGCGGCAGGGGTGCGGTCCTGGTCCGGTGCCGACGCGGCATCGATGGTCCCGTCCGGTGCGGTGGAGTCCACGGTGGCCGGGCTCGCGCAGGCGCTCGCCACCAGCGCGAAGCAGCTCACGAGCCCGACCCACCGCCACCGGCGTGTGTGGATCCGCACGGTCAGACGGTCGCGTCGCCGTGGCGTCGCGCGGCGATCGCGGCGAGGCCGAGCGTGCCACCGAGGGCGAGGGCCAGGGCCCCGGCGCCGAGCGAGACGGTCCCGGCCGTGACCGCACCGGTGACGGAGCCGTCGCCGGTGTCCATCCCGCCCATGGGCACCGGCTGCGCCGTGAACTGGCCGCGGATGGCGCCGTCCGGGTACTCGCTGGTGTGGGTGTCGACGTAGAACGCCGTCGGGTCGGCCTCGAGCGCGGCGACGGTGAAGTCCGCGCCGTGGTCGGTGTCACTGCCGTCGGGGCTGAGGCCCGTCACGAACGGGGCGGCCACGCACCCGGTGGAGGTCAGCGTGCCATCGTCATGCATCTCCGGGTCGGGGAACACCACGCGCGGTGGCCCCGCCTCGCCGGTGGGACCCTGGTGGATGTGGGTGGCGGTCTCGGCGGGCGACTCGTAGGGCGGTGTGACACCGCGCAGTTCGAGGTCGAAGCAGATCGTGTCCGTCGCGGCATCCATGCGCAGGTCGAAGCGGCCGGTCGCGCCGGGCTCGCCCCCGTCGCCGGGGACCTGATCGGCATCCGCGGGGATGCTCCACATCGAGGTGAACGACGCGGGCTCGTCGACGAGCATGGGCCCGTCGTGACCGTGGTCGTGGGTGTCGGCAGCGGCGGGCACGGCGCTCAGCGCGAGCAGCGCACCGGCGCTCGCACCGACCAGCAGGCGTCGGGAGATCCGTCGTGCGGTCATCATGGTTGGTCCTGTCCTCACGCGACGCCGACCCTCGGCGTGCGGTCGGTCAGGACTACGCCCAGGGGGCGCCCGCCGTTCACCGACCACCCTCGACGCCCGTCGTTCGTGCGCACACCGGGACGCGTTCCGTGCGCACCCCACGGCCACCCAACCTCCGCATCGGTCACACCGAAGCGGCCGGCGCTGGCTAGTCTCCCGCCGGGGTCAGGGGTGATCGTGCAACAGTTGCGCTGGGGTTCCGGGTCGCATCCCGGACACGTCCGTGCGGTCAACGAGGACGCGTTGATCGCGGGGCCACGGGTGTTCGCCGTGGCCGACGGCATGGGCGGGCACGCGGCGGGCGAGGTCGCCTCCAGCCTGTTGATCTCCGCCATCGCGGACGCGGCTGAGCGTGCGCCGGTGTCGCAGGAGACGGTCCGCGCCGCCGTGGTCGACGGTCGCGCGCGGATGCGGGACGTCGTCGCGCGGCGGCCGTCGGCCGCTGGGATGGGGGCCACGCTGGCCGGTGTCGCCTGGTGCGACGGCGCGGCCCCGGACGAGGTGCTCGTCTTCCACGCGGGTGACGCCAGGGTGTACCGCGTCCACGACGGGCAACTCGAGGCGTGCACGCGGGACCACTCGCTGGTGCAGGAGCGGATCGATGCAGGCAGCCTCGCCGTGGACGAGGCCGCGACCCACCGCGACCGGCACGTCGTGACCCGGGCGGTGAGTCCGGCGACCGAGGTCGAGGTGACCATCGATCGTCAGCGCGCACAGGTCGGTGACCGCTGGCTGGTGTGCTCGGACGGGTTGACCGACATCGTCGAGGAGGCGCAGCTGCGGACCGTGCTCGCGTCGGGGGCCGCCGCACCCGAGACCTCCGCACGGCTGGTCGCCGTGGCGCTCGAGGCCGGCGCCCCCGACAACGTCTCCGCGATCGTGGTCGACGTCGTTGCGGCGGCGTCGCCGGCGACGCCGGTCCCCGCCGACGGCCGGGATGGAGCAGCCACCGTGCCGCGGCGCGGGGACGAGGTGGGCCGATGAGCACCGGCCCGGTCCTCCTGCTCGGAGCACGGCTCGCCGCCGCGGTCGTGGTCGAGCGCGGCGGTGCACGGGCGACGCGCTACGCGGAGGCGTTGCACCAGCCCGAACCGTTGGACGCGCTGCTCGATGCGCTGCTCGCCGACGGACCCCGTCAGCTGCCCGACCTGGTCTGTGTCGGCCGCGAGGGCGATCGGCTGCGGGTGCTGGTCCGGGGCCGCACGGCGGTGCGACTGGACGACGAGACGATCGCCGCACCAGCGGACATCGGCACCTGGCGCGAGGAGCTGCGTCCCGTGCCGACGCGCGTGGCCCTGGTCGTCGACGACGAGGTCGTCGGCTACTGGGCGCCAGGCGGCCGGGAACGGGTGCAGGAGGCCTCCGCGCCGCGCGCCGAGGAGCCGGGCGGCGACGTGGTCGCGGCGTCGGGCGGCGACGTGCCGGACGCCGGCGAGCCAGGCGACGCGCGAGGCGACGCCGATCCGATCGGGTCGGACGACGTCCCGCCGTCCGGGGCCACCGTGCTGACGCCCGGCGACGCGTCGCGCGCGGACGCCAGCCCACTGACCCCCCTGCCGCCGCCGGTCCCCGCTGCTCCAGCGACCGGGTGGGGCGACGAGAGTCCACCTGCGGCCTCGTCCGAGCCCGATGACCTCGACCCGCTCCCGTCGCCCTCGCCGGCCCCGTCGCCCGCACCGCAGCCGCCGGCACCGCAGCCGCCGGCACCGCAGCCCCC
>JAFIEQ010000128.1 GCA_020832455.1 Nitriliruptoraceae bacterium
GCCGCGGCGGCGGGGGTGGTCGGGCGTTGGTGGAGGCGTTCGTGCAGGCGGCCCGCGTGGCCGGCGCGAGCGAGGTCCGGTTGGTGACCACCCCCGATGGTCCCGCCGCGGGTTTCTACCGGCACCTCGGGTGGCACGGGGCGGGGACCAGGCTCGGTGCCGACGGTGCGCTGGTCGAGGAGTTCCGGTTCCCGCTATGACGTCGTCGCGCCGTTCCCTGCTCGTACGGGCCTCGCTGGTCGCGTGTTCCCTGACCCTGCTCGCCGTGGCCTGTTCCGGGGGGTCGTCGCTCCCGAGCGGCGCCGACGGCTCGGACGGGATCCCCGCGGACGAGCCCACGCCGGACGCCGGTACGGACCCGGACGAGGTCGATCCCGACCCGGACGTCGGTGACGACCCGGGCCCGGCCGAGCCCGATCCGACCGAGCCACCGGACCCGGCGGACGACGCGGCGGCCGCGCTCCCGCCGGCACCCGACCCCGCGCCGCTGTTCGAGCTCAGCGCGGACGAGGTGCTGCCCAACGCCAAACGGCTCGCCAGCGACATCGTGCAGTCCCTGCTGACCTACGAGCCGGACACCACCGCGGAGGACCTCGCGGCGACGGTCGCAACGGGTCCGCTGACGACCCAGGTCGCCGGTGCGCTCGGACCGATCCACCACACCGGTTCCTGGTCCCGCGGGGAGATCGTCTACCCGCAGCTCGGCGGGGCCACGGCGACCGACACCTCGGTCATGGTGGTCGCCGAGCAGACCATCGGCTCGCCCGACGGGCAGGTGCGCACCGAGCGTCGGACCTTCGACGTCCGGCTCACCATCGCGGACGAGGTCTGGGTGCTCGACGAGGTCGCCTCCGTGGGCGGGGTCCCCGTCCCGCGCCCCGACGACCTCTCGGTCGCCGCTCGGGCGGTGCTCGACGACCCGCGGATCGAGCTGCCCGACTCCGCCGTGTGGGACATCCACGCCGGCATCACCGCGGAGAGCCTGCTGCGGCTCATGGCGCAGATGGCGGAGCACACCCCGTACGGGGTCATCGTGCTGGAGACCGGTCACCCGTTCAACGTGTTCGGCACCGACCGCGTCAGCCGGCACATGGCCGGGCTGGCCGTCGACCTCTACCGGCTCGATGGACCGCTCGTGATCGACGACCGCGAGCAGGGCGGGGAGACCCACGCCTTCGTCGAGTGGCTCTACGAGCGTGACGACGTGCGGGTGATCGGCAGCCCGTGGGCGCTCGACGGCTTCGGTGGTCGGTCGTTCACCGACCTCGTGCACCAGGACCACCTGCACATCGAGAGCGTCCCGACCCGCGCCGAGCTCGAAGCCGCCGCGGCGCGTGGTGCCCTGCGCTCGGACGACCCCGATCCGCGCGAGCTCGGCGCGGACGATCCCCAACCGGGCGAGTGAACCCGCGGCCGCTCAACTCGGCCGACGCGCTCAGACCGACGTCGTCGCACCCTCCGCGGCCGAGGAGACCGTCCGGGCGTACTTCGCCAGCACGCCCCGGGTGTAGCGCGGCGGGCGGGGCTGCCAGTCGGCACGACGTCGGGCGAGTTCCTCCTCGTCCACGTCGAGTTCCATGACCCGGTTCGGGACGTCGATGCGGATGCGGTCCCCGTCGGCAACGAAGGCGATGGGGCCGCCGTCGGTCGCCTCGGGCGCGATGTGGCCGATGGAGAACCCGTGGGTCGCGCCGGAGAAGCGACCATCGGTCAGCAACGCGACGCTCCCGCCCAACCCGGCGCCCTTCACCGCGGAGGTGACGGCGAGCATCTCGCGCATCCCCGGCCCGCCCTTGGGTCCTTCGTAGCGGATCACGATGACGTCGCCGTCGCGGATGTCGCCGGTGAGCACCGCCGTCATCGCGTCCTGCTCCCCGTCGAACACCCGCGCCGGGCCGTCGAACTCCAGCTGCTCGGCGCTCAGTCCCGCGATCTTGACGACCGCACCCTCGGGGGCCAGCGAGCCGCGCAGGATCGCGAGCCCGCCGTCGCGGTGGATGGGGTCGCGCAACGGGTGCACGACCTCGCCGTCGGGGGCGGGCACGTCCGCAGCCTCGAGCTCCTCGCCGATGGTGCGACCGGTCACCGTCAGCGCGTCACCGTGCAGCAGCCCCGCATCGAGCAGTTCCTTCATCACCACCGGGACGCCACCGATGCGGTCGAGGTCGGTCATGACGTAGCGACCGCCGGGCTTGGTGTCGGCGATGTGCGGTACCCGCCGCCCGATCCGGTCGAAGTCCTCGAGGTGCAGCTCGACCTCCGCCTCGCGGGCGATGGCCATCAGGTGCAGGACCGCGTTGGTCGAGCCCCCGACCGCCATCACGACGGCGATGGCGTTCTCCAGCGCCTCGCGGGTGACGATGCGCCGGGCCGACAGCCCGCGCTCGAGCAGCCCGACGACCGCCTCACCGGACGCGCGTGCGAAGTGGTCGCGTCGCGGATCCGGTGCCGGCGGGGACGCCGAGCCGGGCAGCGACAGCCCCATGGCCTCGATCGCGGACGCCATCGTGTTGGCCGTGAACATGCCGCCGCAGGATCCCTCGGAGGGGCAGGCCGCCCGCTCGATGGCGCCGAGTTCTGCATCGTCGATGGTCCCGCGACCGCGGGCACCAACGGCCTCGAAGACCTCCTGGATCGTGATGTCGCGCCCGTCGTGGTGGCCGGGCAGGATCGACCCGCCGTAGAGGAACACGCTGGGCACGTCGAGACGGACCGCCGCCATCACCATGCCGGGCAGCGACTTGTCGCAGCCGGCGAAGGTCACCATCCCGTCGAGCCGCTCCGCGTGCATGACCGTCTCGACCGAGTCGGCGATGACCTCCCGCGACACGAGCGAGGCCCGCATGCCCTCGTGGCCCATGGAGATCCCGTCCGAGACCGCGATGGTGTTGAACTCGATCGGGAAGCCGCCCGCGGCGCGGACCCCCTCCTTGGCCTGCTTGGCGAGGCGGTCGAGCGGGAGGTTGCAGGGGGTGACCTCGTTCCACGACGAGGCGATCCCGACCTGGGGCTTGTCCCAGTCCTCGTCGGTCATCCCGATCGCGCGCAGCATCGCCCGTGCGGGTGCGCGCTCGTAGCCGTCGGTGACGTCGCGACTGCGGTGCTTGGGGTCCGGGGACGGGTGGTCGGCGTGGTCGGACATCGGGGGCGTGCTCCTCGCGGGCGGATGCAGGTGGTGGCCATCTGACCATACGCCGCCCGTGGGCGTCGAACCTCGCGCCTCGATCGGGTGATGCCCGGGACCGACCCGGAACGGTCCGGCGACTAGCGTTCCACCATCCGCTGTCGCGTCCGGCCGAGGAGATCCCGTGTCGACGAGCATGCCCCCCGACGTCCGCGCACTGCTCGACCGGCTCGACGCCGGGGACGAACTCCCGGGTGACGGGTTCGAACCGGTGCTGCAGTCCTCGCGCGACGCCTTCGCCACGGGGGTGATCGGCCTGGTGTACGACACGTTCCATCGGGATCGGGTCCAGGCGCACGCGGAGCTCGGTCCCACCCACCAGCAACCCTACGGCATCGTCAACGGGGGGGTCTGGTGCACGATCGTGGAGTCGGTCGCCTCCGTCGGGGCCGCGCTGCGCGTCGCCTCGCAGGGCAAGCTCGCCGTCGGGGTGCACAACAGCACCGACTTCCTCCGCTCGTTCCGCGCGGGGCGCGTGGAGGTCACCGCGGAGCTCGTGCACGCCGGACGGCTCCAGCAGCTGTGGCAGGTCGTGATCCGGCGTGCGGAGGACGGCAAGACGCTCGCGCGTGGGCAGGTCCGTCTCCAGGTCGTCGACGCCGCGCAGCTCGGTGGCCCCCAGGCGCCCCGCCCATGAAGCTCGACACCATCACCTACGGCGCGCCGCTCGCGGAGGTCGGCGACCAGATCGCGTCCGCCCGTGCGGCCGGGTACGACGGCTGGTTCACCTCCGAGACCACCCACGACCCGCTGCTCGCCTGTGCGGCGGGTGGTGCGCAGGCGCAGGGCATGACCATCGGGACCGCCATCGCGGTGGCCTTCCCGCGGAGCCCCATGCACACCGCCTACGCGGCGCACGACCTGCAGGCCCTGACCGGCGGTCGGTTCGTGCTCGGGCTCGGGTCGCAGATCAAGCCCCACATCGAGAAGCGTTTCTCCGCGACCTGGTCCAAGCCCGCGGCCCGCATGCGGGAGTACGTGCTGGCGTTGCGCGCGATCTGGGACGCGTGGGCGGACGGCACGGAGCTCGCCTTCCGCGGGGAGTTCACCCGTCACACGCTGATGACGCCCTTCTTCACCCCGCAGCCGCACGGCTTCGGCCACCCGGCGGTGTGGCTGGCAGCGGTCGGCCCGCTCATGACCCGGGCGACCGGCGAGGTGGCGGACGGGCTGCTCGCCCACGGGTTCACGACCCGGCGCTACCTCGAGGAGGTGACCCTGCCCGCGCTCGCCGAGGGTCGCGAGTTGGCCCACCGTCCGGCGGACGCGGTGGAGGTGGTGCTGCCGGTGTTCGTCATCGCCGGGCGGACCGAGCAGGAACGCACCGCGGCACGCCGCACGGCGCTCGAGAACGTGGCCTTCTACGGCTCGACCCCGGCCTACCGGGGGGTGCTCGACCGGCACGGTTGGGGGGACCTGCACGAGCAGCTGCACCGGTTGTCGCGGTCCGACGGGTGGGCCCGGATGCCCGAGTTACTCACCGACGAGGTCGTCGACGCGTTCGCCGTGACCTGCGAGCCCGACGAGATCGGGGCCGCGATCGCCGAGCGGTTCGGGGGCCTGGTCGACCGGGTGAGCCTGTCGACCTCGTTCGCGGTGGATGCGACGCTGGTCGATCGGATCCGGACCGACCTCGGGGGGTGACCGCCACGGCGGTGCGGGCACCCCGGCCGCGGCTCGCCCCCTGGCGGCCAGTAGCCTCCCCCGACGGGACCGGACAGGAGCATCGATGCGCACGATCGGGATCGACCTCGGAGGGACCAACGCATCCGCGGTCGTCCTCGACGACGAGCGGACCATCGGTCACGCCAAGCGCAAGACCCCGGCCGACGGGGGCCGGGACGACGTCGTGGCGATGCTCGCGAAGGTGGCGCGTGACGCGCTCGACGACGCGGATCTCGACGCGACGGAGACGGTGGCGGTGGGCGTCGGCACGCCGGGCATCGTGGTCGGCTCCACCGTCGGCAACGCCTCCAACGTGCCCGGTTTCGACGAGCGGTTCGACCTCGGCGCCGCCCTGGAGGAGGCGCTCGAGCTGCCGATCCGGCTCGTCAACGACGTCACCGCCGCAGCGGTGGGCGAGCACCGGCTGGGCGGTGGGGTCGGCGTGGACGACCTGCTCGCGGTCTTCGTCGGCACGGGGGTCGGCGGGGGACTGGTCCTGCGCGGCGAACCCTACGAGGGGGCGCACGGGGGCGCCGGGGAGTTCGGGCACCTCGTGATCCGCCCGGGCGGCGCGGCCTGCCCGGGCGGACGACGTGGCGGCGGCGCGGCCTACGCCGGCGGGCGCGCAATGGAGCAGGCCGCCGAGCGGGCCCGCGTGGCGGGCACGCCCACGGTGCTGTTCGAGGTCATGGAGGAGAAGGGCAAGCAGCGCGCGACCTCGGGGGTCTTCAAGACGGCGTTGGAACGCGGCGACGAGCTGGTCGCCGATCTAATCGACGATGCCATCGAGGCGCTGGGGGCCGGGATCGCCTCCGCGGTGAACCTGCTCGACCTCGACCTGGTCGTGATCGGCGGTGGCCTCGCCGACAAGCTCGGTGCGCAGTTCCTCGACCGTGTGGATGCCGCGGCGCGACCCCACCTGTTCCGCTCGCCCCCGGCGGTCGAGTTCGTGGCGGCCACCCTCGGCGACGACGGCGGTGCCGTCGGTGCCGCGCTGCTGGCCCGCGAGGTCGCCTGACGTCCGCGTCAGGTTGGTGGCCCCGTCCCGGGGGTGGCACGCTTCGTGGAGGCGAACCCGGGAGACGAGTCGTGGCCGACACCGACATCCAGCAGGCGCAGGTCCTGGTCCGGGCGCTGGAGGACGTCGTGGCGCGTGCCGCACGGCACCTCGCCGCACGGTGCGCGCAGGACGGGCGCATCAGCACGACCCTGATCGATGAGCAGCAGACGGTCGTCTACGACCTGGCCTCGGTGGCCTCGGCGGTGACCGCCGCCCGGCACCTGGCCGCGTGGGGGGAGCGCGGGGAGCTCGAGGGGCAGCTCGCCCTGGTCTACGCCGCCGACGTCGCGACCGACCTGATCGGCCGTACCACCGGTCGCCACGCGGCGTTCGGCCTGGAGCCGGGCGTGCTCGACGAGGTCGCCGACGCGGTGGCCGCTGGCCGCGATCCCGCCCTGCTCTCGGCGGTCGCCGGCCGGGTCCTGCCCGCGGGCGATGCGGGCGACCGGCACCTGCCGGAGGACCTGGAGATGGTGCGCCAGACCTTCCGTCGGTTCGCCGAGGACCGGGTCGCGCCCGTCGCCGAGGCGATCCACCGGGGGGACGAGGACATCCCCGACGCGATCATCGCCGGGCTGGCGGAGCTCGGCTGCTTCGCGCTGTCGATCCCCGAGGCCTACGGCGGGTTCGCCTCCGGCGGCGAGGACGAGCTGGTCAACATGGTCCTGGTGACCGAGGAGCTCTCCCGTGGGTCGCTGGGGGTCGCCGGGTCGTTGATCACCCGGCCGGAGATCATCGGCACCGCGATCCTCAAGGGCGGCACGGAGGCCCAGAAGTCCCGGTGGCTCCCGGCGATCGCCGCCGGCGAGAAGATGTGCGCGGTCGCGGTGACCGAGCCGGATGCCGGCTCGGACGTCGCCTCCGTGAAGGTGACCGCCACCCGCGACGACGACGGCTGGGTGATCGACGGGGTCAAGACCTGGTGCACGTTCGCGGGGCGGGCGGAGTACCTGCTGGTGCTGGCACGCACGGATCCCGACCGCTCGCTCGGTCACCGGGGCCTGAGCCTGTTCGTGGTCGAGAAGGACGCCTTCCCAGCACACGCCTGGCGGGCGGAGCAGGACGACGGTGGGGTCATGGACGCCCGCGCGATCCCGACGCTCGGCTACCGCGGGATGCACTCCTTCGAGGTGTCCTTCGAGGGCTGGCGGGTGCCGCACGCCGCGCTGATCGGCGAGGATGAGGGACTCGGCCGCGGCTTCTACCTGCAGATGCAGGCGTTCGCCAATGCCCGGTTGCAGACCGCAGCGCGGGCGCAGGGCGTCATGCAGGCCGCGCTGGAGCACGCCTGCACGTACGCCACGCAGCGGCAGGTCTTCGCGACCCCGCTCGCGGACTACGAGCTGAACCGCACCCGGATCGCCCGGATGGCGGCGCTGTTGGCGGCCTGCCGGGTCACCTCGTTGGCGGTCGCGCGGCAGCTCGCCCGCGGCGAGGCCGAGGGCCAGGCGGCTGCGAGCCAGGTCAAGCAGTTGTCGTGCCGGGTGGCCGAATGGGTGACCCGCGAGGCACAGCAGCTGCACGGCGGCTACGGCTACGCCGAGGAGTACACCGTCAGTCGCCTCTTCGTGGACGCGCGCGTGCTGTCGATCTTCGAGGGGACCGACGAGGTCCTCGCGCTGCGGGTGATCGCCCGACAGCTGCTGAGCGATGCGCTGGCGCTGCAGGCCGCCTGAGTCACGCTGCGTCAGCACGGGGGCCGTCCGTTCGCACAGGGTGAGTTCGGCGGCGCGGTCCCGGCGCCCCTAGCGTGCGCCGTCGACCTGATCGGGGACCCGGCTGATGCTCGAACTCCACGGCCTGCACCGGCGGTTCGGAGACGTCGTCGCGCTCGACGGCGTCGACCTGACCGTCGAGGCGGGGGAGCTGTGTGGCTTCCTCGGCCCCAACGGCGCCGGGAAGACCACGGCGATGCGTTGTGCGGTCGGGGTCACGGAGGCCGACGCCGGCCGGGTGACGATCGGTGGCCGGGCGGTCGACCTCGAGGCGCGCCGCCGGACCGGCTACATGCCGGAGGAGCGGGGGCTCTACCCCCGGATGCGCGTGCACGAGCAGCTGGTCTACCTCGCCCGGCTGCACGCGATGTCGGCCGCCGATGCGACCGCTTCCGCGGATGCGTGGATCCAGCGGCTCGGTCTCGCCGACCGTCGCGACGATCCGGTCGAGGAGCTCTCGCTGGGCAACCAGCAGCGGGTCCAGCTCGCCGCGGCACTCGTCCACGACCCGACCCTGCTGGTGCTCGACGAGCCGTTCTCGGGCCTCGACCCCATCGCGGTCGACGTGATGAGCGACGTCCTGCGTGAGCGCGCCGACGCGGGGGTCGCCGTCGTCTTCTCCAGCCACCAGCTCGACCTCGTGGAGGACCTGTGCCGCACCGTCGCGGTCATCGCGGCCGGACGCGTGGTCCTGCGCGGGGACGTGCGCGCGCTCAAGCGCGCGAGCGACCGTCGGCTCCGGCTCGAGATCGACGGTGACGACGCGTGGCTGGCCACGCTCCCGCCGGGGGTGACGCTGGCCGGACGCCGGGGGGAGGAGTTGCAGCTCGTGCTCGCTCCGGAGGCGGACGCCGGTGCCGTCATCGACGCGGCGCGCGGCGCGGGGCCCCTGCTCGGGGTCCGCCTCGAGGAACCGAAGTTGTCCGAGCTGTTCCGCGAGGCGGTCAACGGGGGTGACGCGTGAGCGCCACCCGCACCGTGCTGTTGATCGCCGAGCGCGAGGTCCGCCAGCGTCTGCGGTCCAGGTTGTTCGTGTGGAGCACGTTGGTGATCGCCCTGCTGCTGAGCGCGGCGGCGGCGGCGCCGGCCGTCATCGGCCTGTTCGGGACCGACGTGGAGCTCCCCGACGAGCCGGTCGATCCCGAACCGGTGGCCATCGCGGTCGTGGGCGGGCTCGCCGCCGACGAGCAGGCGGCGCTCGAGCAGGCGCTCGGTCCGGTCGAGCTCACCGTCGTCGACGACGTCGATGCGGTGGCGGGGCTCCTCGAGCAGGAGGCCATCTCCTTCGGCATCGTGCCGGGGGAGCGGGTCTTGACCGCCGCCACGTCCGGGTTCCTGAACCTGCGGTCCTTCGAGGCCGATCGCGCGGCCGAGGCCCTCGGGCTGCTCGCGGCGTTGGACGGCGACGTCGAGCAGGTGGGCACCGTGCTCGGGGCGTTGCCGCTGACCATCGAGGAGCTCGATGCCGGCGACGTCGAGGACGAGGCGGGCCGCTTCCTCGCCGCGAACATCGGCGTGGTGTTCCTGTTCGGCGTGCTGATCCTCTACGCCTCGATGATCATCAACGGGGTGATCGAG
Source organism: Nitriliruptoraceae bacterium (assembly GCA_020832455.1). Classification (GTDB taxonomy): domain Bacteria; phylum Actinomycetota; class Nitriliruptoria; order Nitriliruptorales; family Nitriliruptoraceae; genus PWLR01. Next base: position 9,203 of record JAFIEQ010000128.1, read on the forward strand.
GAGAAGGGCAGCCGGGTCGTCGAGCTGCTCGTCGAGGCGGTGCCGGTCCGCTGGCTCATGGCCGGCAAGATCCTCGGACTGGGCCTGGTCGGTCTCGGCCAGGTGCTGGTGCTGTTCGGACCTCCCGTCGCGATCCTGCTGGTGACCGGGGGCGAGTTCGTCCCGACGGGGACCGGAGGCCTGCTCGGGGCCCTGCTGTTGTGGTTCGTGCTGGGCTACGCGCTCTACGCGGTGATGGCCGCCGGGCTCGGGGCCCTGGTCTCCCGCCCCGAGGAGGCCCAGGCGGTCCTGACGCCGGCCAACACCCTGATGATCGTGGGCTACTTCGTCGGGTTCTTCGTCATCCAGGCGCCGGACACGACCTTCTCGCGCATCGTGGCGGTCGTGCCCTTCAGCGCGCCGTACGCGATGCTCGTGCGGCAGGCCGTCGGCGATCCGGCGTGGTGGGAGATCGGCGCGGCGATCGGGCTGACGCTGCTGACGATCGTGGGGCTGACGATGCTCGCCGCCCGGCTCTACGAGGGCGGCATCCTGCGTGTCGGGGCCCGGGTCCGCGTGCGTGACGCCTGGCGCGCTGCGCGGGACTGACCCGGTGGCCGGTCGGACTACCCTCGCGAGCGGCACACGACAGGGAGCGTCGAGGTGGCACGATCCAAGCGCAGCAGCGCGGCACCCGCGGCCAGGCGGGCGCCGGGGCAGAAGAAGGGTCGTCCGACCCCGGGACGGCGGGACCGTGCCGCGGCCGCCAGGGCGCGCGCGAAGCGCCGTCAACGGTTGCAGGTCGTGTGGATCGTCGGGCTCACCGTGGGCTTCATCGGCCTCATCACCCTGGTGGTCTGGCTGACCACCTGAGGCGGCGCGACCTCGCCCGGGTCAGCGACCCGGGAAGTCCGGCGCGGTCCGCTCCCGGGCCGCACGCAGCCCCTCGGCCAGATCGTCGGTGCCGTAGTTGACCGCCTGGTTGGCGGCTTCGTGGTGCAGGGCCGCGTCGAGCGGGGTGTCCGCGGGCATCGCCAAGCTCGCCTTGAGTTGGCGGACGACCACGGGGGAGCTCGCGGCGATCTGCCGGGCGAGGGCGAGGGCGGTGTCGAGCACGTCGTCGTCGGGGACGGACTCGAGTGCGAGGCCCTGCGCGGCGGCGGTGCGCCCGTCGACGAGCGCGCCGGTGTAGAGCCACGCCGCGGCCCGTTGCGCACCGAGCACCCGGGGGAGGAACCAGCTGCCGCCCATGCCGGGGTGCAGGCCGAGACGGGCGAAGTTGAGCCCGACCTTGGCGGCGTCCCCGACCACCCGGAGATCCGCGGCCAGCGCGACGCACAGGCCCGCGCCGACGGCGTGCCCGTTGATGGCGGCGATGGTCGGGACCGGGAGGCGACGCACGGCGAGGAAGCGGTCGTAGAAGGCCTCCATCGTCCCGGTCGCATCGAACCCTTCGTCCCGGGTGCGGCGCGCGAGGTCCTCCAGCATGTCGAGGTCGCCCCCGGCGGAGAACGCGGGAGGGCTGCCCGTCAGCACCACGACCCGCAACTGATCGTCGGGCGCGAGCTGCCGACACCGCTCGGTCAGCGCGTCCCCCATCGCGGCGGTCATGGCGTTGCGTCGGTCGGGGTCGTGCAGCGTCAGGACCGCGATCGTGGGGTCCGGGCGCGCGAGCAGGACGGCCACGAGGGCTCCGGTCGTCGGGGGCGCCGCGACCCTACTCGGGGCGCTGGGCGGGTCCGGCGGTGACCTCCGCCAGGGTCGCGACCTCGTGCAGCAGCCGCGTCGCCGCGCGGATCACCCCCACCGCGAGCGCACCGCCGGTCCCCTCACCGACCCGCAGCTCGAGATCGAGCACCGGGTCGAGCTGCAACGCCGCGAGTCCCGCCGAGGCACCGGGCTCGGGGGAGCGGTGGCCCGCGATCAGGACCTCGTGGGCACGCGGTTCGAGTTCCACGGCGAGCACCGCGGTGGCGGCGCTGATCAGCCCATCGAGCACGACGGGCACGCGACGCGCGGCCGCCGCGAGCAGGACGCCCACGCCCGCTGCGTGCTCGCACCCGCCCAGGACGGCCAACCGCTCGAGGGGGTCCCGGCCGGCGGCCGCGGCCGCCCCCCGGGCGCCCCCGGGGGGCGTGTGGGGCAGGGTGGGGGGGGGCCCCCCCCGTCCCCGCCCGGGGGGCCCGGCGGCGGGGCG
>JAFIEQ010000129.1 GCA_020832455.1 Nitriliruptoraceae bacterium
CCCCCCCCCCCCCCCCCCCCCCCCCCCCCCCCCCCGGGGGTGCCCCCCCCCGGCGGCGCGCCCCCCCCCCCGCGGGGGGGGGGGGCCCCTTCCGTGTGGACGCCGACCACCGCGGCGCCGATCTCGCGGCGGTGGTGCGGCCTCCCGGGAGCACTCAGGTGGTGCGTGTCTCCACCAGGATCTGCCCGGTGAGCTCGGCCAGGTGCGTGCCGCTCGCATCGCTGTGACGCTCGCGCGCGATCCGCCGTGCGCTGCGCAGCACCCCGCGGGCGGCACCCTCACGCAGGTCCTCGGGCAGCGTCTCGATGTCGGCGTTCTTCGCCAGCCCCACGATGCGACGCGCCATCTTCGCGGCCGCGAACCCGGCCGCGTCGACCTGCAACTCGGCGAGGAACCGCTCGAGCATCGGATCGGTGTAGACCCGCGGATCGAGCCGCTCCGGCCAGCGCGAACGGAACTCGGTGTCGAACGCGCGCCAGGTCTCGTCGAGGAGGCCGAGGGTCCACGCCGCACGGTCGTCGTGACCGAGCGCGAACGCGCGGGCGGCGGCGATCAGGTAGTTGCCCCACAACGCGCCGAGGTCGAACCCGATCGGGCCGTAGAACGCGAACTCGCTGTCGAACGCCTTGGTCGAGCGCGGCTGGTCCCCGTCGGCCGCGCGCACCATGACGCTGCCGGTGTGCAGGTCGCCGTGGATCAGGGCCTGCGCGCAGGTCATGAACCGCCACTTCAGCGCGCCCATCTCCGCGACCATCTCCGCGTCCTCGGCGAGCTCGCGGGCGTCGATCTCGTTGGCGGGGATGACCTCGTTGCGACCGGCGTCGACGTAGGGCTCGGTGAAGACGAGGTCCTCGGTGATCTCGCACAGCTCCGGGTTGATCGACCGGGCGACGGCGTGCTTCTGCTCCTGGTGGTGCATCCCGAACACCGAGGTCCCGAACGCGACGCGGGCGACGAAGCGGCCCATGTCGCCGGCGGCACCCTCGTGCTGCTCGTCGGCGTTCATCGCGTGACGCCAGACCTGGTGGTCGCTGAGGTCCTCCATGACGATGACGTGCTCGCCCTCGTCGTAGTGGTGCACCGTCGGGACGTGTTCGGGCGACAGCGCCGCGTAGGCGCGCAGGGACTCGGCCTCGTGCCGGATGCGTTCGATGGTCATGGGCCACTCCGGGCCGACCAACCGCACGTAGGGCAGCGCCTGCTTGACGACCAGGCTGCGGCCGTCGAGGTCGGTGACGATGAAGACCAGGTTCAGGTTGCCGTCGCCGATCTCCTCGACGGTGTCGATCCGCTCGACGTCGATCAGGTCCCCGACGGTCTCCACCGAGGCGAGGTAGCGCCCGACGGTCTCCGGGGTGAGGTTCTCCACGTGCTGGGTCATCGTGGCTCCGTTCTGCCGGTCAGGACGGCTCAGGCGGGGACGGTCAGCGCCGCGTCGAGCCGGGCCGCGAGCTCGGCCGGGGTCTCCGCCCCCACCTCGGTGACGATGGCGGAGATCAGCCGGGCCGGGGTGACGTCGAACGCGGGGTTGAACGCGGGACTGGCCTCCGGGGCGGTCCGGTCGGAGGCGAAGAAGGTGACCTCCTCCGCGGCGCGCTCCTCGATCTCGATCTCCTCGCCGGAGCGGGTCGCCGGATCCACCGTCGAGGCGGGCGCCGCCACGAGGAACGGCACGCCGGCGTCCGCGCAGGCCAGCGCGACCCCGACGCTGCCGATCTTGTTGGCGGTGTCGCCGTTGGCGGCGATGCGGTCGGCACCGATGATCGCCACGTCGACCATCCCGCGCAGGATGGTGCTGGCTGCGGCACCGTCCACCTGCACGCGGTGGGCGATCCCCTCCTCGGCGAGCTCCCACGCGGTCAGCCGGGCGCCCTGCAGCAGCGGCCGCGTCTCGTCCACGTAGACCAGCTCGATGGCGTCGCGCGTCGCGAGCTCACGCACGATGCCGAGCGCGGTCCCCCAGGCGGTCGTCGCGAGCATGCCCGTGTTGCAGTGCGTCAGGACACGGATCGGGCGGTCGGGGATGCGCTGCTGGATCCAGTCCGCGCCGGCCCGGCCGAGCGCCCGGTTGGCCTCCTCGTCCTCGCGGATCAACGCCAGCGCGTCAGCCAGGACGGCCTCGGTGCCGTGCGGCAGCTGCGCCAGGACCCGGTCGACCCCCCAGGCGAGGTTGATCGCGGTCGGGCGCGCGTCACGCACCCGGGTGATGGCGGCGTCGCGGGTCGCGTCGTCCCAACCCTCGCGCTCGGCCTGCCGCAGGGCCACGACGACCCCCAGCGCACCGGCCGCACCGAGCGCCGGGGCGCCACGCACGGCCAGTCGCGCGATCGCGTCGACCAGGGGATCCACCTCGTCGATGTCGAGCATGACCAGTTCCCCCGGCAGCCGGGTCTGGTCGATCAGGCGGACGTGATCGCCCTCCCACGTGATCGCCCGCAGCTCGTCGTCCGCCATCACAACCCCTTCCGTGCCCGCTGTCGGCCACGTCGTTCATCTGGGCGGTGAGGAGTCTCCCGCCCGCCGGATCTGGCTCAAAAGTCGTAGGTCGTCATACAAGTCTGGGACCCTAGGTCGGCCGCGCCGACGCTGTCAACGGCCCCCCACGCTAGGTCGCCGGTTGGTACCGGACCTTGCGTCGGGACAGGGTGAAGGAGAACAGCAGGGCCAGGATCACGACCATGCCCTTGGCGGTGTCCTGGATGTAGTACTGGAAGCCGTACATCGTCAGCCCGGTCAGCACGATCCCGATGAGCAGCGCGCCGAGCAGCGTCCCCCAGGCGTTGGGCTTGCCCTGCCCGAGCACCGAGGTGCCGACCAGCGCGACGGCGACCGCTTCCAGCAGGCTCGACGCGCCGGCGTTGACGTCGCCCTGCCCGATCCGCGACACGAGGATCAGGCCACCGACCGAGGCGAGCATCCCGGAGATCACGTAGGCCGAGGCCCGGTAGAGCCCGACCCGCACCCCGGCGAGGCGTGCCGCGTCCGGGTTGGCACCGATGGCGTACATCACCCGGCCGTAGGTGGTGCGGCTCAGCACGAACCAGGAGATCACGACCAGCACCAGCATGATGACCACGGGGATCGGGATCGGCCCGAGGAACCCGCGGTCGATCATGCGGAAGCCGTCGGTGAACCGTCCCGGCGCGGCCGAGCCGTCCGGCAGGATCATCCCCGAGGACACCGACTGGCCGGAGACCGGGATCAGCTTCGCGCCCTGGATGACGAACATCATCCCGAGCGTGGCCAGCAGATCCGGGATGCGGCAGACCACGATCAGGAACGCGTTCAGCAGCCCCACGACGATGCCGCCGATGAGGACCACGACGACCGCGGTCGTGCCGGTCAGGTTGTAGAACACCATCGTCATCGCGGCGAGCTGGACCGAGAGCCCCGCGACCGACCCGACCGAGAGGTCGAGCCCACCGACGACCATCGTGAAGGTCACCCCCAGGCCCAGGATCGCCGTCACGGAGGCGAACTTCAGCATGGAGAACATGACCCCGGTGGTCGCGAACGCGGGCAGGGTGGCCGCGAAGAAGACGAACAGTCCCACCGTCACGGCGATGAAGCCGTACTTGACGACCGCGTCCTGCGTCCGGCCGCGCAGGTCGTCCTCGGTCCCTGGCAGCAACATCTCAGCTCTCCTCGGACATGGCCGTGACGATCGCATCGTCATCGACCTCGGTCGTGTAGGCGTCGAGGTGGATCTGGCCCTCGACCAGCACCACGATGCGGTCGGCGACGCCGCGGATCTCCTCCACGTCGCTGGCGAAGACCACCACGCAGGCGCCGTCGGCGGCCTGCTCGCGCACCCGTCGCGACAGCTCCCCACGAGCACCGATGTCGACGCCACGGAACGGCTCGTCGAGCAGCAGCACCTGCGGGTCCGCGTCCATCCAGCGCCCGACGACCACCTTCTGCTGGTTGCCGCCGGACAGGGCGTCGACGGACTGCGCCGGACCCTCCGCCACCACCTGGTAGGTCTCGATCACCCGGTTGCCGGTGGCACGCTCGAGGAACTGGCGGAGCACGCCGGATCGGCTCACCCGACCCAGGAAGGGCAGGGTCACCGTCCGCGCCACCGACCACGCCGGGAACATCGCCTCCGCGGCGCGGTCCTCGGGCACGAGGTAGACACCGGCAGCGACCGCATCACGCGGGTGATCGGGGCGGTAGGGCGCACCCTTGAGGCGCATCTCCCCCTCGGGCAGCTTGTCGGCGCCGAAGATCTGTCGCGCCAGCTCCGACTTGCCCGCGCCGATCAGGCCGAGCACCCCGGTCACCTCGCCGGCACGGATCGAGAGGTCGATCGGTTCGGCGCGGGCGAGCAGCCGGAGACCGCGCAGATCGAGTGCCTCGTCGTGACCGCGCACCTCGTCGACCGTGGTCGCGGTCCCGGCGTCGGTGCCCTCCGCGAGCATGGCGCGCACCGCGGCGCTCATGTCGAAGGGACGCTGCTGTTGCTGGGTCACGCGCCCGTCGCGCAGGACGACCAGGTCGTCGGCGAGCGAGCGGACCTCGCTCAGGCGGTGCGAGACGTAGAGGATCGCGACCCCGTGGTCGCGGAGCTGGCGGACCAGCGCGAACAGGCGATCGGCTTCGCTGGCCGACAACGTCGAGGTGGGCTCGTCGAGGATGAGCACCTTGGGTTCCCGGCTGAGCGCGCGGGCGAGCAGCAGCATCTGGCTGTCGGCGATGCCGAACTCGAACACGTCGGTGCGCAGCACCGCGTCGGACCAGGGCAGGTCCAGCGTGGCGGCGATCTCCCGGGCACGCGGCAACAGCTGCGAGGTGGAGCGCACCGCCGGCAGCTGGCCGCGGATCAGCTCCTCGAAGACCAGGTTCTCCGCGACCGTCAGGCCGGGGACGATCGACTCGTCGATGCGCTGGTGCACGGTCTGGATGCCGTGGTCGGCGGCCTCCGACGGCGAGCCCAGCGGGCGCACGATGCCGTCGACGGCGACCGTGCCGCCGTGGTCGGGGTGGACACCGGACAGGATCTTGATCAGCGTCGACTTGCCGGCCCCGTTCGCGCCGAGCAGTGCGGTGACGCACCCCGGGCGCAGCGCCATGTCGACCCCCTTCAGCACCTGGTTGGCGCCGAAGGACTTGGTGATGTCGGCCAACTCGAGCACCGGGGCGGCGCCCGACGGGGCGACGCGGTCACCGGCCACACCATCGGCCGCCAGCGACGCGTCGGCGTCGGTCGGGTTCGGCTCGGTCGGGGAGGTCATGGCTGCTTCCACTCGGCGCACTCCATGCTGCCGCCACCGCGGGTGGGACGGTGCATCGGGGAGCGGGGGGGGGGGGGGGGGGTGGGGGGGGTGGGGCGGGGGCGGGGTGGCCATGGCTGCTCCCCCGCGGCGCACCCCTGGCTGCCCCCACCGGGGGGGGCCCGGGCCAGGGGGGCGGGGGCCGGGCCCGCGCGCCGGGCGGGGCCCCGGACCGTCAGGGAGCGATCAGAACTGGGCCGACTCGATCCAGTCCGCCGAGGAGACGTCACCGATGCTGAGCTCCGGCGCCTGGGCGCGCAGCTCGTCCATGTTGGTGATGCCGTTGTCGCGCAGGAAGTCCTGCGTGATCAGGATCGGTGGGATCTCCACCAGCGACTCCCCGAGCTCACCGGCCATGTGCAGCGCCAGCGTGCGCACGATGGCTGCGCCGATCGCGTTGGGGTCGGTCGCACCGGTGGCGACCCACGGGCTGCCGTCGGCGACCATCAGCTCGATGTCCGCGGTCGAGATGTCGGCCGCGTAGACCAACACCCGGTCCTGGAGCTCTGGCTGCTGCTCCAGCGCGGAGAGCACACCCTTGGCGAACTCGTCGTAGGGCGAGTAGATCGCGACGACCTCGTCGTTGGCACGCAGCGAGTTGTCGACCATCGGCGCCGTGTCGGTGGCCGTCGAGTTGGTGAACGTGCCGGTCATGAACAGCTCGTCCCAGCCGTGCTCCGCCTTGTAGTCCTCCCAGACCGCGTGACGCCGGTCGAGCGGGGCGATACCGAGCACGTTGACGTAGCCGACGGGCACGTCCGCACCGACGTCCTCCAGCATCTGGTCGAGGACCAGGCTGGCCATCAGCGCGTCGGACTGCTGGGACTGCACCGCGTCCGGGGCGCACTCGCGGATCTCGATGTCGTAGACCACGACCGGGATACCCGCCTCGATCGCGTCGTTGATGCCCGGGCACATGGTGTCGGGCAACCCGTGTCGGACGATGATGCCGTCGGGTGAGGAGGCGATCGCCTGGTCGAGCTGCGTGGCCTGCGTGGCGTCGTCGCCCTGCGCGTCGTAGACGTCCAGCGACACACCGAGCAGCTCCGCCTGCTGACGGGTGCCGTTGAGGAACTGCTGGAAGTAGTCCCCGGCCCCGCTCTGCTGGACGATCGCGATGGTCGCGTCGCCGCTGTCGAACGGCGCGGGCGCGTCCCCGGATGCCGCCGGGGCGTCGTCGTCCGCGTCGTCGCCGGCGTCCTCCGACGCCGCGTCGTCGCTCCCCGCATCTGCCGCGTCGTCGCCGGAGTCCTGCGCACACGCGGACAGCAGCAGCGCCGCCACGAGGACGCTGGCCCCGACTACGGGTCTCCTGAAGCTCTTCATCGTGCATCTCCCTCTGCGGACCGTCGCCTGACGGTCGACGCAAGTCGCCAGCCCTCGCCCCGCTCCCGAGCCGCCGACCAGCGGGGACCGTGGGTGGTCGCACGAACGAGGAGCTCCCACACGGACCTGCCAGGCCGGCACCCTCTCCCGGGGCTAACCGATTAGTCATCAGACAACCTATGTCTCGCGAGTGCCCGATGTCAACGCGACGTGCGCGGCGACCGCGGCTCGGGGATGCTCGACGTCTCGGCTTACCGGAGCGGCTACGGTCCCGACGCTGGAGCCGAGGCCGCTGGGTCACCAGGTTCCCGTCTACCGGGCGCGATCGGACCAGCAGGCGGCCGCGAGGCGTGTGCCGCGGACCAGGTTCCGGCGCGAGGAGGGACGGGTGGCACGATCGACCTCGCCGCTCGGGGCGCGCACCAGCTTGAGCGAGCGGCTGACACAGGACCTCAACCAGCGGATCCTCGCTGGCGAGTGGGATCCTGGCAGCCGGCTGCCGTGCGAGGCTGAACGCGCCCCCACCTCCGCGGTGAGCGGGGTGACGGTGCGGCCCGCGCCCCAGGCCCTGGAGGTCCGTGGGCTGGTCCGCATCCGTCACGGTGCCGGTTCGTTCGTCCAGGAGCTCGGGGACGGCATCCTCGCCGGCCTCCCGCAGCTGCGCTCCATCTCCGAGACCATCCGGGAGCTCGGTCACGACCCGGAGGTCGTCTGGCGACCGGTGATCGAACGCGAGGCCACCGACGAGGAGGCATCACGCCTCGACCTGGAGGAGGAAGCGCGGACCGTGATCCACCTCGAGCGCGCCTTCCTCGCCGACGGCGAACCGGTCGCGTTCTCGATCGACCGCATCCCGCTCATGCGAGCGGGGCCCCGGTTCCGCGAGGCGCTGGGGGCCGGATCGATGTTCCGACTGTTCGAGGAACACGGTTTGCAGCCCACCCGAGCTGTGGCTGCGATCCACGCCGAGCACGAACCCGACCTGGCGTGGCCCGGCACGCCCCCGGCATCCACGCTGTTCGTGGTCCTCGATCAGCTCCACGAGGACTCCAAGGGCGTCCCGCTCGCGCTGTCACGCAGCTACTTCGTCGAGGGACGGTTCCAGTTCCGGGTACTCCGCGCGCGCTGACCACCGGTACTGCCGGCGCGCCGCCGCGTACGCGACCGGAGATCGGCCGCTCAGAGCCAACGCGGAGTCGACCGAGGCGGTGCCGGACGTCCTCTGCGCGCACGCTCGCGGCGCGCCTGGAGGACGAGCGGACGATCCGAGCCGCCTCCGACTCCGTGCACTGCTAGCTTGTCAGACAACCTACGACTTCTGAGGCGACGATGACGATCGACCGTGATGCGCTCGCGGCCCTGGTGGCCGCGTCGCGCGCACTGGGCTCGGACCCCTCGCTCGTGCTGCACGGGGGTGGGAACACCTCGATCAAGGGGGTCTGGCACGACGTCACGGGCCGCGATGTCCCGACGCTGTACGTCAAGGGCAGCGGGCACGACCTCGCCACGATCGACGAGGACGGCTTCGCCCCGTTGCGCCTCGAGCGGCTGCGGGAACTGCTGCCGCCGGTGCGCCTCGGTGACCTGCAACTGCGCGACGAGCTGCGCTGCGCCACGCTGGACCCGGCCGCGCCCGACCCCTCCGTGGAGACCCTCGTCCACGCGCTGCTGCCCCACCGGGTGGTCCTGCACAGCCACGCCGACGACCTGCTGGCGCTCACCAACACCGCCGACGGACGGACGCGGGTCCGGGACCTCTACGGCGACGACGTCGTCATCGTCGACTACGCGATGCCCGGCCCCGACCTCGTCGCGGCCTGCGCGGACGCCATCGAGGCGCACGGCACCGAGCGGCTGCTCGGCCTGGTCGTGCTGCGCCACGGGCTGTTCGCCGTGGGCGACGACGCGGAGCAGGCGCTCGCCACCCACACCGACCTCATCGGCCGCGCGCGAGCAGCCCTCGACCGGGCCGCGACCGAGCGGGCCCGCGACCTCGCCGTCCCGGCGGCGGCCCCCGTCACGGGCGACGCGGACGAGCGCCGGGCCATGGCCGATCTGCGGGCACGGATCTCCGCGGCGGCCGGCCGGCCGATGATCGTCCAGCGACACGGCGAGACCCAGTCCCGGGCCGTGCTCGACGACCCGGCGCTGCTCGACGCCGCCCAGCGCGGCCCGCTGACCCCCGACCACGTCATCTTCACCAAGCGCGTGCCGCTCATCGGCGACGACGTCGAGGCCTACGCCGACGCCTACCGGACCTACTTCGAGGCCAACCGCAGCCGGCGGGACGTGCCGTTGACCATGCTGGATCCGGCACCCCGCGTCGTACTGCACCCGCAACTCGGGCTGTGTAGCGTCGGACGCACGGCCACCGAGGCGGGTGCGGCCGCGGACATCGCCCGCCACACCCTGGCCACGATCGCCCGCGCGGAGGACCTCGGCGGCTACGAGCCGGCCGACGACGGGCACGTGTTCGACCTGGAGTACTGGGCCCTGCAGCAGGACAAGCTGCACCGGCGCACGACGCCGGCGCCGCTGACCGGGCAGGTCGCGCTGGTGACCGGCGCCGCCTCCGGCATCGGCCGCGCCTGCGCCGCGGCCCTGCTCGACGCCGGCGCCGCGGTCGTCGGCCTCGACCGCGCACCGGAGGTGGCCACCACCTTCGAGGGCCCCGACTGGCTCGGCCTGGAGGTCGACGTCACCGACACCGACGCGATCGAGCGCGCCGTGTCGCGCACCGTCGCCACCTACGGGGGGCTCGACGTGCTGGTCGTCGCGGCCGGGATCTTCCCGCCGACCGAGCCACTCGGGCAACTCGACCTCACCGACTGGCAGCGCACGATGGCCGTCAACGTCGACGCCGTCGTGGCCCTCTACGGCCTCGTCGGGGAGCTGCTCGCCGCCGCCCCGGAACCCGGCCGGGTGATCGTGATCGCCTCCAAGAACGTGCTCGCCCCCGGCCCCGGCGCCGCGGCGTACTCCGCCTCGAAGGCGGCGGTCACCCAACTGTCGCGGGTCGCGGCCCTGGAGTGGGCACCGGCCGGGGTCCGGGTCAACATGATCCACCCGGACGCGGTGTTCGACACCGGGCTGTGGACCGAGGAACTGCTCGCGGCGCGCGCGGCGAACTACGGCATGAGCATCGAGGAGTACAAACGGCGCAACCTGCTGCGCACGGAGGTCACCAGCGCCGACGTCGGGCAGCTCACCCTGGCCATGGCGACCGCCCCGTTCGCGTGCACCACCGGGGCGCAGGTCCCCATCGACGGTGGCAGCGACCGCATCGTCTGACCGCGACCGGACCGCGGCCCGACCGCCGACCGCCCGCGACCGGCCACACCGACGACATCCAGACCGAACAGACCGACCACCATGAGCAGCACCGCCGGGCGCACCGGCACAGGAGGATCCGATGGCAGACCGCGACGGCAACATCAACGCGAAGGACTACGGCTACGACCAGCCCCAACAGGTCGAGGGCTTCCACGTGAAGGGCGCGACGCAGCTCGACTTCGGGATGCGCCACCGCCTCGCGCGGATCTTCGATCCCGCGGACGGCCGCACCGTCATGCTGGCCTTCGACCATGGCTACTTCCAGGGTCCGACCAGCGGACTCGAGCGGGTCGACCTCAACATCGTGCCCCTCGCGCCGCACGCGGACGCGCTGATGGGCACGCGCGGGATCTTCCGCTCGGTGATCCCGGCCAGCACCGACAGCGCGCTGGTCGTGCGCGCCTCGGGTGGCCCGTCGATCCTCAAGGACCTCTCCGACGAGCGCATCGCGATGGACGTCGACGACGCCGTGCGCATGGACGCCGCCGCGGTGGCCGTGCAGGTCTTCGTCGGTGGCGAGCACGAGACCCAGTCCGTGCACAACATGACGCGGCTCGTCGATGCCGGCTACCGCACCGGCATGCCGGTGCTCGGGGTGACCGCCGTCGGCCGTGAGCTGACCCGTGACGCCCGCTACCTCGGGCTCGCGACGCGGATCATCGCGGAGCTCGGCGCGCAGATCGTCAAGACCTACTACTGCGACGAGGACTTCGAGCAGGTCACCGCGGGCTGCCCGGTGCCGGTCATCATGGCCGGCGGCAAGAAGCTGCCCGTCGAGGACGCGCTCGACATGGCCCACAAGGCCGTGGACCAGGGTGCCGCCGGGGTCGACATGGGCCGCAACATCTTCCAGCGCCAGCGCCCGGAGGCGATGATCAAGGCCGTGCGCGAGGTGGTCCACGGCGGCATGAAGCCCGCCGAGGCCGCGCAGCTCTACCGCGACCTGTCCGACGGCGCCGAGGACTGAACGACTCCCCGTCCGGCCGCGTCACGCGTCCGGACGGGCGACACCGTCGAGGGGGCGCCACCACGCCGGTGTGGCCCACCACGCCGGGCAGGCGGGCCCCGACCAGGCCCCGGCCCAGCGCCCCCCCCCCGCCCACCAACCCCCCAACCGCCACCGGGACCCC
>JAFIEQ010000130.1 GCA_020832455.1 Nitriliruptoraceae bacterium
CTCCTCCTTGGAAACCAAGGTTAGGAGCCTCCACCAGACCCAGGGCGGATCACCGGACGTCGCTGCGCCGCTACGGGACCGGTTCGCGCCCGTAGGCGCTACGCCCAGCCCTGGCCCTCGGAAGCGTCGCTGGCCACGGAGCGAAAGGATGGGCGGTGGCGGCCGGCTACTTCGAATCGCCGGAGGCTGCCGCACTGGCGGGGTGGAGCCAGACGCCGAAGGCCGCTGCACGGGTCGCGCAGGTGACGCTCCGCCGGCGACGAGCTGAGGTCGTCCTGGACCTCGAACCCGCCTACCGGGAGTGGGTCTACTGTGTCCACGGGGCAGACGGCTGGCGCACCACCTTGAGCGGCAACGGGCCCACTCCAGACTGGCAAGACGCCACTGCCTACCGGTGGGAACCCTGACCACCGGTTAGCAACGCCCGATGTTCTACTCAATCTCCGGCAATGTATTGGGCGATGGCGTAGGTGGCGTGGCGGTCGAGGCTGTGGCGGTTGCGGTCGTAGCGCATGGTGGTTTTGGGGTCGGCGTGGCGGGCGAAGTCTTGGACGTCGCGTAGGTGCGCGCCAGCGTTCAGGGCGGCGGTGATCGCGGCGTGGCGCAGCGTGTGCGGCGTCATCCGCCGGGTGATCCCGGCCTGGGTTGCGAGCGTGGCGACCGCAGCGCCGACGTTGTTGCGGGTCATGCGGTTGTTCCATCGGTTTCGTAGCAGCGGACCGCTGTCGCGTCCGTCGACGGCCTGTTCGACGGCGGCGCGGGTGCGTGGTGCGAGGGGGATTGTGGCGTCCTTGTCGCCTTTGCCATGGATGATGACGGTGTGGTGCCAGCGTTCCTCGGCGAGGTCGTCGATGTCGATGCCGCACACCTCCGAGACCCGGAGTCCGTTGAGCAGCAACAGGCACGCCATCGCGTAGATCGCACCACCGTGCTGTTCGGCGGCGTTGAGCCAGTCCGCGAGCTCGTGGCGTGTCAGTCTGGTCTGGCGTGGAGTCTCGTCACGGGACGGACGTCGGACCGCAGCGATGGGGGTGGTGTCGAGCAGGCCGGTCTGGACCAGCCAGCGGTAGAACGACGCGAGTACCGACAGGCCGTGGCAGACGGTGTTGATCGAGTCGACCTGGCGTTCGAACCAGCGCAGGTACAACTCGATGTGGGTGCGCTCGACAGTGAGCGGGTCGAGCTGGTGGGCGGTGCACCACGCGAACCAGCGGTGCAGCTGCTGCAGGCAAGCGGTGCGGGTGTTGGCGTTGCGATAGCCGGCCAGGAACGCACCGGTCAAACGGTGCAGGCGAAGCTCGGCAGAGGGGGCGAGGACGGTCACAGTGACATCACTCATCGAAGGGCTCCCGGCCGCGACACGTTCGGTCCACGACCTGCAACAAGCCAACGCTGCACGACGGGACGTGGCTAGAGGGACCGCCACGGGAGAAGGTCTCTTCTTGACGCATCTTGCATCGTGATGCACGATGCAAGCGAAGAGGAGGTTGGTCATGCCCAAGGGATTCACCGTGCGTCTCGATGACGATCAAGCTGAAGAGCTCGAAGCGATCGCGAAGGTCGATGGCGTTCCGGTCGCTGAGGAGATCCGTCAGGCGATCACCGAGCGCATCGAGCAGCGCCGCAACGACGACGAGTTCCGTGCCCGGCTGCGTCAGTCGATCGCCGACAACCAGAAGATCCTCGACCGCCTGGCTCGCTGAGTGGCCTTCGAGTACCTCGATCTCGCGGACTTCCTGCTGATCGCCGAAGCGGTCCTCGACATCCCCGCTGAGGATCTCGCCCGTGTGGCCCGAATGGAGCTCGCTGAGTCGGCGCTTCACGCCCCGGCTGCGACCTTCGGTGGGGTGGAGTTCTACCCGGACCTGGCGAGCAAGACCGCCGTGCTGGCAGCCCGGCTGATCAACAACCATCCGCTGCCCGATGGCAACAAGCGGGTCGGCTACCTGTGCGCGCTGGAGTTTGTCGCCCGCAACGGTGGCACCTGGACCCACCCACCCGACGATCTCGAAGGTGACGACACCGTCGCCATGATCGAAGGCGTCGCCGCCGGCAAGATCGATGAAGACACCTTCACCGCCTGGATCACCGAACGCCTCACCTGACGCGAGACGATGTCACCCGCGAACGTTTCGGACCGGTTCGCAACGCCCGCGTGTTCCTATCGCCTGCGGGCGGCGAGGCAACTTGCACCGGCGAGGCGAGCTTGCTGCGAGGGCTCGTCGTCCTTGCCATCGGTGCGGGCGCGTGCAGACTCGACGTCGTGAGCAGCGCTGACGCTGGCGAGCGAGGTGATCGTGAACGACTGTCTGATCTGCGCCAAACACCGCGGTGAAGGGCCGCTGGTCGGCGAGGTCGTCGCGAGCCTGGACGGCATCCGCGTCTCCCACGCACCATCCGGGGACGACGGAACGGCACCGCTCGGTTCCCTGTTCATCGAGACCGATCGACACGTGGCCTATGTCGCCGATCTCACGGCGGACGAGGCGGCTGCCGTCGGGCGCGTCCGGACCGTGCTGGCCCGAGGACTGCGCGAGGCGTGCGATACCGAGTTCACGTTCGCCACGGTGGTCCAGCAAGGATGGTCGCCTCGGTAGGCCCGTGACGACTCGAAAATGCGCAAGTCGTGTGAGGGGTGTGCGGTCCGGTCACATCTATCCCAGGCTGACAACGACCGCGGCCAGGGAGTTGTTCGCCATGTGAAGGGCGATGGGTGCCCACAGGACGCGGTGCCAGGCGTACAGCCAGCAGTACCCCAGCCCGGCCAGGAACTGGGACAGCATCAGCAGCGGCACGCCGTGCACGAGCGCGAAGACCCCGGAGGAGAGGATCGCAGCCATGATGGTCGGCATGGTCCGGGTGAGCGAGGAGAACAGCAGTCCGCGGAACACGACCTCCTCCCACAGCGGTGTCACCACGGCGATCACCAGCAGGACCCCGACCAACACCAGCCAGTTGGCCGACATGACGACGTCATCGATCAACCCCGCCGGTGGCGGTTCCTGCCGGAGCAGCAGGCCCAACACGATCGCGGGCACGATCAGGGAGCCGGCGATGATCAGCGGGATCTGCCACAGCAGGTGCAGCAACCCCCAGGTCGGCCGTCTGAACCCCAATGCGGCCAGCGACAACCCATCGCGACGGAGCAGATGGACATGGACCGCCAGCCCCGCAGCCGCACCGAGCCCGGTGCCCCCAACGATCAACAGCGCGAAGCCCGACGGTTCAGTAGGCGCAACGCGAACGGCGGCGGCCAAGAGCCCGACAAAGGCGGCGGCGTACACGAGGGTGAACAGCAGCACCCGTCCGCTCTGCCGCAGCGTCGGTTCACCGACCGGCGTCGACTCGGCCGGCTCTTCAACCGCTCCTGGTGGCGGGAGCGGAGGCTGCATCGCCTGCCTCTCGGTCGGAACTCAGCCACAGCGGCTGCTGACTGCCTCGGCCAGGGCAAACTACCGGGCAAGCGTGCGTCACCTGCCTGCAGTGACGCTGTCGCGACCACCACCAACGCCACTGATTGTGGCTCCCTCATTGGACCTCCGATCCGGCCCACGAACTCCCGAGACCACAGCCGCAGCAACCCATGACAAGGCAGAAACCCGGAATCCGTACGTGGGGAGTGTCCGGCGTTCAAGGCGTCAGGCTGTTGCGTTGCCGGGTTCTTGCCGAGAGGCCACCTGGGTTGAGGTGGGGTCCGCGTTCGAACTCGGGTCGGCGGTGAGGGTCGCTGCGGCCGCGGTCGGGCCGATCCGTCGGACGAGGTGATGCTGATCGGGGGTGCAGCGGATGGTGAGTTCGTCGATGACGGCCAGCGCCGCTGACGCCTGCAGCCAGGCCGTCTGCTCGGCGTGATTCCTGACCAGTGCGGTCGTGGCTCGAGCGTGCAGCTGTGCTGCGCGGGCGTGCAGCCGCTCGACCTGACGAACGGCGGGATCGCGGGACAGGCGGGTCGCGCTGGCGTGGGCGAGGTGGGCGTCGAGGAGGTGCGCGAGTAGCTGCTCCGGCGTGGTCTCGGCCGTTCCCTCCTCGACGCGGGTCAGCACGGCTCCGAGGTCGTCGTGCAGCGGGGTGATCAGCGCAACGAGCAGGTCGTCCTTCGAAGGGAAGTGGTAGTAGAGCGCCGCCTTGGTGAAGTCCAACCGTTCGGCAATCTCTCGCAATGGCGTGGCGGCGATGCCCTGAGCCGTGAACAGCTCGCCGGCGACCTCGAGAATCCGGTGACGCGTCTCGATCGTGGTCACAACGTCCTCTCCTGCAGGCTTGCAACGTTGCCAACTTGCCGCCCGGCAAGTAGCCTAGTCGTGGTGATGGACCGTCGACAACGACGCTCGGGGGGAACGGGTGCCAGGCGAGCAGAGCCATGATCAGGGTGAGCGGGTCCGTGCTGCGGTCGATCGCACCTTGGCCGACGGAACTGCGCGGATCCGGCAGACGATGGACGGCCCCGCCGGTCGGGTCGAGGCGACCGGCACGGTCGACTTCCAGCGTCGTCGCTGTCGTGCGGTGCTGGCCCTGCCGCCCCATCCGGACGACCCGGACGACGACACCGTCACCGAGGTGGAGATGATCCTCGACGGTGCCGACACCTACACCGAGGTCATCGACCGGCCGGGGCGCTTCATCCACGACCGGCGCGCCAGCCCCGGTGACAGCCTGAGCGCGAGCGACCCCGGCATGCTGCTCGACCTGTTGCGCGGCACCGTCGGCGCGAGGGCGATCGATGACGACGGGGATCCGTCCGATCCGGCCTGGACCGCATTCGAGGTCGACATTGACCTCGACCGGGCCATGGAACGCGCTCCCGACGACCTGCGACGTCAACTGCGTGAGTCCTTCGACGGCCTCTTGCGTGACTTCCGTCCGCAGAAGTCACGGGTTCACCTCGACGGCCAGGGCCGGATCCGTCACGTCGACCTCGACATCGCCATCGAGGGACAGCCCGACGGCCGCATGCAGGTGGAACTGTTCGATCTCGGTGCGGAGCTGGTCGTCGAGCTGCCAGACGCAGCCTTGATCCTCGATGAGCGCGAAATCGCCGAGCTCAGGGTCGAACTCGCTGAACGCTTCGGCGACGACTACCTCGAGCCGCCAGCCGGTCCGGACACCAGCGGTGACACCTGGTCCTGAACCGCCGGCAGTGGTTGGCCCCCGATGTTGGCTAACCGCAGCGATGTCGAGTTGCACGAGCGGTGCGACTGTAGGTGTGAATGACGAAGGAGACCCGCCGTGATCGACACCATCCTCGATGCGTTCGAGGCGGTGCTCTCGCTACTGCAGGGCCTGTTTGAGCCCCTCGCAGGCGCGAACAGCTGGGGCTGGGCAATCATCGCCCTGACCCTGATCGTGCGGATCGCGCTGCTGCCGCTGGCCATCAAGCAGACCCGCTCCATGCGGGCGACGCAGGCCCTGGCACCGCAGATGAAGGCCCTGAAGGACAAACACAAGGTCGACCGGGAACTAATGAAGAAGGACCCGGAGACCTACAAGGCGAAGAAGGCCAAGCTCAACGAAGAGCTCATGGCGCTGCACCAGCGGGAGGGCGTGAACCCGGCGGCGAGCTGTCTGCCGCTGCTCGCGCAGGCCCCGATCTTCATCGCGCTGTTCTACACGCTGCGTCGCTCGACCGACCTCGAGGGTGCCCCGTTCTACTTCATCACCCAGTTCACGAACGTCGGCCCGGGTCAACCCGACGGGCTCGCTGCGGTCATGAGCGCCGCGGGATGGCCCGGATGGCTGCTGATCGTGCTGATGTCGGGCTCGATGTTCCTCATGCAGAGGCAGATGATGGCCCGCAACGCCGTCCAGATGGCCGACAACCCGATGGCCCAACAGCAGAAGATCCTGCTGTACGTCATGCCGATCTTCCTCGCCGTCATCTCGTTCCAGTTCCCGCTCGGCATCCTGCTGTACTGGGTCACCACCAACCTGTGGCAGGTCGTCCAACAGGCCATCATCCTGCGTGAGGTGAAACAGTGAGTCGAGGCCGGTGAGCTCACCGACAAGCACGGCGGCGATCTCGGGCAAGCCCCGCCGAAACCGAAGCGGCGCGCCAGCGGCTCGGCCACATCAGGCAGCCACAAGAAGCCCACCGAGCCTGAGGCGAACGACGATTGGAGGTCTCCGCGATCCGGGTTGATGTACCCGGTCGTGTGGACGAGCGGGGCACCGATTCGGCCGTCTAGCGTCCGTGCTCTTGATCCGCAGATGCGTTCGATGAAGGGGCGAATATCACCGCCGTTCCCGACCCGCACCCACCCTCGGGCCCGCTGAGCCTGCCCGCCTGTGTACCCATGCGGCGATCATCCACGCGGGCCGGGCAGCGACCTGCGGAACGCTCGCTGAACTCACCGGCGGCGGCGATCTGGAGGACGTGTTCGTTCGTATCGTCGGTAGCAACGACGTCGATGAGGGGGCGCTTGGATGGCTCGACTCCTCGTCCGACTGAAGCTGCGCCTCCTCGGCAATGGCCTGCACCGCAGCGTGCAGAGCGCGTTGGGTCTGCTGGCTAGTGGCCTATTCGGTTTGATCGTTGGTCTGGCCGCGATGTTCGGCCTTGCGGCCGGCGCGACCGGCGAGGGCTGGGGCTCGACGGTGATCTTGCTGTTCGCGGCCGTCTGGGTTGGCTGGATCGTGGTGCCGGTACTGACGTTGTCGTCCGATGACACCCTTGATCCGCGACGGTTCGCGTTGCTGCCCTTGACCGCCCGCCAGTTGGTGCCGGGGCTGCTCGCCGCGGGCACCGTGGGGGTCTGGCCCGTCGCGACGCTGCTCGCAGCGAGCGGGGTGGTTCTCGGCATGTGGCGTGCCTCCGGATCGCTGGTTGCAACCGCGATCGCCGTCTGCGCGGCGCTGCTGCTGGTGGTTGTGAGCGTGGGCTGGTCACGCGCCGTTGCCGCCGCGGCGTCGGACTTGCTGTCAACGCGCAGAGGTCGGGACATCGTGCCGCTGGTCGCGGGGGTGCTCGGCATCGCCGGTTTCGTGGTCTTCCAGTTCCTCCCCGGACTGGTGGAGCGCGTGACTGTCGTCGAACTGGACGGGGCCGCCACGATCCTGCGGTGGTCGCCCGGCGGGCTCATCGGCGCCGCGGTCGCCGACACGGCGAACGGATCGCACGGCACGGCGCTCGTGCGTCTCGCAGGTGCGGGAGCAACGCTGCTGATCGCGCTGCGGGGGTGGGTCTGGGCCATCGGACGCACCGCACGTGTGCCGCCGGGACGCAGTCGCTCCGAGCAGGCCCACGGCCAGCTCTACCCCCGCCTGCTTGCCTGGTTGCCCCGGGGACGGACGACGGCCGTTGCGGTCCGGTTCCTGCGCATGCTCACGCGCGACGGTCGGGCGCGGAACCAGGCGCTGTCGCAGTTCTTCATCCTCGCACCGATCGGTGCCGGCACGATCGGCACGTTCGTGCTCGAGTTGGCACCGCTCTACGCCGCGATGGTCGTGCTGCCCTTCGGGCTGATGGCCGCAGCGCAGCTCGCCTACGACGGACCGGCGTTGTGGCTCCACGAGGTGGCCGGAGCCGACCCCCTGCGGGATCTCCTCGGTCGGAACCTAGCCATCGGGATACTCGCCGCCGTGACGGTGGCTACCGCCGTATTGGGTTCGGGCGCGATCTCCGGATCCTGGTTGCTCGTCCCCCTCGCGCTGGTCTACGCGGCCGCCGGGTTCGCGGCGATCGTCGGCGTCGCCAACGCCGCCGCGATCATCGTGCCGTACCCGTTCCCGGAGGAGGCCAGCAACCTGTTCTCGACCTCGTCCTCGACCGGTGCGGGATGCCTCCAGGGCATCATCGTGATGATCACCATGATCGGCCAGGGCATCGTCGCCGTGCCACTGCTCCTCGCGGCAACCGTCATCAACGGTCCGACCGTGAGGTGGATCGCTGCCGGCACCGGCCTGCTCTATGGCCTCGGGATGTTCGCCATCGGCACCTGGATCGCGGTCCGCCGCGCCAACGACCGCGGACCGGACCTGCTGTTGCGCATCGATCCCCGAACCGTCTGAGCCGTTCGCCACCGACGTACCGCAACAGCGGCATGTGGAGCCTGCCATCTCCCCCGCGCCACGCGACCCGCCACGTGAACAGAACTAGGCTTTCCCCCGGGCTCGCCCAACCGTGCATCCCACTGCCGGGTAAGTACCAGAGCCTTTCGCTGAGAAGGACGACTCATGTCGAACACGTCGAACGCTGCCACCTATGTGCTCGCGGCCGTGATCTTGGGCATAGGCATTCTCGGAGCCCTGCTGACCCTCACCATCCCGGCGTACTTCAGTGCCCAGGGTGGCAATCCCGGCAGGACCGCAGGCTTAGCTGCAGGTCTGGTTGTCCTCACGGTCAGTCTGTTCATCGTCAAGCGCAACAATCCGCTCGACGGCAGGTCCAGCACCAACAACGAACCCTGACATGTCACCGCCGAACGGCACGGGGGTTGAAGCCCTCGGGGCCGTTCGTGCACGAGCTACCAGGACACGTGGGCGTCGGCGTGCAAGGCAGTGACTGTCGGGACTGGAGTTCTTCGGCGAGACCGCCAAGGGATCGTATATAGGGAGGCGTCCGCATTTCCGGTTCCTGGCGGTCATCGTTCGGGGCGCGTGTGAGCGCAGGCGCGACAATGCCTGCTCAGACTCTGCAGGAGGTGCGCTTCTTGGGCCCTGGCTTGCGGTCGGTCGTCGCGGTTTGGCGGTCAGTGGCGGGGGTTCGTGGTCTGGTGGTGGCGATCGGCCAGGGTGTTGAGGGTGGCCGCCGCGGTGGTGGCGTCATCGACGGTGATCAGCAGTTCGGTGTCATCACCGCGCACGACTTTCAGCGCTTCGCCGGCGCGGCTGACGATCCCGGTGCGGCCGTGGACGTCGACCCGCAGACCCCAGCCACCGAACTCCCAGAACGCATCGAGGTGGTCGATGACCTCGGCACGTGCCACCTCAGCGATTCCGACGTGGACCAGTCGCAGACCGAGTCCACGAACATCGAGTCCATGGTCATCGATGTGGACGCGGACCCGGGCGAACAGCAGCGCCGGTGCCACGCTCGCGACCGCGAGCAGCAACAGCCACAGGCCCTCGCCGAACGGACCGACGATGAAGGCCGGTACGAGCAGCAGAAGACCGACGCTCGCGAGCACGATGATCAGCGCCCGGCTGATCAACGGTGCCGACCGCCAGGCGGGAACGTCGGCGGTGGGGAGTCTCACCGACGCCGTGGGAGGCGGCCCGGCCGCGATGCCGCCGTGGGGTTGCTCGCGGGCGAGTGCCGCGACGGGCAGTCCGAGCAGCATCCCGGCCAGCAACGCGATCGTTGTGCTGGCGCTGATCGATCCGGACGCCATCGGGTCGGTGGTGTCGACCAGCCGCAGCAGGGCACCGACCTGCATGCCACCGAGCAGGACCGCGACCCACGTGACGGCCCAGGCCAGGATGCGCCGCATCGCGAGCGGTTGACGCAGCAGCACGCAGGCAGCCGCACAACCACCGGCGACCAGCAGCGTCACGACCGTCAGGAACGTCACCGAGGTCCACAACGGCCACAGTGCGGTCGGGCGGCCGCCCGCGCCGTAGTGGCGAGGGGACTGCCCCAGGACGTTCCTATAGATGTCAAGCGGTCTGGAGTTGGGCCAGGTCGTGGCGAAGGGTGGTGTAGATCTCGCGGGCGATGTAGCGCTTCAGGCAGCGCATGATCTCTCGTTTGGTCTTGCCGTCGACGGTCCGTCGCTTCATGTAGAGCTTGGTTCGTTCGCAGTAGCGGAGCCTGACCACGACAATCATGTGCAGGGACCGGTTCGCGGCGCGGTCGCCCCCGGGGTTGAGACGATGACGTTGGGTCTTGCCCGAGGACGCTTGGATCGGCGCGGCGGCGCACAGGTGCGCGAACGCGGCCTCGTCGTGGATCCGGTCGATGTTCTCGCCTGCGGTGCACAGCAGCTGTGCGGCATTGTGGGTCCCGACACCGAACAGTGCCGTGGTTCGTGGCGCTGCTTGGGCGACAAGTTCGTCGAGTTGACGGTCAAGCGCTCGGATCTCGTCGTCAAGATCAGCGATGCGCCGACCGAGTGAGCGCAGCGCGATCTTGGCTGCCTGCAGCGGTTCGTTGGCGCGGGTCAGTTCAGGCCGCAGCCGAGCACAGACCGTGGCCTTGCCCTTGAGTGTCTTGCGCTCGGAGAGGTGTTCTCGAAGCTCGGCGGGCGCGGTCACGATCAGCTGGCCGAGCTGCACAAGCGCAGCAGAGCGCGCTTTGACTGCCGATTGGTGCACAACCCTGAGCTGGCGGATCGACTCCACGATGCCGGTGGTGTCTTTGGGCAGACCGGTCGCTTCGCCGGAGAGGACCTTGCGCGCTGCGGCCTCAGCGTCGATGGCGTCGGTCTTGCCCCGTCGGCTTCGTAGGTGCTGGTGGGGTTGGTTGATCTCGATGACGGCGACGTCGGCAGCGAGCAGGAAACGAGTCAGGCCAGCGGCGTAGTTCCCCGTCGACTCGACCCCGATAGCCACGATGGTGCCGAAGTCAGCGAGCCAACCGAGTAGCTGTTCGTAGCCGTCAGCGGTCACGGGAAACTCGGCGTCGCCGAGCCGCTGGCCGCGCTCGTCAAGGGCGACGGCGTGGTGGGTGTTGTGGTGTGCATCCACACCACCGATCACGAGCGTTGCTGTGTCTGTCATCGTGGCGCCTTCCGTTTTGGAGGGCGAGCCGATCATCGGACACAACAGCGAAGGGGCAGCCGTCGGCGCAGGTTCTTATCAGGTCACGAAGCCAGCTCGACCCTCGATGGGTCGATGGCCGGGCCAGCGGACCGACGGGTCCTGGGCAAGACACCGAGGGTCGGTTTGGTTGTAGGTCAGGTCTACCAGACCGGCCAACGACATCTTCGCTGTTTGGTTGACATCTAACGTGGGCCGACGGCTCACGGGAAGGATGTCACGATGCC
>JAFIEQ010000131.1 GCA_020832455.1 Nitriliruptoraceae bacterium
CCATGTCCGCCGATGCCGCTCCCACGCTCACGCAGGCCGCGATCACGACCATCCGCACCCTGGCGATCGACGGGGTCCAGGCCGCGAACTCCGGTCACCCCGGCATGCCGATGGGGTGCGCCCCGATGGCCTACCTGCTGTTCGGTGAGGTCATGCGCCACGACCCGGCGCAGCCGGACTGGCCGGGCCGCGACCGCTTCGTGCTGTCGGCCGGGCACGGCTCCATGCTGCTGTACGCGTCGCTGCACCTGACCGGCTACGACGCGCCGACCCTGGACGATCTGCGCAACTTCCGGCAGTGGGGGTCGCCGACGGCCGGACACCCGGAGAGCTTCGAGCTCGCCGGGGTGGAGACGACCACCGGACCGCTGGGGCAGGGGTTCGCGAACGGCGTCGGTATGGCGCTCGCGGCCGAGCGGCTCGCGGCGGAGTTCGGCGACGAGGTCGTGCCGCAGCGCGTCTACGGCATCGTGTCCGACGGGGACCTGATGGAGGGCGTCGCCTCGGAGGCGGCCTCGCTCGCGGGTCACCTGCAGCTCGGCCGGGTCACCTACCTCTACGACGACAACCAGATCACGATCGACGGGCGCACCGACAAGGCGTTCAGCGAGGACGTGCTCGCCCGCTTCGACGCGTACGGCTGGCACACCCTGCAGGTCGACGACGGCAACGACCTGGAGGCGCTGCGCGCCGCGATCGCCGCGGCCGACGCGGACGAGCGCCCGTCGTTGATCAAGGTGCGCACCGTCATCGGGTACGGCTCACCGGCCAAGGCGGACAGCTCCGGCGTCCACGGCTCGCCGCTCGGCGACGAGGAGGTCGCCGCGACCAAGGCGGCCTACGGCTGGGACCACCCGCCGTTCCACGTCCCCGACGAGGTGCGTGCCCACCTAGACGCCCGCGAGCGCGGTGCCGCGCACCGTGAGGAGTGGGAGCGGGCGTTGGCGGCGTTGGCGGCGCGCGACGCCGAGCTGGCCGCGGCGTTCGACCGTCGGGTCGTGCGCGGTGCACTGCCCGAGGGGTGGCGCGATGCGCTGCCCGGGCTCGAGAGCGGGGACGCCACGCGCAAGCACTCGGGTGCGGTCATCAACGCGCTCGCCCCGGTGCTGCCGGAGCTGTTCGGCGGTTCGGCGGACCTGGCCGCGTCCAACAACACCGACGTCGACGGTGGTGGTGACTTCAGCGCGCCCGGTGCCCGCAGCGTGGACGCGCGGGGACGCGACGGGCGCAACCTGCGCTTGGGCATCCGGGAACACGCGATGGCGTCGATGGCGAACGGCATGGCGCTGCACGGGGGACTGATCCCCTACGTCGCCACGTTCCTGGTCTTCACGGACTACTGCCGGCCGGCGATCCGTCTGTCCGCGCTGATGCGCCAACGCGTCATCTACGTGATGACCCACGACTCCATCGGACTCGGGGAGGACGGGCCGACCCACCAGCCGGTCGAGCACCTGATGGCGCTGCGTGCCATCCCGGGGCTGCAGGTCCTGCGTCCCGCCGACGGCACGGAGACCGTCGCCGCGTGGGAGGCGGCGCTGACCTACGACGGGCCGAGCGTCATCGCGCTCACCCGGCAGGGGCTGCCGTGGCTGGGCGAGCGTCCGGCCGACGGCCCGACGCGCGGGGGCTACGTGGTGGCCGACCTCGGTGTCGACGACGGCGGCTCGCCCGAGGTGGCGTTGATCGCGACCGGTTCCGAGGTGTCGTTGGCCGTCGCCGCGGCCGAACGTCTCGCGGAGCTCGGCACGGCGGTCCGGGTGGTCTCGCTGCCGTCCTGGGAGCGCTTCGCCGCGCAGGACCCGACCTACCGGGCGTCGGTTCTGCCGGACACGCTGACGGCGCGGGTCGCCATCGAAGCGGGCATCACCTTCGGGTGGGAGCGTCACGTCGGTGCCCACGGCGAGGTGGTCGGTCTCGACCGGTTCGGCGCGTCCGCCCCGGCACCGCGGCTGTTCGAGGAGTTCGGCTTCACCCCGCAAGCCGTGGTCGCCGCCGCCCAGCGCGCCATCGCCCGCGCCGAGCGCTGACCGGACCCGCAAGCTACCTGTGCACACACCACCAACATGCCACAGTCCACCCGGCCCGCCGGAGCCGGCAGTCACTGCGGCGAGGGCCTAGGACCGCTCGTTGAACATCCCTGCCAGCATCGTCCGGTTGCGGGCACCGGTCTTCTTCAGCAGCGCGCCGACGTGCTTCTCGACCGTCTTGACCGAGATCTCGAGCTGACGGGCGATCTGCTTGTCGGCCAGCCCTTGCACGACCAACGGGAAAACCTCGCGCTCGCGCGCCGTGAGCTTGTCCAGGACATCCTCGAACGGTGACGGCTCGGTCAGCCGCTCGTAGAGGCCTCCCTCGAGCAGGGTCTGGCCCTGGCCAGCGGCGATCACGACGCGGGTAAGTGTCTCCTGCGGCGTCTCCGCGGAGATGAAGCCCCGGACCCCCAGGGACTTGGTGGTCCGCACCTGATCGACGGAGGGATTGTCGCACAGCAACACGACCGAGGAGTCTGGGTGGCGCTCGCGGAGCTGGGTGAGCGTCGACGTCGGGTCGCTCCCGAGCATGGCCAGATCGATGAGCAGGACGTCGGCGTCGATGAGGCCGCACGCCGCGAACAGCTGGTCCGGAGTTGCCACCTCGGCCGCGACCTCCACGCTCGGCTCGTTGGTCTGGATCAGCCGAGCTAGGCCCGCCCCGAGGATGGCCTGGTTGGTCGCGATGATCAATTTCCAGCGTCGGCCGTTCGCGCCGGCTCGGCTTCGATGGGGCTGGTCGGGTATCACGGCCTTGATTCGGGTCCCCCAGGCCGGGATCGTCTCGATGTCTATGCCGCCACCGAGCCGCCCGGCACGGTTCAGCATGCCCTGAAGGCCGAGACACCCGTCACGATGCGCCTCGAGGTTCGCCTGGACCTCCTCCAGATCGAACCCGCGGCCGTCGTCCTCTACCAGCAACGAGATGGACTCGCCGCGGAACACCAGACCGACCCGGACGTTGTTCGCGCGGGCGTGGGAGACGACGTTCGAGAGGGCCTCCTGGCCGATCCGGAAGAGCTGGTGAGCGACCGACGGATGGATCGGGCGTGCTTCGCCGACGACCGCGAGCTTGGTCTCGACCCCGAGCGCCTTCTCGATCCAGGTCAGCTCGTCCTCGAGCGCCGCTTGGAGACTGCGTGGCCCAAGGGAGTTCGCGCTGAACCCGTTGATGGCGCGCTGGGCTTCGTGCAGAGTCTCCTCGGCCAGCACGCGGGCTTGGGAGACGAGGGTCGAGCGCGGCGTGTCGTCGTCGCTGGGCGCCAGTGCGGCCTCGGACTCGGTCAGCAGTGCGGTGACCCCCTGCAACGAACGTCGGATCGTGGCGTGGATCTCCTGATGGACGCGCTCGCGCTCGCGGGCGACGGCGATGTCCTCCTCGCGCTCTCGTGCTCGTGCGTGCATCTCTGCGTTCGCGAGGGCGATGGCGGCGTGGTTGGCGAACATCTCGGCGATGCTCGCGTCGCTCGTGGTGAACAGGCGACCGGGGTCCGTGCTGAAGATGACGAAGGCTCCGATGATCCGGCTCTCCCGCCGGATCGGGACGCCGATCACCGCACCCTTCGCGCGCGGATCGTCGGCATCGATGTGCCCGGCCCGGATCTTCGCGTAGCTGTCGAGGATGACGGTGGCCCGAGAGCGGACGACCTCGCCCGTCACACCTTCCTTCAGGGAGAACGTCTGACCCTCCTGGCAGCCCACGCCGAAGTCGACCATCTTCGTGTAGGTGCCCCGAGGCTCGTCGACGAGCGAGATGGATCCCGCCGCACACCCGAGGAGCTGGACCGCATGCTGCAGTATCCGGTTCAGGAGCGGTTGCAGCTCGAAGCGGCCGACGAGATCGTGGGCCAACTCCGTGATCGCCGCCACCTCGTGGCGTCGGATAGCCGAGTCCGGGCGGTCCTCTACGGACTGCAGACGCTGCAGCGTGCGCTCCGCCATGCTCCCATCTCCTGATAGATGCCCGGGCCGCTGGACGACCAGCTGACCGGGCGACGTACATCGCGTTCTCCCAAACGCGACGCGAGTCCCCGTGGGATGACTCGCAGCCGGAGCTTACCCAGCCGAACGCGTTGCGCGGCTCCCGCGGTCCGGCGGACCATCGCTCGCATCTCGGGCAGCGCTCGACCGCACGCGGGTCGACCGACGGGAGCGGGTGAATCCCCCACCTCCACCCGAGGGGGATTCCCGATGCCGGGCACGGGTCGTGCTGCGTACGGTCGGTGGCCAGGGGTCAGGGCGCGCAGCCGGACCCGGAGTAGGAGAGAACCGTGCCGGTTGTTCCACTGTCCGACATCGTCAGTCGGGCGTTCGATGAACGCTACGGCGTGCCCGCCATCAACGTGTTCAATGACCTGTCGCTGGAGGCGGTCCTCTCCGCTGCGGAGCGGGCTCGGTCCCCGATGATCGTCCAGACGTCGGTGAAGACCGTGCGTAGCATCGGCGCGCCGGTCCTGGCGAGCATGTGGCGCTCGATGACCGCCGACATCAGCGTGCCCGTATCCCTGCATCTCGACCACTGTCCGGATCGTGACGTGGTCTCGCTCTGTCTGGAGCACGGGTGGAACTCGGTGCTCTTCGACGCTTCCGAGCTCCCGGTCGAGGAGAACCAACGTCAGACGATCGAGGTCGTCGCGGAGGCGAGGCGGTACGGCGCGCAGGTCGAGGGCGAGATCGAGTCCATCACCGGCGTTGAGGACGGTCACGGCTCCGACGAGGAGGCGACACGTCTGCCCCTGGATGTTTCCATCGCCTTCCTCGAGGCGACTGGCGTCGATGTCTTCGCTCCATCGATCGGCAACCGGCATGGCACCTACAAGACGACGCCGGTCATCGACGTCGAGCGGGTGAGCGAGATCGTCGAGCGTCATCCGATCCCCATCGCGCTGCACGGCGGCAGCGGACTCAGCGCGGAGGTCTTCAAGGACCTGATCGCCCGAGGGTGCGCGAAGGTCAACATCTCGACGGCACTCAAGGAGACGTTCATGAAGTCGAACCTCTCCTTCCTCCGGAAGGCCGAGTCCCAGGATCGTTGGGATCCGCCCTCGCTGTTCCGCGCCGTCTCCGAGGACATCGACGAGCTGGTCGCGACCCTCACCGATCAGTTTGGATCGACCGGGAAGGCATGGTGACCATGCCGACTCTTATCTTCGACTGCGATGGTGTTCTGGCCGACACCGAGCAGCACGGTCATCTCCCCGCCTTCAACGCGACCTTCGAGCATTTCGAGCTCGACGTCCGGTGGAGCCTCGAGGACTACTCGGAGAAGGTCCGGATCGGTGGTGGCAAGGAGCGGCTCGCGAGCCTGCTGACCCCGGAGTTCGTCGCCGCGAACGACCTGCCGTCCGACCCTGACGCCCAGACCGACCTCGTCGCGCAATGGCACCGGTACAAGACCCAGGTCTACACCCGGATGGTCGGGGAGGGCGCCATGCCGCCCCGGCCGGGCATCCCGCGTCTCATCGACGAGGTCCGTCGTGCGGGGTGGCGGTTGGCTGTCGCCTCGACCTCCGCGCGCCCATCGGTTCGCGCGGTACTGACCCACGCGGTCGGTGAGCACGTCGCATCGGAGTTCGACATCTTCGCGGGCGACGACGTCAGTGCGAAGAAGCCCGCGCCAGACATCTACCTGCTCGCGCTGTCGGACATGGGGGTCGACGCGGACCAGACGGTCGTCGTCGAGGACAGCGAGAACGGCTGCCGAGCAGCCGTGGCAGCCGGCCTCCGGACCATCGTCACCGTGAGCAGCCTGACACGTGTCGAGGACTTCGAAGGTGCGAGCCTGGTGGTCACCGAGCTGGGCGACCCCGATGGTCCAGGACCGGAGGTCCTGGACGATCCCCTCGGTCTCCGGATCGATCGGATGGTCGAACTCGGGCATCTGGAGGGCATCTTGCGCGCACCCCGACCTCGGAGCGTCCGCTGGTCAGGAGCGGCCGCTCGCTGAGCGAACCCGGAGAACCGGTCGGCCGGGCGAACCAGCCGACCCTTTCGTCTGTCAAGGAGAGGGAGCCATGACGAAGCTCGTCAACGATCCATCCGATTTCCCCGCGCAACTGGTCGAGGGCTTCATCGAAGCCAACCGACGGTACGTGCGTCCCGTCTTCGGGGGCGTGGTCCGAGCGACCAAGAGCACGCCCGGGAAGGTCGCCATCATCACCGGCGGCGGGACCGGGCACTACCCGGCTTTCACGGGGTGGGTGGGCGCGGGCCTGGTCGATGGGGCCGTGACCGGCAACATCTTCTCGTCCCCGTCCGGGTCACAGGCCTACAGCGTTGGCAAGGCCGCCGACCAGGGGGGAGGCGTGATCATCGGGTTCCTGAACTACGCCGGCGACGTACTGCACTTCGGTCAGGGCGCCGAGCGGTTGCGTGCCGACGGCCTCGAGGTCCGCACCTGCGTCGTCACTGACGACGTCGCCTCCGCACCGATGGACCAGTGGAACACCCGTCGTGGCATCGCCGGTGGTCTGCCCGTGCTCAAGATGGCCTCCGCCGCTGCGGAGGAGGGCATGAACATCGACGAGGTCGTCGGGGTCTTCGAGAAGGCCAACAGCCGGGTCCGTACCTTCGGGGTGGCGTTCTCCGGTTGCACGTTGCCGGGCGCCTCCGAAGCGCTGTTCGAGGTACCCGCCGGGCAGATGGGGGTGGGACTCGGAGTTCACGGGGAGCCCGGGATCTACGAGACCGAGCGGGGGACCGCCGACGACATCGCGGGTCTGCTGGTCGACAAGCTGCTCGAGGAACGTCCCGATGGCGCCGACGGGCGGGTCGTGGCCGTCCTCAACGGACTTGGGGCGGCGAAGTACGAGGAGCTGTTCGTGACCTATACCTCGGTCGCGGCGAGACTGCGCAAGGCCGGTCTGGACTTGGTCGAGGGCGAGGTCGGTGAGTTCATGACCTCACTTGACATGGGTGGGGTGTCGCTGACGCTCATCTGGCTCGACGACGAGTTGGAGCGCCTTTACCTCGCTCCGTGCGACACGGCTGCCTACAAGCGCGCGCCGTTGATGCACGAGCCGCTGCCCGACGACGTCACCTTCAACGTGGAACCCGAAGCGCTTACGGTCCGGCGCGAAGGCAGCGAGGCCTCGCGGGCCGCGGCGAAGCACATCGTCGAGCACCTGCGTCGGATCAACGAGCAGCTGGTCGCCAACGAGGCCCGGTTGGGTGAGCTTGACGCGATCGCCGGCGACGGTGACCACGGCATCGGCATGGTCCGAGGCTCGCGTGCGGCCGTCGAAGCCGCCGAGGAGTTGGTCGCCAGCGGTGCTGGCGCCCAGACGGCCCTGGTCGGGGCCGGTGACCGCTGGTCCGAACGGGCCGGTGGGGCGTCCGGCGCTCTCTGGGGCGCAGCCCTGACCGCAGCCGGCAACGCGCTCGGCGACGACGACGAGGTTGACGCGGCGGCGCAGGCGCGTGCCCTGCGGGCGCTCGTCTCCTCGATCCAGAGTCTCGGCGGCGCGGAGCTGGGCGACAAAACCATGTTCGACGCACAGATCCCATTCGTGACGGCGTTCGAGGGGGCGGTCGCCGCCGGTGAGTCCGCGAGCGCGGCGTGGAAGGCTGGAGCGCAGGCAGCGACCGATGCTGCCGAGGCGTCCGCTGAACTCGAGCCCAAGCGGGGTCGAGCGCGGGTCCTGTCCCAGCGATCCGTCGGGCATGCCGACCCGGGAGCGACCTCCTTCGCACTCATCGCGCGGACGGTGGCGGAGCACTGCGACTGAGCTGGATGGGGCCCGCTCGGGCCCCGTCACGACCGATCTGGACCACGGCCGCCTGCGCATGAGCCGCCTGACGGCCACGACAAGGAGCGAACCCATGCCGATCCCCGGAATGCGCGGTACCGAGCACATCGGTTTCACCGTGCCGGACCTCGATGAAGCCTGTGAGTTCTTCGAGAACATCCTGGGCGCCACCACTCTGTTCACTGCCGCGACGGACTTCCGGCAGGACGACTCCGACTGGATGCATGAACACCTGCGTGTCCACCCCCGCGCCGTGATCAAGGAGTTCCGTTACCTCCGACTCGGCAACGGGAGCAACCTTGAGATCTTCGAGTACGAGTCGCCGGACCAGAACACCACCCCTCCGAAGAACAGCGACGTCGGCGGTCACCACCTTGCCTTCTACGTTGACGATATGGACGCGGCCATCGCCTACCTCCGCGAGAACGACGTCGAGGTGCTCGGCGAGCCGACCAGTTACACCGAGGGCCCGAACCTGGGTCTGACCTGGTGCTACTTCATGGCGCCTTGGGGTATGCAGTTGGAGGTCGTCTCCGCGCCGAACGGCACCACCTACGACGACGAGGCGAAGGCGAGCAACGGCCCCCGCCTGTTCCATCCCGCGCTCGTGGATGAGACCAAGGTCTGACCGGCGTACCCGACCACGCAGCACCACGGCGGTCCACTCCGGAACCGGTCACTCGGGCGTCGGCTCGAGTGACCGGGCGGAGTCGACCGCCGAGTCCATTCCGATGGTGAACGGCTCGAACGATGGAGGCGGTAGTTGGCTCGTCTAGGGATCTTGACCAGTGGGGGGGACTGTCCCGGGTTGAACGCGGTGATCCGCTCCGTCGTACTGCGTGGACTTCGCCGATACGGGGACGAGGTCGTGGGTTTCCTGGACGGATGGCGCGGTCTACTCGACCGCGACACGATGGTGCTCGACTGGCGTGCGGTCCGTGGAATCACCAAGCTCGGCGGCACCATCCTGGGCACGTCACGGACCAGTCCATTCGGCCCTAGCGGCGGCATCGAACGGGTTGAGGCGACGATCCGGTCACTGGAGCTCGACGCGCTCGTGGTCGTCGGTGGCGAAGGCACGCTGACTGCCGCCAAGATGCTCCACGAGGCCGGCATCGCCGTCGTGGGAGTCCCGAAGACCATCGACAACGATTTGTCCGCGACCGACTACTCGTTCGGCTTCGACACGGCTGTCGGCATCGCCACCGAGGCCATCGACCGTCTGAAGACGACGGGCGAGTCGCACCATCGTTGCATGATCGCCGAGGTCATGGGCCGTCACGCTGGTTGGATCGCCCTGCACGCCGGGATGGCGACGAGCGCGCACGCGATCCTCATCCCGGAGCAGCCGACGAGCCTGGACGAGATCAGCAAGTGGGTGCTCAGCCCCGCGGAGAGGGGGCGCACACCCCTGATCGTCGTGGCCGAGGGTTTCGTTCCCTCCGAGATGGGGGCCCACTACCACGAGCGCGGACTGGACGCGTTCAACCGCCCCCGTCTCGGTGGGATCGGGGAAGCGATGGCCCCGATGATCGAGGAGCGCACGGGCATCGAGACGCGTGCCACGACGCTGGGTTACATCCAGAGGGGGGGAGTGCCGAGTGCGTTCGATCGCGTCCTGGCCACGCGTCTGGGCATGGCGGCGGTCGATGCCGTGCATGCCGAGGCACTGGGTTCAATGGTTGCGTTGCGTGGTACCGACATCGTCCTGGTGCCGCTCACGGAAGCCGTGGGTGCCCTCAAGACGGTGCCGCAAAACCGCTACGACGAGGCGTCGACCCTGTTCGGTTGAGGCAGTTCGGCATGCCACCGGGATTCCCCTATGTGGTGGGGGGGGAAGTCCCAATGTTGGTGGGGTGGTGTGTGGGTAAGGCTTGGTGTCAGTGGGCGTGGGTTCCCGCGTTCGTGTGGGCCGATCTGGGAGATGGTTGATGAGAGAGTTCCGTGCACGGTTGGCTGTGGGTGCGGCTGCGGTCGGGGTGATGGTGTTCGCGGCGGCGTGTGGGAGTGTCGAGGATGCGCCTTCGGCGACCGAGGATCCGGGGGCGGATGGGTCCTCGGATGAGTCGGTGGATGAGGATGCCGGTGTGGTGGATGCGGGTTCGGATGATGAGATCCGGATCGTGACGGTCTCGAAGATCGAGGGCATCACCTGGTTCCAGCGCATGAGCGAGGGCGTGGACATGTTCTCGGAGGCGAACGAGGGGGTGAACGCGTTCCAGACCGGGCCGGACAGTGATGACCCGGCGGCGCAGGTCGCGATCGTGGAGGATCTGATCGCGCAGGGTGTTGATGGGATCATCGTGGTGCCGAACGATCCGATCGGGATCGGTCCGGTGTTGTCGCGTGCGCGTGATGCTGGGATCGTGGTCGGGGTGACCGAGGCGACCCAGCTGGTGGGGACGGGGTCGATCGACTTCGACATCGAATCGTTCGACAACGCGGACTTCGGTCGTGGGTTCGGTGAGGGTCTGGTCGAGGCGATGGGTTGTGAGGGTCAGTACGCCACCAGTGTGGGCAACCTGACCAGTGAGTCGCACATCCTGTGGCTGGAGGCGGCGATCGAGTACATCGAGGAGACCTGCCCGGACATGGAGAACGTCTCGCCCACGCCGTACGAGAACTTCAACGATGATCAGCGTGGTCGTGAGTTGGCTGACGAGATTCTGTCGACGTTCCCGGACCTGCGTGGCTACCTGGCGACGACGCCGTCGGGGACCTCGGGTATGGCCTCGGCGTTGCGTGAGCGTGGGATCACCGAGGGTGTCGCCAACGTGGGTCTGACGTTGCCGTCGGTCGCTGGTCCGGACCTCGAGGACGGCTACATGGACTACGGGCAGGGCTGGGACCCGGCCGGTTGGGGCTGGGCGCTCAACGAGGTCGCGCTGCGCCTGATCCGTGGTGAGGAGATCCAGGAGGGCGATGATCTGGGTTGGCCGCTCGGCGGCTACGAGAGCATCACCCTGCTGGAGGGTGGCGAGCTGATCCTGGGCAACGACATCCAGCCCTACACCCCCGGAATGTTCGCTGACGGCGACTACCCCTTCTGATCCTCTGAACCACCGACAACCCCGGGGTGTGTGGCACACACACCACCACACACCCCGGG
>JAFIEQ010000132.1 GCA_020832455.1 Nitriliruptoraceae bacterium
CTCGACGCGCCGTGCCGCGCCGGGCCGAGCCGGGTCCGCGACGACGGTGGGGCGTACGATGGTGGGACACACTGGAGAGGGCCCTCCGATCCACCGTCGCGTGTGGGCGCTGATCGCCGCCCAGTCCGTCATCGCCTGCGTCGCGCTCGTCGCGACACTGGCGCTGACCGCGGCGCCCTTCGGTACCGCCCCGCCGGGTGGCGCGGTCATCGGCGTGGTCGCGATGGCGCTCGTGCTCGGCGGCCTGCAGTGGCTCCCACCCGTCTACCTGGAGTTCCGCGACCAGAACATCTCGATCGGACCCACCGACGGGGCCTACGCCGTCGTGCTGCTGCTGGTCGGGCCGGTCGGCGCCGTGATCGCGGTCGTGGCGGCGGAGGTCCTCAGCTGGGTACGCGGCGCCACGAGCCCCCTCAAGCAGGCGTTCAACCTCACGTCGATCACCGGCGGCGCCATCGCCGGCGCGCTGGTGTTCAGCGCGATCGGCAGCACCGCCCCCGACGATGGGCGCACGTTCGTCGGACTGGCACTGGCACTGACCGCCATCACCACGTGGGACGTCGCGGCGAACGCCTTGGTCGTGCGCATCACGACCGGCGCACCGTGGCGCGAGGTGACCGGGCCCATGCTCGTGTCCCAGCTCCTCCCTCTCCCGGTCTCGATCGCTCTCGGGTTCATCGCCGTCATCCTGCTCGAGCGGTCGTGGTTGGCGCTCACGCTGCTCGTCCCGGTCCTGCTCTTGGTCCACGTCACGGCGACCACGGCGCTGCGTCAGCGAACCGAGCGGCAACGGATCCAGCAACTCGCCGGCAGTGCGGGAGCGCTGGTGGCCCTCGGCGACCGACCCGACGCCCTGCGTCGCATCGCGGACCAGGCTCGTGAGCTGATGACCGGCGTGTCCGCGGTGTCCGCGACCATCGCGCCCGACGGCACCCGGCTGGCCACCCGGGTCGATCCCGCGGGAGTGCAGACCCTCGACGACACCGTGGTCGACGCCGTCCTCCGGCTCGGCGACGCGGATCCGGCCGTGACCGCAGCCTCCGTACGATCGGACACGCTCGAGCCGCGGTTGCGGGCGGTGCTCCCCACATCGGTGTCCACCATCTGGGCCCAGTCCCGTGACGCCGCGGGCCGTCGGCTGCTGGTGCTGGTGGTGCGTGACCTGGTGGCGGACGGTGGCGACGCACACCGGGCGGACGTGCTGTCGACCTTCGTCGCGCAGGCGGCCGTGACCCTGGCGAACAGCGAGTTGCACGACAGCCTGCGCGCGGCCCTCGAGGAGCAACGCGTCCTGTCCGAACGCAAGGACCAGTTCATCGCGGCGGTGTCCCACGAGCTACGGACCCCGTTGACCGCCATCGGCGGCACGGTGGAGACGCTGCGGGCGCGGGGTGAGCTGCTACCTGCAGGTGCCCGGGAGCAGCTACTCGACAGCGCGATCACCAACACCCGCCGACTGCGCGCGCGCATCGAGGATCTGCTGCTCGTCGCGACCCGTGGCACGGCCCCCGCCCCGGGGCGTGAGGCCATGATCGACGTGCGCGACCTGATCGAGGAGCTCACCGCCAGCTTGCAACCGTGGGCCCGCGATCACCTCCAGGTCGCGGGCGATCTGCCCCTCGCGATCCCGTGCGGCGACCGGGAGGCGCTGCGCCAGATCCTGTTCCACCTGCTGGACAACGCGCGCAAGTTCGGCGGGCCGAGCGCCGCGACCCTGACCGTCGACGCCGAGCGCGAGCGCACCAGGTTCGCCGTCCACGACGAGGGTCCCGGCATCCGCTCCGAGGAACGCGAGCTGCTCTTCGAGCCGTTCGTCCAGGGCGACGGGTCCTCGACCCGCCCGCAGGGGGGCCTGGGGCTGGGACTCGCGCTGTGCCGCCAGCTCGCCAGCGCGCTCGGCTCGACGTTGGAGCTCGACGCCGATGCATGTGTGGGCACGACCTTCGTGCTGACGGTGCCCAACGCGGGCGCGGGGCGCGGGCCCTGACCGCACGCGGCCACGACGGCCCGACGGCGGGCCACCCGCCACGCACCCGCGGACGACGAGCCGCACCCGGTCACGACGAGAACCCCCGCCGAAGGATCGGCGGGGGTTCGCGTTGCACGGCGTCGATGCACCGGTGGGTCACGTGAGATGGTGCTGGATGGGACCCGTACCAGGCTCCCCTTGGTGGGATCCTGGCGGTCGCCCATCCCCACCGCTCGGCCCTTGACGGCCGGTCTCGGTGGTGCGTTCCATCACACGAGCTTGGTGATCCGCACGTCCCCGGCGGACCGGGGACGGCGATCGAAGTCGGTTCGGGGCGTGGTGGAGCTGCCGGGAGTCGAACCCGGGTCTCGCGGTCCCGAAGCTGTGGGCTCTACGTGCGTAGGTTCCGGATGAGCTCGGACACGGTGCTCCGGAGCCAGACAGCTTCCGTGTCCACACCACCGTTCGTTTTCCCTCATCGCCCGGTGGTCCGTGCGGGAGAGGTGGAGCCTCGTGATGTCGATCCGACCCCCCTACGAGGCCTCGAGGGCGGATCGTCACAGGTGTTTAGGCTGCGATTGCCAACTCTTCAGTGTTGTCAGTTGGTTGTTCCCGCGCGTTTTGTCGAGGTCGCGCGAGCACCCTCGGCACGCTCCCCCTGCAACGGACTGACCACGATCGAAACCGTGTCAGCCCCGAGGTGTGAGCTGATGCATCGACGCTGTGCAGTTCTCAAAGGTGCTCCGGTCGACCTATCGACCGATCACGTTCCCCACTTGAGGGGGTCTAGCAACGTACTGCATCCTGCCGTGTTCTGCCAACCGTTGGGTCACGGGGATGTGACGATCCGGTGACCGTCCGACGACTCGTCCCAGCCCTCGTCCACGCGCAGCCCGTCCGCCCCACCGGGTCGCGGCGGCGATGCGGGACCGCACCGCTCAGCCGATACGACCCGTCCCTTGCCCGTGGCCTTGGCCCGCAGCAGCGCCGCGTCCGAGCGGGCGTAGAGCGAACCGGGTGCCTCGCCGTCTCGTCGAGCAGCGATCCCGAGGCTCGCGCCGACGCGGACCGACCCGAGCGCCAAGCTCATCGGACGCTGGATGTTGGCCAGGATGCGCTCGGCGAGCTGGTGCAGGTCGTCGAGCGAGACGATGCTCGGGCACAGCACCACGAACTCGTCGCCACCGGGACGCCCCACGGTGTCGCCGTCGCGTACGGCCTGTACCAGACGGCGAGCCACCAGCCGGAGCAGCTCGTCCCCGGCCCCGTGGCCGAGGCGGTCGTTGATCGCCTTGAAGCCGTCGAGGTCGAGCGTGATGCAGCCGATGCATGAGCCCGGCTCCCGGGACGCCTCCAGTCCCGCGATCTGCTCGAACAACCCCCGCCGGTTCAGCAGGCCGGTCAGGTCGTCGCGGTTCGCGGCCTCGCTGAGCCGGAGCTCGATCGTCTTGCGTGCGTCGACGTCACGCAGGCAGACCAGCATGAGGTCCGGGTCGTCGAGGTAGTGATCGACCTCCAGCTCGCACCAGTGCAGGGAGCCGTCCGCGCGCACCACACGCACATCGGTGCTGGCGGGCCAGCGTTCGGGTGCGGCGACGAGCCGCGCCACGCGGTCGTGGTCGTCGGGGCCGACCAGCGACATCGGGGTCCGCCCCTCGAGCGCGGCCGGGCCGACGCCGAGCACAGCGTCGGCGGCCGGGCTCGCGTACTCGATCACGACCTCGCCACGGTCCCCGTCGACACCGTCAGCTCCGCCGCGCCCACGACGGACCAGCAGGAACAGATCGCCGGTGTGGCCGAGCATCGATGCCAGGCGCCGGTCCGCCTCCGCGGCCCCGAACAGGGCCTGCTCGCGGGCACGCATCAGCAGGGCGAGGCGGGCGAGCACGGTCGGCACGAGCAGCAACCAGGCGACCACGACCCCCATCGCCGCTGCGTCGTGCCCCTGGCGGTACTCCACGACGTGGATCCCCGGTGGGACCAGCATGGCGCACGCCAGCAGCAGGACCCGCAGCCGCGACAGCCGGTCGGGCTGCGGGCGGCTCGGCGCGGTGATGGCCGTCACCGACGGGTGCATGATCGCGATGCCCACGAGCAGGTTCGCCGCCACGCCGAGCCCGGCGCGAGCACCCAGGTACTGCTCGACGACGTCCGCGGCGTCACGCGACGCCCCCGCCAGGAACGCCCCGAGGGCGGCGAGCAGGGCCACGACGAGCAGGGTCGCCGCGGTGCGGCGGTCGGGCAGCAGCCCCTGGCGGGTCCGCACGAGCAGCGCCAGGACGGCGACCAACGACAGGACCTGGACGAACCCCGCGGCTTCGGCCCCGGTCCCGACCCACCCGGGCGCGGCCGACTCGATGACGACCAGGTGCCAGAGCAGCGTCCCCCCGGCGATGGCGACCAGCAACGCATCGAGGCGGCCCCGGCATCGCCACCGCGGGCGTGCGTGCTCGCATCGACCATGCCGAGCAGGAGCAGCGCGGCGGCGAGCGCCGTCAGCGGCGGATCGACCGCGCTCAGGCCGATCGCGGGTGTCAGGGCAGCGACCAGCACGAGCACGTCGCCGAGCAGGCTGGAGGCGAGCCCGGCGAGCACCAGCAGCCAGGGCCGCATCGGGGTCGGTCGCCGCACCCGCAGCCCAACGGCCACGAGGGTGACCCCGATCGCGACGACCGCGGTGCGGGCCAGCAGCGTGCCCACGCCCGTGGTGAACGACACGGCGATGGCCACGACCACGGCGACGCCGACCGCCGGCGCGGTCCAGGTGGTGCGCATCGTCGACTCGGCGGTCGCGGCGCCAGCGTCCACGTCGGTCCTCGCAGCGGGCTCGTCGTCGTCTGCGCGACGCCGAGACGTCGCCACGGCGTCAGGGGACGTGTCGGCCGGATCTCGAGCCCCGAAACCGGTCGGGGCGATCCGGGTCCCGAGCCGTCCGCGTGCCCCCGCTGGGCCGGTGCCGCTCGACGCACCCTCACCGCGGTCAGCGTCGGGACTTCATCGCCCGTTCCATCTCGCGCTTGGCGTCACGCTCCTTCGAGGTCTGACGCTTGTCCGCGACGTTCTTCCCGCGTCCGACCGCGAACTCGATCTTCGCCCGACCGTCCCGGAAGTACAGCCGGGTCGGCACCAGGGCGACCCCCTTGGCGGCGACCGCGTGCCCGAGCTGATCGAGTTCGCGCCGGTGCAGCAGCAGCTTGCGGGGTCGGGTCGGGTCGTGGTTGTTGCGGTTGCCGTAGGCGTACTCCGGGATGTGGGCCTGCATCAGCCAGGCCTCACCCCGGTCGTCGATCTTCACCCACGCCTCCGCGAGCGAGCCCTTGCCGTCGCGCAGCGTCTTGACCTCCGTGCCCTGGAGCACGAGGCCGGCCTCGAACCGGTCATCGAGGTGGTAGTCGAACCGGGCGCGGCGGTTGCTCACGATGAGCTTGGTGCCGTCGCTGGTGGAGGGGGAACGCTTCTTCGCCATAGCTGACGAGCGTAGCGAGGTCCCGGCGGGGCTCCGGCTCAGCAGCGGATGTAGCTGCACGGGTTGCGAGCTGCCCCGCCCTCGCGCACCTCGAAGTGCAGATGTGCCCCGTAGGACGACCCGGAGTTGCCGACCGCGCCGACCGTCTGGCCCGAGGCGACCTGGCTGCCGACGCCCACGGACACCGATGACAGGTGCGCGTAGATCGTCGCCATCCCGCCGCGGTGCGAGACCAGCACGTAGTTCCCGAACCCGCCGCCGCAGCCGAACGAGTTGGTCGGGTGACAGCTCGAGACCACGTGCACGACCGTGCCGGGACGCGACGCCACCACGGTCGTGCCGACCGAGCCACGCAGATCGACCCCGTTGTGGTTCCGGCCCCAGCGTGGCCCGAACGGTGAGGTCACCGCACCGGGCACCGGGCGGACCCAGGCCCCATCGCTGCCGCTCGCCGGCGGGGGCTCGCTCGGCGCGGGCTCCTCGACCTCGGGCTCGGGCAGCTGCTCCACCTCGCCACAGGCATCGACGACCGCCGGGTCCTGCGAGACGTCGGCCTCCGGGTCGCCGAGCGCCTCGCGGGCGGCCGCGGTCGCGTTCCCACATGCGTCGGCCGCCTCGCGCTCGAGCCGCTCCTGCTCGGCCCGGCGCTCCTCCTCGGCCGCTCGTCGTTCGGCCGCGATGCGCTCCTGCTCGGCCCGGCGCTGCGCCTCGGCCTCCGCCTGCTGGCGGGCCTCCTCCTGGGCCTGCTGCCGGGCGATGGCCGCGAGCTGTGACTCGATCCGGCGCGACTCCGCCTCCAGCCCGGCGAGGTGGTCCTCGAGCGAGGAGCGGTCGCTGGCCAGCGCATCCATGGCCTGCTGCTGCTCCACGCGACGGTCGCGGATCGTCGCCGCCAGCATCTCCAGCTCGGCCAGCGCGGCGTCGATCTCCGCGGTGGCCTGCTCGGCGGCCGCTGCCTCGCGGTCGGCTTCCTCACGCAGCTGCAGGGCTTCCGCGCGCTGCGCCTCGACCGCGGCGAGCAGCTCGGTCACGTCGGCGATCAGCTGCTTGTCCCCGTCGAGGACGCTGGCCACGTAGGTGTTGGAGTTCAGGAAGTCGGCGATGTCCTGCGTGCCGACGAACGCCTCCAGGAACGAGGCGCCCCCGTACTTGAACGCCGCGCGAACCCGGGCATCGAGCTGGGCGCGCCGCGCGTCGAGTTCGGCCTCGGCGGACTCGAGGGCGGCGGTGACCTCGACGAGTCGGGTCCGTGCTGCCTCGGCGTTGGCGGTGGCCGACGCCAGACGGGCCTCTGCCTGTTCGAGCTGCGCGCGGGTGTCGGCCTCCACGGCCTCGGCGAGCTCGAGCTCCCGGGTGATCTCGTCGAGCTGCTCGCGGGCGGTGCCCTCCCGGACGCGCGCCTGGTCGAGCTCGCGCTCGATCTGTTCCTGCTCGTCATCGAGACCGGACAGGTCGCGGTCGAGACCGGCCGGCTGCGCGACGGAGACGGCCGGCACCAGCAACACCAGCAGCGCCGCGGGCACGAGCCCACGCCACCGGGCGCCGTGCCTCACGACCGTTCCGACCACGACGACCTCATCACGCTGAGAGGGTGCACCACGACCACGCGTCACCACACGACCATCTGTCAGGCTACAGCAGCCACACGAACAACGTCAGTCACAACTCCATCGGCACATCGTGCCGGGGACTGAACGTCTTCCGAGCGGTACCGGTTCCCGGCGGCACTCCCCCAGGCGCGCAGGCAGGCTCCCCACCGCCGCGGCGCTGCCCGGGCGGGCGCGGCCCCCCCGGCACGGCCGTGGCGCCACCGACACGACGACGCCCCCGGCGGACGGGCCGCGGGGGCGTCGGGCCGTGCGGTACCGGGCTCGGTCAGACGTCGAGGAAGCGGCGCAACGCCAACACGGAGGCGACCGCGGCGATCCCGGTCCCGGCGATCAGCAGCC
This sequence comes from Nitriliruptoraceae bacterium, assembly GCA_020832455.1. Taxonomy (GTDB): domain Bacteria; phylum Actinomycetota; class Nitriliruptoria; order Nitriliruptorales; family Nitriliruptoraceae; genus PWLR01. Next base: position 7,385 of record JAFIEQ010000132.1, read on the forward strand.
ACGGACCGATGGCCAGCACCTGCGCGACCCCGATGAAGGGCATCAGCTCGATGTCCTGCGCCAGGTTGCCGGCGACCCGGGGCACCGTGGCGTACAGCAGACCCCAGGAGACCAACGCGCCGACCAGCCCGGCGATCACCCCCTCGAGCACGAACGGCAGGCGGATGTACCAGTTGCTCGCGCCGACGAGCCGCATGATGGAGGTCTGCTCGCGTCGGGCGAAGGCGGCCACCCGGATCGTGTTCGCGATCAGCACACCGGCGGCGATCAGCTGGATCGCGGCGACCACCAGTGCGGCGTTGCGCACCACGTTGGTGAACCGCAGGAACTGGTTGAGCACCTCGCGCTGGTCGACGATCTCCTCCACCCCGGGGAAGGCGCCGAACTGATCGGCGATGACGTTGAACAGGTTCGGGTTCTCCAGGCGCACCCGGAACGAGGCCGGCAGGATGTCCGGGTCGATCGACTCGACCAGGGACGGCTGGTCGGCGAACAGCTCCGTGAAGCGCTCGTAGGCCTCCTGCTTGGACTCGTAGAAGACCTCGGCGACGACCTCCTGGGCCTCGAGCTCCTCGCGCAGCTCGTCCTGCTGTTCCGGGGTGATCGCCGGGCAGACCCGCCCGTCACACAGGAAGATCGACACCTCGACGCGGCCGACCCAGTCGTCGGTGGCCAGATCGACCTGGTCGGAGAGCAGCAGGCTCGCACCCAGCAGGGTCAGCGACACGGTCACCGACAGGATGACCGCGAAGGTCATCATCAGGTTGCGGCGCAGGCCGATGAAGGCCTCCTGCAGCAGGTAGCGCCAACGTGCCATCAGTGTTGCTCCTGGTGGGGTGCGGGCACGGCCACGTCCGGCGGCCGCAGAGGAGGATCAGTTGCCGTAGCCGTACACACCACGGGTCTGGTCGCGGACGACGATGCCGTTCTCAAGCTCGATCACCCGGCGGCGCATCGAGTCGACGATGTGCTGGTCGTGGGTCGCCATCACCACGGTCGCGCCCGTGCGGTTGATCCGGTCGAGCAGCTTCATGATCCCGATCGAGGTCGAGGGGTCGAGGTTGCCCGTCGGCTCGTCACAGAGCAGGATGCGCGGGTTGTTCACGAACGCGCGGGCGACCGAGACGCGCTGCTGCTGGCCGCCGGACAGCTCGTGCGGTTGCGCGCGCGACTTCTCCGTCAGCCCGACGAGCTCGAGGACCTCGGGGACGCGCTTGTCGATCTCCCGGCGTCCCTTGCCGATGACCTCCAACGCGAACGCGACGTTCTCGTAGACGCTCTTGTTGGGCAGCAGCTTGAAGTCCTGGAAGACGTAGCCGATCTCGCGACGCAGCACGGGGACCTTCCAGGCGCGCAGGCTGGCGAGGTTCTTGCCGGCCACCCAGATGTTGCCGTCGTCGGGCAGCTGCTCGCGGGTCAGCAGCTTCATGAAGGTCGACTTGCCGGACCCCGAGGGGCCGACGACGAAGACGAACTCGCCCTTGTTGACCTCCAGCGACACGTCCTTGAGGGCGACGACCTCGTCGTCACCGCCGCGCTTGTAGGTCTTCGTGACGTTCTGGAGCCTGATCACGTGGGTCCCGGGTCATGTCGGTGGTGGCGGCCGGACGGCAGGCAGGCACGGGCTGGCTCCGGCGTGGCGATGTGCGCACCCTGCAGCGAGCCCCCCGGCCGGTCTCCGAGGGTACAACAGCCGCCCGAGGCCTCCGGGTAGGTCCGGCCCTCGCCGAACGGTCAGGGTCGGCGGGAACCACCGCCGGCGCGCGGCTCAGTCCTCGCCGGCCTCGGCATCGCGCACGCGACGTCGCAGCTCCGCCTCGAGCAGCCCGTCGAGGTCCCCGTCGAGCACGGCCTGCACGTTGCCGGTCTCGTGCTCCGAGCGCAGGTCCTTGACCATCTGGTAGGGGTGCAACACGTAGCTGCGGATCTGCGACCCGAACCCGACGTTCTGCACGCCGCCGCGGATGTCGTCGAGCTCCTCAGCGCGCTTCTGGCGCTCGAGTTCGGCGAGCTTGACCTTCAGCACGCGCAGCGCGACCGCCTTGTTCTGGTGCTGGGACTTCTCGTTCTGGCAGCTGACGACCAGCCCGGTGGGCAGGTGGGTGATGCGCACCGCGGAGTCGGTCGTGTTCACGCTCTGGCCGCCGGGGCCCGACGAGCGGTAGACGTCGACACGGATGTCCTCGTCGGGCACCTCGACGTCGGTCTCCACCTCCGGCATCGAGGGCACCACGTCCACCAGCGCGAACGAGGTCTGGCGCCGCGCCTGGGAGTCGAACGGGCTGATGCGCACCAGGCGGTGCACGCCGTGCTCGACGTTGAGCCACCCGTAGGCGTCCGGGCCGCGGACCTCGAAGGTGGTCGACTTGAGCCCGGCTTCCTCGCCGTAGGACTGGTCGAACACCTCCGCGTCGAACCCGCGCTGCTCCGCCCAGCGCAGGTACATGCGCTGCAGCATCTGCGCCCAGTCCATCGCGTCCACGCCACCCTCACCGGCGTGGACCGACACGATCGCATCCGAGCTGTCGTACTCCCCGCCGAGCATCGTGACGACCTCGAGCCGGTCGAGCTCGGCCGAGACCTGCGCGAGCCCACTGGTGACCTCGGCCGCGGAGGAGGCGTCGTCCTCCTCGTTGGCGAGCTCCGCGAGGACCTCGAGGTCGTCGAGCTGCTCGACGAGCCCGTCGAACCGCTTCACCGCCGACTCGACCCGGGAGAGCTCCGTGGTGACCTCGCGGGCGCGTTCCGTGTCGTTCCACAGGTCCGGCTCGGCCGCGACCCGCTGCAGCTCCTCGAACCGGTGGCGCTTCCCGACCATGTCCAGATCGTGCTCGAGCTGCGTCAGACGTCCCCGCTGCGCGGCGATGTCGTCGGCATGTCGGTCGGCCATGGAGGTCGGCTCCTGCGGGGTTCCGGGCGTCGTCGGATGCTAGCGAGCATCGCTGGGCCGGCCGTGCGGGGCGCCGGCCGCACCGCGGACGAGATCGGTCGTCCGCGGCGCCGGTCGATCGTCGACGGCGCCGGTCGATCGCGGCCGTGGGGGGGCCCCGGCGCGGCCCCCCCCCCCCCCCCCCCCCGCGCACCCCCCCCCCCCCCCCCCCCCCCCC
>JAFIEQ010000133.1 GCA_020832455.1 Nitriliruptoraceae bacterium
AAGCGTCGCGCCCGGGCTGACGCCCGCCCGCTTCGTTTGTTGGGCCGGGCCGGGGGGGGGGGGGCCCCGGGGGGGGGGGGGGGGGGGGGGGGGGGGGGGGGGGGGGGCAACCCCGGGGGGTTGCGCGCGGGTGGCGCTAACGGTGCGGTGGTCCCGGGAAGGTCGCAGGCAGGAGCACAGCCTGACAGACCGCGGCAGGCCAGGCGAGAGCCGGCTGTTCGACTCCCGGTCCCCGTCGAGCGAGGCACGCGTGCCAGACCGGTCGGCGGGGGAGGCCCTGGCTCGACCGTGTCGCGTCGTGGCGGGCTCATCCGCGCGACCTCGTGCGCGTCGCGCGCGGCGCGGGCCACGGATGGTTCTCCACAGCGATCCGCGTTGCGTCGGCGTGTGGCGGCCGCGGGAGGGCAGGCTGTCGGCGACGAGGAGGGTGGTATGGCGAGGCAACCGGGGGCCGCGACGATGGGGGCCGCAGGGGTGGTCGACGAGGGACCGACCGGGCCGCGGCCGGTCGGCGATGCGTGGTCGACGGGTCCGTCCACCGGGGCGTGCCTGATCCCGATCCGCGGTGGACGCAGCACACCGGGGTGGTTCGCGCCGGCCCCGGCGAGTCGTCGACCGGAGCTGTGCTCGCCGGAGCAGGCCGCGGCGGTGCTGCTGCCGTCGTTCGCCGGCGCGGACCGTGAACGGTGCGTCGCCGCCCTGCTGGACACCAAACACCGGTTGCTCGCCATCGCCCTGGTCTCGGTCGGCAGCATCGACCACACGTTCATGGCACCACGCGAGGTGTTCCGCGACGCGCTGCTGGCCAACGCGTCCGCCGTGGTGGTCGCGCACAACCATCCCTCGGGTGATCCGGAGCCCTCGGCGGACGATGAACGCATCACCCGGCGGCTGGCCAGAGCCGGGGAACTGGTCGGGGTCACGCTGTTGGACCACCTCGTCGTCGGCGGCGACCGCTGGGTCAGCCTCGCCCGACGTGGGTGCTGCTGACCCCTCGCGGGTCGGTCGACCGGCATCCTCGCAGGTCAGGCGGGTCCTGGGCGTGGCCGGGGCCGTCCGCAGGGGGCGCGACCACGGGTCGGGTTCGGGCAACGGTGGTAGCGTTCCTCCCACGCCGGGCCACCGAGGTGGCACGGCGCCTCGGCCCACCTCGCGCGCCGGTCCACGGTGGTCGGACGGCTCCGCGTCGTCCGCATGCGAGCGGTCCGTGTGCCGGCGACGCCCGGCCCGCCGATCGCGTGGTCCAGACCGGTCCCCGGCGCCGAGGACGTGCCACGTCCGGCCCGCACGGCAGCCGATCGAGGGTGACCGGACCACCGCTCCACACGACGTACCCACGCTCCGTGTTCCCGCACGGACGGGGTGGTGCGTCCCACGACACGGCAGGTTGACGCAACGTGACGGCGAACATCAGCAACACCTTCCAGTTCCTCGGCCGCGACATGGCGGTCGACCTCGGTACGGCCAACACGTTGGTCTACGTCCGCGGACGTGGCATCGTGCTCAACGAGCCCTCCGTGGTCGCCATCAACACCAAGAACGGCGCCATCCTCGCCGTCGGTGCGGAGGCCAAGCGGATGATCGGCCGGACGCCGGGCCACATCATGGCCATCCGGCCGCTGAAGGACGGCGTCATCGCCGACTTCGACGTCACCGAAAAGATGCTGCGCTACTTCATCCAGGCGGTCCACAAGCGCCGGTTCCTGGCCAAGCCACGGGTCGTGGTGTGCGTGCCCTCGGGCATCACCGGCGTGGAGCAGCGCGCGGTCGAGGAAGCGTCGATCCAGGCAGGCGCCCGGGCGGCGTACATCATCGAGGAGCCGATGGCCGCAGCCATCGGCTCGGGCCTGCCGGTGCACGAGCCGGCCGGCAACATGGTCGTCGACATCGGCGGTGGGACCACCGAGGTCGCGGTCATCTCGCTCGGCGGCATCGTGACGTCGCAGTCGATCCGCATCGGTGGCGACGAGCTCGACGAGTCGATCATCTCCTACGTGAAGAAGGAGTACTCGCTCATGCTGGGCGAGCGCACCGCCGAGGAGATCAAGATGGCGATCGGCTCGGCGTTCCCGCTGGCCGACGAGCCCCACGCGGAGATCCGCGGTCGCGACCTCGTCTCCGGGCTGCCCAAGACGATCATCGTGTCCGCCGACGAGATCCGTCGCGCCATCGAGGAGCCCGTCAACGCGATCATCGACGCGGTCAAGAACACCCTCGACAAGACCCCGCCAGAGCTCGCGGCCGACATCATGGACAAGGGCATCGTGCTCACCGGTGGTGGGGGTCTGCTCAAGGGGCTCGACGAGCGGCTCAAGCACGAGACCGGGATGCCCATCCACATCACGGAGAACCCGCTGTCGTCGGTCGCCATCGGCTCCGGCAAGTGCCTGGAGGAGTTCGAGGCGCTCAAGAAGGTCCTCATCTCCAGCTCGCGGCACTGAGCCCACCCACCCGCTGCCGCCACCGCGCGGTCAGCCGGTGCCGTCGCGCTCGTGCCGTCGTCCCGGCACCACGCCCACGGGGGTCCCACCCGGCCCACGGCACGCGTGATCGATCGGGCAGCCGGGCCGGTCGTACGACCGCACGCGGCGCCGACCAGCCGCGGTAGCGTCGGTCGCATCGACGCTGCGCACACCCCGCCGCGCCTCGCGGTGGCGGGGCCGACCGGCATCGCAGTACACGGCCCGCACCGGCGGGGCGCGAGGAGCGCGAACAGGAGGAGCGGTCGGTGTCGCAACGTCGCGCGCGGGTCCTGTTGGCGGTGCTGCTCGTCGCGGCGCTCGTGCTCGTCACGGTGGACTTCCGCTCCGAGCCCGGGGGCCGGACCGACGGGGTCCGTGGGGTCGTCACGACCGTGACCCGCCCGCTGCAGGACGGGGTTTCGGCCCTGGTGCGCCCGTTCACCACGCTCGGCGACACGGTCAACGACCTGTTCGCGACCCGGGGGGAGAACCGACGGCTGCGGGAGCAGGTCGCCACGTTGCAGCAGCGCCGTGCCTCGGCGGCCGATCTCGAGCGGGAGAACGTCGAACTGCGCGAACTGCTCGCGATCCGCGACCGCACGGAGCTGCCGACCGTCACCGCCCGGACGGTCGCCCTGGCGCCCTCCAACTTCGAGTGGACCATCACGATCGACGTCGGGTCCAACGACGGCATCGAACGCGACATGCCGGTCATCGACGGGGACGGCCTGGTCGGACGGGTGATCCAGGTCACCCCCAACGCCTCACGGGTCCTGCTGGCGATCGACCCCACCTTCGCGGCGGCTGCTCGGGTCGCCGACTCCGGGGAGATCGGCACGATCGACGGCCGCGGCGGTGACCCGATGCTGATGCGACCCCTCGACCCCGAGGCCGGCATCGAGGTCGGCGACGAGATCGTCACCTCGAGCTACCAGGGCGGGGTGTTCCCCGCCGGGATCCCCATCGGGACCGTGTCCAGCGTCCCGGAGTCGGCCAGTCGGCTGACCTCCGAGGTCCTGGTCAACCCGTTCGTGGACTTCACCCGGCTGCACCACGTGCTGGTGATCCTGGTCGATCCGACGGAGGACGTGCCGCCCTTCGAGGGCAGCGAGGGACTCGACTTCCTGCGACCGCCCGTCCCACCCGTACTCGAACCGGCGTTGCCCGGGACCGGCGAGGAGCCCGGTGGTGGCACCGGCGAACCGCCCGACGACGGTTCCGAGGACGACGAGGCGGACGGGGACGACCCGTGATCCTGCGGAGCCTGGTCCTCGCGCTGACGATCCTGACGGCGGTGGTGCTGCAGACCGCGCTGTTCCCGGTGCTGACCCTGGCCGGGTTCCGCCCCGACCTGCTGCTGCTGGTCGTGCTGGCGGTCGCATTGGAGGACGGGCCGGCGGCGGGGGTCCGCGTCGGCGGGGTCGCGGGGCTGCTGCACGACCTGCTGCTGTCCCAGGCGCCCCTCGGGCTGGGGATGCTGGTCCTGAGCGCCGTCGGCTACGGCGCCGGCGTCACCCGCCCCTACCTCGCCCCGGGGTCGATCACCGCGCCGCTGCTGCTCGCGTTCCTCACCGGGGCGCTGGCGACCGGCGGGTACGGCGTGCTGGCGGGCCTGCTCGGCGACGACCGGACCACCGTGACCCTGGTCATCCAGGGCGCGTTGTCCGTGGCGCTGTACAACACCCTGCTGGCGCCGATCGTGCTGGGTGCCGTGCGACGGCTCAGCGACCGCTTCCCGCTCCCGGGGTCCGCGACCGGCGACTGACCACGGACCACGGACCACGGTCCGTCCGAACGGCCGGCCAGAACCGGCTGATACCTTCGGTCGCGGCGGGGGACCTCGGCCGACGTGATGCGTCGACGACCGGTGCTCCACCTCCCGCACGCACCGCCCCTCGTCCCTCCGAACGCCCCGCTGAGCGTCCATGGCTGCTCCCTCGTCGGACACCTCGCCGGTACTGCGACTGACCTTCCTGGCCGTCGTGGTCATCGGGATCTTCATCGCGTTGTTCGCCCGCCTGTGGTTCCTGCAGGTGCTGGCGGGCGACCGCTTCGTCGAGCTCGCGGACTCCAACCGCCTGCGCACCGTCGTCACGGAGGCGCCCCGGGGCAGCATCCTGGGCTCGCAGGGCGAGGAGCTGGTGGTCAACCGGCCCGCCCTGGCGATCAGCGCCGACCGCCAGCTGCTGCTCGACAACGACGGGCTACCCCGTGACGAGGAGGCGGAGCTGGTCATCGCCCGGCTCGGCAGCCTGCTCGAGCTCGACAGCGACGAGGTGATCGAGCGTCTGCGCAGCCAGCGCCGCAGCCCCCTGTCCCCGGTCCCGTTGGAGTTCGACGTCGCGCCGGAGATCGTCTTCTCCGTGCGGGAGCACCAGGAGCTGTTCCCGGGGGTCGTCGCGGAGACGTTGCCGGTCCGTGAGTACCCGTTCGGCGAGCTGGCCGCGCACATGATGGGGTACCTCACGGAGATCGGCGAGGCGGAGCTGCTCGATCCGGCGTTCACCGACTACCGCGGGGGCGACCTGATCGGCCGCGGTGGCCTCGAGCAGTCCTACGAGCAGGTGCTGCGAGGGGTCGCGGGACAGCGCCGGCTCGTGGTGAACGCACGTGGGGACGTCCTCGACGTCCAGAGCGAGCGCGAGCCGATCCAGGGCAACGACCTGGTCACCACGCTCGACGTCGAGCTGCAGGAGGCCACGGAGCGGCTGCTGGTCGAGGGGATCGAGGCCAGTCGTTCGATCCAACGCGACGACGGGGAGTTCCTGCCCTCGGTCGCCGGCTCCGCGGTCGTGCTGGACGCCCGCACCGGAGCGGTGCTCGCCATGGCGTCCTACCCCTCCTACGACCCGCGCCGCTTCGTCGGGGGTGTCTCCTCGGAGTACTGGGATTTCGTCAACGACCGGGAGAACTTCCAGCCGTTGGTCAACCGCGCCGTGTCCGGCCTCTACCCGCCGGGGTCGGTGTTCAAGACCGCCACCGGCGCCGCCTGGATCGAGGCGGGTCTGATCGGCCCCCGCGGGACGCGCAACTGCGATGCCGCCTTCGAGGTCGGCGGCAACACCTACCGCAACTGGAACCGCGGGGTGAACGAGGGGCCGATGGACCTCTCGGACGCGTTGATGCGCTCCTGCGACACCTACTTCTACGACCTCGCCTACAACAACTGGCTGGCGGAGAACAACGCCTCCGACGCCGACGAGGTGCTCGTGCGTGTCGCTCAGGCGTTCGGGTTCGGGCGCACGCTCGGCATCGATCTGCCCGCGGAGCCGGCGGGCCGCATCCCCGGTCGGCAGTGGCGCGAGGACTACCACCTCGCCACCCGGGACCGCACCTGCGCCCAGGCGGAACAGGCGGACCCCGGGTCCTACGAGCGGGAGCTGCTTACCGACCTGTGCCAGTTCGGTGGCGTCTGGCGTGGTGGGGACGCCATCAACGCCTCCATCGGGCAGGGGGACGTGATCACCACCCCGCTCCAGGTCGCGGCGTCGTACCAGGCCTTGGCCAACGACGGCGTGCTGATGCGCCCGCACCTCGGGGCGCGTGTGCTCGCCCCCGACGGCACGGTCGTGGAGGAGTTCGAACCGGAGTCGCTCGGCGACGTCGGGATGGACGCGCAGACCCTGGCGGTGATGCGCGAGGGACTGGAACGCACGGTGATGGACCCGCGGGGGACCGGGTTCAGCGCCTTCAGCGGGTTCCCGTTGGCGGACATCCCCGTCGCGGGCAAGACCGGGACCGCCGAGGTCCGGCCACGGATCCCGTTCGCGTGGTTCGCGGGGTACGCCCCGGCGAACGACCCGGAGATCGTCGTCGCGGTCAACGTCGAGGAGGGTGGCGGTGGGTCGCAGACCGCCGCGCCGATCGCCCGCAACATCATGGAGGTCTTCTTCGGCGTCAGCTCGGTCGAGGAGGCCGAGTTCGAAGCCGGTGAGGAGATCCTCGACTGATGGCGACCGGAGACTACGAGGACCGCCGGCTGCGGATGCAGCGCGAGTCCGTGCAGTCGCGGTGGATGGACATCTACGACCCCGTCCGCCACCTCGACCCCATCCTGGTGCTGACCGCGCTCGCCTTGACCGGCATCGGGCTGGTGGCGATCTACTCGGCGAAGCTCACCGGGGTCGCCGCCGAGGCGCAGGCGATGGGTTTCGTCTCCCGGCAGCTGGCCGCCCTGGTCATCGGCATCATCGGGATGGTCATCATGGCCGTCGTCGACTACCGCTGGCTGCGGGTCTACGCCCCCATCTTCTACGGCATCTCCATCGTGCTGCTCGGGCTGACCCTCAGCCCGCTCGGCGCCAGCGGTGGTGGAGCGCAGCGGTGGATCGAACTCGGCCCCCTGCAACTGCAGCCCTCGGAGCTGGCCAAGCTCGCGATGCTCGTGGGCATCGCCGCGTTGCTGCACGAGTCGAAGGGGCGCCCCCACCTCGGGTACGTGCTGATCGCGCTCGGGACCACGCTGGTGCCGACCGCGCTGGTCTTCCTGCAGCCCGACTTCGGGACCTCCATCGTCTTCATCTGGATGACCGCGGTGCTGTTCCTCATCGCGGGGGTGAAGGTCCGCTACCTCGTCGCCCTGGTGATCAGCGGGATCGCCGGGGTGGTCGTCGCGCTGCAGCAGGGCCTGCTTCGCGAGTACCAGGTGAGCCGGTTGACGGCCTTCCTCGACGCAGGCGACGCCTCCGCCGCGCAGACGGCGGCCTTCCAGACCCGGCAGTCCATGATCGCCGTCGGCTCGGGACAGTTCGCGGGCAAGGGGCTGTTCGAGGGCACCCAGACCCGGCTGTCGTACGTGCCGGAGAACCACACCGACTTCATCTTCACCGTGATCGCGGAGGAGCTCGGCTTCATCGGCGGCAGCGTCGTGCTGGGGCTGTTCCTGGTCCTGGTGTGGCGTGGCCTGCGCATCGCCATCCTCGCCAAGGATCTGTTCGGGCAGCTCGCCGCCGCGGGTGTGGTCGCCGTGCTCGCCCTGCAGGTGTTCGTCAACGTCGGGATGACGCTGGGGATCATGCCGGTGACGGGGCTGCCCCTGCCCTTCGTCAGCTACGGCGGGACCTCGTTGATCGTCTGGTTCGCCATGATCGGGCTGCTGCTCAACATCCACATGCGTCGCTTCGAGCGGCCCGCCTCCGCGGTCCCCATCGCCCGGCGCACGTCCATCGGGGCGGGCTGAGCCCCACCGGCGGCCCTCTAGTACGGTCGGGGCGTCGGGCCGTCGTGCCCACGCCCAACGTCCAAGGTCCACGCGAGGAGTCCCGCTGTGCTCGGTTCCGCACCCGTCGTCCCGGCGCCTCAGGTGCCGCGCGGCGCCGCCCGCGCGGCGATCCGCCGTCCCGGCACCCTCGCCGATGACGCGCCGCGCTACTTCGACGTGCTCGAGCCGCTGCTGCCCACGGTGCGCAAACCCGCGCAGTACGTCGGCGGGGAGCACAACCAGGTCGTGTCCGACTGGGGTGCCGCCGCGACCCGCTGGCTGCTGTGCTACCCCGACACCTACGAGGTCGGCCAGCCCAACCAGGGCATCCAGATCCTCTACGAGGTCCTCAACGAGCGCTCCACCGCCCTCGCGGAGCGCGCCTACGCCCCGTGGGTCGACCTCGAGGAGCACATGCGGGCGCTCGCGATCCCGACCTTCTCGCTGGAGACCCACCGCCCGCTGTGGGCCTTCGACGTGTTCGGGGTGACGCTCCCGCACGAGCTCGGGCACACCAACCTGCTCAACCTGCTCGACCTCGGGGACGTGCCGATCCACGCCGCCGAGCGCACGCTCGAGGACCCCGTCGTGGTGGTCGGGGGACACGCAGCGTTCAACCCGGAGCCGCTCGCGCCCTTCATCGACGTCGCGGTCATGGGTGATGGCGAACAGGTCACGATCGACATCGACGACGTCGTCCGCGCCTTCAAGGACGACCGCGAGCAGGGCCAGCAGCTGACGCGCCACGACCTGCTCCGCCGGCTCGCGGACGTCGAGGGCTGCTACGTGCCGGCGTTCTACGAGGCCCGCTACCACGAGGACGGTCGCCTCAAGCAGACCGTCCCGATCGTCTCCGGCGTGCCCTCGCTGGTGCCCAAGCGCACCATCCAGGACCTCGAGGAGTGGCAGTACCCACGCAAGCAGATCGTGCCGATGACCGAGACGGTCCACGAGCGCTTCAGCGTGGAGATCTTCCGCGGCTGCACCCGCGGTTGCCGGTTCTGTCAGGCCGGGATGATCACCCGCCCCGTGCGCGAGCGTCGTCCGGAGACGGTGCAGAAGATCGTCGAGGAGGGCGTCAAGGACACCGGCTTCAACGAGGTCGGGTTGCTGAGCCTGTCCTCGGCCGACCACTCCGCCATCGGATCGATCGCGCGCGATCTCGCCGACGAGTACGAGGGGACCGTCACCTCGCTGTCGCTGCCCTCGACCCGGGTGGACGCGTTCAACGTCACGCTGTCCAACGAGCTTGCCCGCAACGGTCGGCGCACCGGGCTGACCTTCGCGCCCGAGGCCGGCAGCGAGCGTATGCGCGCGGTCATCAACAAGATGGTGTCCGAGCAGGACATGCTGCGCACCGCCGAGGTGGCCTTCTCCGAGGGTTGGCGCCACATCAAGATGTACTTCATGGTCGGACTGCCGACCGAGCAGGACGAGGACGTCCTCGCCATCGCCGACATGGGCATCCGGGTCTACGAGATCGCCCGCAAGCACGGTCGGGCCAACAAGGTCACGATCTCCGTGGGCGGCTTCGTGCCCAAGCCCCACACCCCGTTCCAGTGGGCGCGGCAGGACTCCCCGGAGGACATCAAGCGCAAGCTCAGCCTGATCCGGCACGCCATCAAGGACCACGGCGGGTTGAAGCTGCGCACCAACGACCCCGAAGAAGGGGTCATCGAGGGCCTGCTCGCGCGCGGCGACCGTCGGGTGGCCCCGGCGGTCGAGCGGGCCTGGCGGCTCGGTGCCCGCTTCGACGGCTGGCACGAGATGCCGACCCTGCAGACCTGGACGCAGGCCATGGAGGACACCGGGGTCGAGCTCGACTGGTTCTCGTACCGCGAGCGCGGCGAGAACGAGGCGCTGCCCTGGGACCACCTCGACTCGGGGCTCGAGAAGTCGTGGCTCTGGGAGGACTGGCAGGACGCGCAGTCCGACCAGCAGCTCGACGACTGCCGCTGGTCGGAGTGCTACGACTGCGGCGTCTGCCCGGGCCTGAGCATCCAGCACGACACCGGCTACGACGGTGGGTTCGCGTTGCCGATCCTGCCGAGCGGTCTGGGCGGCTGCGGCGACCTGCCGACCGCACCCGAGCGCTACGCCTCCGGCGGCTGAGCCCGGCCACCCGCACGTGCCCCCGGCACACCCCACCCACCCCGGAGAGGACCCCCGAGGATGCAGCGCTACCGGATCCGCTGGACGAAGCAGGATCGCACGCGGTTCATCTCCGCGCGCGACCTGTCGTCGGTGTGGGAACGGGCGCTGCGCCGGGCGGACCTCCCGATCGCCTACTCCGAAGGTTTCACCCCGCACGCGAAGGTGTCCTTCCCGGACGCGCTTCCGGTCGGGGTCTCGTCGACCGGCGAGTACGCCGAGTTGACGTTCGCCGCACCGATCGTCCCCGAGCGGGACCTCGGTGCGCTGTCCGCCACGCTGCCGGCGGGGATGGACATCCTGACCTACCTCGAGGTACCCGACGGCGCGCCGAAGCTGGCGAAGATGCTGCGGGCCACCCTCTGGGAGCTGGCCTGGCCGGCATCGAGCGATCCCGACGGGCCCTCGGGCGCCGACGGTGAACCGACGCTGACCGGCATCCTGCGCTCCCGCTGCGCCGAGCTCGAATCGGCCGAGCACGTCGAGGTCACCCGGCATCGCCCGGATGGTGACCGTCTGATCGACGTGCGGCCGGCCGTGCTCGCGCTCGCTGTGACCACGCGCCGGGGGCCCGCCGGCGCGCCGGGGGGACGCCGCAGCACCGGCGGCGAGCGCCCCCCGCCCCCCCCCCCGGCCCCCC
>JAFIEQ010000134.1 GCA_020832455.1 Nitriliruptoraceae bacterium
GGGGGGCGGGCCGGGCGGCGGGGCGAGGGGGCGCCGCCCGCGCCCCCCACGTCCTGGAGGTCGCCCCGTCCTCCACCGCCCGCGCTCCCTGCGTCGCGGGCTCCCCTGGCGAGCTGTCGTCGGATGGGCCGTCGGCGAACGCGGCGGTCGGCGCGAGCAACAGCGCACCGGTCAGCGCCACGGAGCCGAGGAGGCGTCGGGATCGGGATGCCATCGGTTGGTCCCTGTCGTGTCGAGCCGACCCAGTGGGCCGACGAGCGTGTCGTCGGTCGGGTCGGTCTCGCCACTCGCTCCTCCCGGACCCGGATGGCGGGTGAGCCATCCTGGGCGACCGTCATGCGGTCCGGGGATCGTCGCGTCCCGTCGCCGGGGCGTCCCGGCGAGTCACCACTCTGTGTGTTGAGCAGGTGACGTTTCGTAGCATGCATCGCGTTCTGTGGTTGCGCAACAGCGCTTCGTGAACTGCAACGGAGCGTTGTCGTTCCGCACCGGGACAACGGGTTCGACAACGCTGCGTTGTCGCCCGTGTGCGTTCTGCGCATCCGGAGCGTCAGCGGCTCCGCGACGTCGGGTGGTCCGGGTGGTCGTGTTCGGGGTGCACGACGACGGCGCCGCCCCGGGTGGGGCGGCGCCGTGTGGTCGACGGATGTCGATCCGTGCGGGTGGGCGGTCAGCCGCGGCGTGTGGTGCGACGCACCATGCCGGTGCCGAGGCCCAGGGCCAGCAGCCCGGACAGGGCGAGCGCGAGGCTGCCCACGCCGGTCTCCGGCAGGGTCTCCTCGTCCGCGTCCGCGGCGATGGTCACACCGAGGACCTCGGGCTCCTCCTCGTCCGCGACCTCCTCCGCGACCGGGTCGTCGTCCGGGACGTCGTCATCGCTGATGACGACGGCGAGCACCTCGGTGAGCAGCACCACGGTGCTGCTCGTGGCCTGCGCGGTGGTCGCGGACTCGGTGCCCATCGCGGTCACGGTCGCGGTGCCGGCGTGCTCGTCATCGGCGTCGTCGCCGACGCCGAAGTCGTCCGCGGTCAGCGTGACGGTGAGCTCGAAGGTGAGCTCCTCGTCCGGTGCGAGCGGGTTGCCGCCTGCGTCCGCGAGAGCGTCGGCGAGCAACTCGTCGTCGATCCGCTCGTCGGTCAGGGTGATGTCCTCGAGCGGCTCGTTGCCGTCGTTGCCGATCGTGAAGGTGTAGGTGACCTCCGTGCCCTCACCCTCGGTGATGACCACGTCCGGGGAGTCCACGTCCTTGTCGAGCGTGATCGACGGGGTCGGACAGGTGGTGCCGTTGAAGGAGTCGCCGCCGGCCTTGACGTCGACCTCGGTGCCGTCGACGGAGATGACCATGGTCTGGGTGCCCCAGGCGGTGGTGAAGAACTGGTCGCCCTCGCCGGTGAAGTCGAGCGAGCCCTCCTCGCCGTTGGTGGAGGACCACTCGACCGTGATCGCCCCGTCGAGCGCGAGCTCCGCGCGATCGCGGACCCGCCACTCGGCTGCCTCCGGTTCACCGGTCACCGGCTCGCACGGCTGCATGAACGTCAGCAGCCAGTCGAGCGCGCAGTCGTTGCCGTTGAAGGAGTCGCCGCCGGCCTTGACGTCGACCTCGACGCCGTCGACGAAGATCTTCATCGTCTGGGTGCCCCAGGCGGTGGTGAAGAACTGGTCGCCCTCGCCGGTGAAGTCGATGCTGCCGGACTGCCCGTTGTTCGATCCCCAGGTGACGGTGATCGCCGCGTCGAGCTCGATCCCGGCGCGGTCACGGATACGCCAGAGCGCCTCGTCCGGATCGCCGCTCAGGGGCTCGCACGGTTGCATGAAGGTGAGGAGCCACTCGGGCTCCGGATCGGGCTCGCAGGTGGTGCCGTTGAAGGAGTCGCCGCCGGCCTTGACGTCGACCTCGACGCCGTCGACGAAGATCTTCATCGTCTGGGTGCCCCACTGCGTGGTGACGAACTCCTCACCGCCGGTGTAGGTGATCTCACCCGACTCGCCGTTGGTCGACGACCACTCGACCTCGATGCCCGCGAGGTCACCTGTGGGGACGTCGTCGTCCGAAGGAGTGACCAGGAAGTCCTCCGGCATGTCGTCGATCCGGATGCGCCACCGCGCCTCCTCCGGCGCGCCCTCGAGCGGCTCGCACGGCTGCATGAAGGTCAGTCGCCAGTCGCTGAGGATCGGCCGCAGCGGCAGCTCGCCGTCGAAGCCGGGCCCCTGGACCTGACCGGTGGCCATGGCTGCGCCCTGTGGCGCGATCACGGCCAGCATCAGTGCGGCCAGTGCCAGCAGTGGCTTCCATCGTCTTCTCGTCATCACGTGCCCTCTCGCGTCGATCACCACCGGGTGTCATGGCGGCGGTGGTGTGGAGGCCGGTCTCGCCCCTCGCTCGTCCTGTCCGATCCGCGCTGGCGCGCAGGTGGCGACCGCTCTCGGCCAGGAGTCGTTGCGGCCCCACGTCGGCATCAGCTGCCGTCAACGGCCCCGTGATGCCACGGCGAGAGTTGGCCAGACGGCCCGTATGTGGTCAAGAGGAGATGGCCGGAGAGCCCGAGATCCGAACTCGACGCGTTCATCTCGTTACTGCGAGTGACGTGGCGGGCGTGTCGGCCCCGTCCGCGTCGCGCAGTGTGGTCGGGGTGGTCGTGTTCGGGGTGCACGACGGGGCCGACGGGTGGCGTGCTTCCTCGGCGTGGTGGTCGGTGGCGAACGGGACCTGCGCCGAGGCGGCGCAACCCGGCCGGTCGTCGCGTTGCACTCCCCGGGGGTGAGTGCTAATTTCGTACTTGCACTCACCTCAGGCGAGTGCCAGAACGCCGGCCCACGTGGCCACGCGCCTCGACTCGCCTCCATCCGATCTCACACGCCGCCCAGCGTCCCACGCGGGCGGCGTCCGACAGCCAAAGGGAGGACACGTTGGCCACCGCCACCGATGTCAAGGTCAAGCCCCTCGAGGACCGGGTCCTCATCACCATCGACGAGCAGGAGCAGACCACTGCCTCCGGCCTCGTCATCCCGGACACCGCGAAGGAGAAGCCACAGCAGGGCACGGTCGTCGCCGTCGGCCCGGGCAAGCGCTCGGAGCAGACCGGTGAGCCGATCGCGCTCGACGTGAACGCGGGCGACACCGTCCTGTTCTCGAAGTACGGCGGCACCGAGGTCAAGGTCGACGGCCAGGAGTACCTCATCCTGTCCGCTCGCGACATCCTCGCTGTGATGGGCTGACCCACCACCGCCACGCACCACCGCACGTCCACTGATACGGGCGGGCCACGCGGCACCGAGCCGCGACCCGATGGCCGCCCGGACCTGCTGCCTCGATGCAGCAGCACCCTGTTCGACTATCAAGGAGGAACGACCGTATGGCGAAGATCCTCAGCTTCAGCGAGGACGCGCGCCGGCGCCTCGAGAAGGGCGTCAACCAGCTTGCCGACGCCGTCAAGGTGACCCTCGGCCCGCGCGGCCGCAACGTCGTGATCGACAAGAAGTGGGGCGCCCCCACGATCACCAAGGACGGCGTGACCGTCGCTCGGGAGATCGAGCTGGAGGACGCCTACGAGAACATGGGCGCCCAGCTGGCGAAGGAGGTCGCGACCAAGACCAACGACGTCGCCGGTGACGGGACCACCACCGCCACGGTGCTGGCCCAGGCGATCGTCAAGGAAGGTCTGCGCAACGTCGCGGCCGGCGCCAACCCGATGAGCCTCAAGCGAGGCATCGACAAGGCCGTCGAGTTCGTGGTCGACGAGATCGCCAAGCAGGCGGTCGACATCGAGACCCAGGACCAGATCGCCCAGGTCGCCGCCATCTCCGCCAACAACGAGCCGGAGATCGGCAAGACCCTCGCCGACGCGATGGACAAGGTCGGCAAGGACGGCGTCATCACCGTCGAGGAGTCCCAGACCTTCGGGATGGAGCTCGACTTCGTCGAGGGGATGCAGTTCGACAAGGGCTTCGTGTCGCCGTACATGGTGACCGACCCGGAGCGCATGGAGGTCGAGTTCGAGGACCCCTACATCCTCGTCGTGAACTCGAAGATCTCCGCGGTCCAGGACATGCTCCCCGTGCTCGAGAAGGTCATGCAGGGCGGTCGCCCGCTGCTGATCATCGCCGAGGACGTCGAGGGCGAGGCCCTGGCGACCCTGGTGGTCAACAAGATCCGCGGCACCTTCCAGTCGGCGGCCGTCAAGGCGCCGGGCTTCGGTGAGCGCCGCAAGGCCATGCTGCAGGACATCGCCATCCTCACCGGCGGTCAGGTCATCTCGGAAGAGGTCGGCCTGAAGCTGGAGAACGCGACGCTGGACCTGCTGGGTCGGGCGCGCAAGGTCGTGGTCACCAAGGACGAGACCACGATCGTCGAGGGTGCCGGCTCCGAGGACGACATCAAGGGCCGGATCAACCAGATCACCGCGGAGATCGAGAAGACCGACTCCGACTGGGACCGCGAGAAGCTCCAGGAGCGTCTCGCGAAGCTCTCCGGTGGTGTGGCGGTCGTCAAGGTCGGCGCTGCGACCGAGACGGAGCTCAAGGAGATCAAGCACCGCATCGAGGACGCCCTGTCCGCGACGCGTGCTGCGGTCGAGGAGGGCATCGTCGCCGGTGGTGGGACCGCGCTGCTGCAGGCCGAGAAGGGTCTGGAGAAGCTCGAGCTCGACGGTGACGAGGCCACCGGTGCGAAGATCATCCGCGCCGCGCTGTCCGCGCCGCTGTACTGGATCGCGTCGAACGCGGGCCTCGAGGGCTCGGTCGTCGTGGAGCGTGTCCGCGGTATGGACCCGGGCCACGGCCTCAACGCCCTGACCGGCGACTACGAGGACCTGCTCGCGGCCGGCGTCATCGACCCGGCCAAGGTCACGCGTTCCGCGCTGCAGAACGCCGCGTCGATCGCGGGTCTGCTCCTCACCACCGAGGCGCTGATCGCCGACAAGCCGGAGCCCGAGTCGGGCGACGCCGGTGGCGGTCACGACCACGGCATGGGCGGCATGGACTTCTGATCCCGCTCGCCTGAGGCGCCCACCGCGCCTCGTTGCACCACCTCGGCGCCCCCGCCACCACGGCGGGGGCTCCGTCGTGTGTAGGGGTGCGAGCGGCGCGAGTGCTTCGCCGCGGCTCCGGCGCGTGGGTTCCGCGGTTCGTGGGCGTGCACCGCGCTGGATCCGCGCAACCGTCGCGCGCCCGCGAGCGTCCCACCGACCGGCCGCTACCGTCCGACGCTCAGGAACCGGGGGGAACCAGATGTGTCGCCATCGTCGGCTGTTGGGCTCGCTGGCCGTGGTCACGCTGCTGCTGGCCGCGTGCAGTGGCGACGACGACGAGCGTGCGATCGACCCGATCGACCCTCCGTCGGAGGACGTGGACGCCGACGAGGCGGGCGACGACCCGGACGATGCCGAGGGACCCTCGGACGCCGAGGCCGACGGATCGGCCGACGAGGGCGTCGACGAGGGCGTCGACGAGGACCCCGACGCGGAGGACGACGAGTGGGCCGTCCCTGACGAGATCGACCCCGACTACGCCGAGCGCGTCATCAACGAGCTCCAGGAGCGCATCAACGCGCTGACCATCCAGATGCGCGACGAGGTCCCCGCCGGTGAACTGCTTCCGGCCGAGTTCCGCGACGCGTTCGCGAGCATCTACGCGCCGGATGTGCTGGCGAGGAACCTCGCCGGGATCCAGACGGACGTGGATACCGGGTTCGAGGCCTTCCCCGACGAGCTCGGGCCGTGGATCTACGAGGCGGACTCGATCCTCGAGCAGGACCCACAGTCCTGTCTGGCCGTCACCGGCGTGGCAGATGCGTCCGCGGTGACGCCTGATGGCTCGCAGCTGATCTTCGACGACTGGATCATCGTCCTGCAACGGGCTGGCGATGTCGACCCCGAGGTCAACGAGACCGGCTGGTTGCTCTACGAATCGGTGGCGCTCGCGGACCCCGGCCCGGCCGTCTGGGAAGACGCGTGCGCATGAGCATGAGCCGAACGTGGCGCCTCCGTCTCGGTCTCGGCCTCGCCCTGGCTGGCTCTGCCTCGATGCTCGGCAGTTCTCCGGCAGAGGCGCAGCTGACGTGCACCGCCCCTGAAGTCGTCACGGCCGTGCAGGTGGGCAACGCCATCCGCTACGAGTGCAGGGTCCCGCCGGGCGGCGGCTCAGGCGGCGGCGGGAACGGGTCAGGCGGCGGCGGGAACGGGTCCGGTGGCGGAGGATCGAACGAGTCGGGTGGCGAGGCCGCGCCGACGGTCGAGGTGCGCACGATGCACCGCCTCGACGATGGAACCGCGTGCTACCGGGTGCGGCTCATCCTGCTCAACGGTCGTGAGCCGAGCGAGGTGTTGAGCCGCTACAACACGCAGTTCTTCCTCGCGATGGAGCGGGTCGCGGACCCAGGGTCGGTGGGCTTGTGTCCAGGCGACCCGGCGGACCCGGCGGGGGCCGAGGATCCGCCGGTCGGGGAGCCCGAGGTGGTGCTGACCTTCGTGCAGGAGGTGACGCCCCCGGAGCCGCGGATCGTCCCCGGCTACATGATCACCGGGATGGTCGCCTACCTCGAGACCGGCCGGGACCTCACCATCGAGGAGACCGTCGACGCCGGTCCACCGGGCCTTCCGGTCCTCGTCGAGCTGCGCGCGACGGGCTCGTACACGGTGGAGTGGGGCGACGGCACGGTGACCGGTCCCCACGACACCCCGGGCGGTCCGTGGCCGGACGGCGATGTCACGCACACCTACGAGCGTGCCGACACGGTCGACATCGTGGTGCGTGACACGTGGGAGTTGCAGTGGCGCTTCGCCGGGTCGGAGCTGTGGTCCGTGCCGCTGACGTTGGAGCTCGACCCGGTCGTGCTCGACACCTTCGAGGTGCAGGAGTACCGCGCGGTCCGCGTCCGACCCTGATCAGCCGCTCTGCTGATCCGCCGAGGTGGCCCGCGCTGCCGAGCTCGACGACGACGTCTCACGGGTGCGTCCGGCGGCCGGTCCTCGTCGGCGACGCACGTGGGGATCACGCACGGGTGAGCTGAACGGCCGGTTCGTCCACAGGTGGCCGATGGTCGGCGCGGGAGCGGTCGCGGTGTCTGGCCACGATGCGCTATGGGTTGGGGACAGGTCATCGCTGCGGCGGTCGCGGCCGGCGGCGTCATCAGCGTGCCCGAGGCCATCCGGCTGGCGGAGGTCAGTCCGAGCTCGGTGCACAAGCGCGTCCGGTGTGAAGGGTGGACGCGGCCCTTCCGGGGGGTGTTGGCGGTGCCCGAGCTGCAGCCCGATGGGCTCCTGCTCGCTCGCGCTGCTGCCCTGTCCTACGGCGGTGACCCCCGGCCCGTGGTCGCAGCGACGCGCGACACCGCGCTCGCGTTGTACGGGGTCGGGCGCAGCTTCCCGACCCGGCCCCAGTTCACGGTGGCCGAGGAGCGCAACCTCCGACCCCGTGCCGGCACGGAGCTGTTCCGGACCCGCTGCTGGGCTGACTCATCCGTGAGCACCGTGCACGGGGTTCCGGTCCTGCGTGCGGCTGCGCTCGTGCGGCAGCTCGCCGCCGTGCGGCGCCGGGAGTCACTGCGGGATGCGGTGCTCTGCCTGACAGGAGCGCGGCACCTCGACCTGGACGATCTCCGGTCGGAGATCGTCCAGCACCGACACTTCATCGGGCGGACGGCGCTCCGGGAGGTGCTGGCGGAACTGGACGCCGGTGGTCGCACCGATTCACCGCTCGAGCACGTGGTCCGCACGAACCTGGAGGGCGATGGCATCCCGCTGGATCGCGGGCAGGTGCTGATCCCGGGCACCCGGATGCACGTCGACCTCGGCATCGCCGTCATCCGGTTCGGGATCGAGGTCGATTCCTTCGCGTGGCACTCGTCGCCCGCGGCCTTGGAGCGCGACGCTCGGCGGAAGAACGCGATCGCCACGGTGGCGCCGGACTGGGTCGTGCTCCACGTGACGTGGCAGACCGTCTCCCGCGACTGGCCGAGCTTCGTGGCGCGGGTCCGGCGTGTGGTTCGCGACCAGTCCCGCCGGCACCTGAGCCAGGACTGGCCCGTTGCCGCGGGGCCGAGGCGCACGGCCTGATCCGCCGTCGGGCCGTGCCCGGCCGCCATCCCCGGCCCTGCCTCGTGCTCGAGCTCGGCCTCGTGCTCGAGCTCGGCCTCGTGCTCGGGCTCGGGCTCGTGCTCGGGCTCGGGCTCGCACCGAGCGGCGCTGCCTCGCTACCGACCGGCACCGCCCTGCGCCGGGTGTTGCGTAGCGGTTGGGGGTCCAGACGCGGCGAACGCTACGCAACGCGCCTTGGTGTGGGGTGCGGGAGCGCGGGGCGTGCAGGAACGGGCCGGGCTTGCGCCGGGTGTTGCGTAGCGGTTGGGGGTCCAGGCGCGGCGAACGCTACGCAACGCTCGATCCCGTCGCGCGGCGCGGGGAACGGGCCGGGCCCGCCGCGGGGGAACGGGGGGGGGGGGCCCCCGCGGTTCCCGCGGCGGGCCCAGCCCGTTCGTGCCGTTCGGTCAGTTCCTGACGGCCGTCGGTCGGCTGCGCAGCAGCAGCCCGCCGGTCAGCAGCGACGCCAGGGCGAACAGCAGCAGCGCCAACGGCGTGCCACCGGTTCTGGGGAGCTCGCTGCCGCTGGCCACCACACGCACGCCGAGCACCTCGGTGTCGTCGGGGCTCGCCACGCGCACCGTGTCACCGGCGTCCAGGCTCACGCCGAGGACCCCCGTGTCGTCGATCGGGGCAACGGTCACCTCGTCGACCACGACGTCGGTCTCATCGTCCGGGCCGTCGTCGACGATGATCACGCCGAGCACGTCCGCACAGACGACGGTGTTGGTGACGTCGATGGTGAGGGTGGTGTCCTCGTCGCGGTCGCTCGGGACGGTGTAGGTGGTGGGCAGGTCGGAGGTGTAGGCGCAGATGTCGTCGAGGCCGGTCACGGTCTCGACGATGGGTGTCAGGGCCTGGCCGGCCGTGACCTCGAGCGGGTCATCCCCGAGGGTCCAGTCGATGGCGTCGTCGCCCTCGCCGATGGTGAAGGTGACGTCCACGTCGTCGAGGTCGGTCTCGTCACCGTCCCATGCCTTGGTGAACTGCAGGACCAGGGCTGGCTCGATCTCGTCGTCGTCCCCGTTGCCGTTGCCGTTGTCGCCGTTCCCGTTGTCCCCGTTGCTGCCGTCATCACAGGTGAGGGTGTTGGTGACGTCGATGGTGAGGGTGGTGTCCTCGTCGAGGTCGCTCGGGACGGTGTAGGTGGCGGGCAGGTCGGAGGTGTAGGTGCAGTCCTCGTCGAGGCCCGTGACCGTCTCGCTGATCGGGGTGAGGGTCTGGCCGGCCGTGACCTCGAGCGGGTCATCCCCGGGGGTCCAGTCGATGGCGTCGTCGCCCTCGCCGATGCTGAAGGTGACGTCCACGTCGTCGAGGTCGGTCTCGTCGCCGTCCCATGCCTTGGTGAACTGCAGGACCAGCGTCGGCTCGACCGCGACGTCGCCGCCGGTGTCGTAGATCACGACGTAGCTGATGTCCGGCGGGTTCCCACCGGGGTTGGTGAGGCCGACATCCGGGTCGGTGGTGTCGTAGCCGCTGCCCTGCAGCGCGCCGCTCTGGTCCGTGCTGCCCTTGACGCAGAACCGGACGTCGATCGGGTCGCCGGCCGCGTCGGTGAAGGCCACCTTCTCGCCATCGATGGTGACGGTCACGAGCTGGCCATCGACGAGGACCTCGGAGGTCCCGTCGCTCGACTCGACCTTGGTGTGCTGTGACGACGAGTGCTCGTCGCAGTGCATCTCGTCGACCTCGTCGCTCTCATCGGCGACGTGGTCGTCGGCGCTGGCCGGTGCCAGGGTGGCCGCGATCAGGAAGGTGCTCAGCAGCAGGGCCTGGAAGGTGCGCCTGCCTCGGCGGTGGGGTGCGTTCACGTGTGATGCCTCCGTGTCGGAGCGCGCCCTGGTGGGCTGCGCTCGATGCACCGGAGGTCGGTCTCGCTGCTCGCTCCCCGTCGGGTCCTGGTGGCGAACTCCCACCGAGCGACCGCACGTTCCCCCACGGATCATCGCGTCCTCGGCACCGTCGAACGGTGCCGCGAGCGCTTGTTTGGACCCGCCGGACGACCACCGTCGCCGGTGTGCGGCCTGCCCGCGTCCCGCCGAACGGCCGCTCGCTCACGGATGTCGCACACCGTGAGTCCACGAGCATCGAGCGTCTCTCGGGTGACCGTCGGTGAGGCGCGGTCGAGCGACCGTCGCGCACCTCACCGAACAGCCGAGGTTCCGCGCGCCGGTCGGGCGGCGCGCGACCGGGGCGTCCCGGCGCCCGCGGGCGGCTCGAGCTGGACGAACACCGCTGCGGTCCCGCCCGGCACGGTGGGCACCCGTGCGCGGACACCGATGCGGTCCGCACCACCGGATCCGCGGCTGGCACCGCACACGGGT
>JAFIEQ010000135.1 GCA_020832455.1 Nitriliruptoraceae bacterium
CCGGGTGGTCGTCCGGGAGGTCGTGCGCCTGCGCCCGCAGGCGCTCCGAGATTTACACCGCGCGGCGCCCCCGGGGGCCCCCACCGGCCCGCGGGTCCGCGGGGCCCCGGAGCGCCCACGCCCCGCCCCGCGGCGCGCGCGGCGATCGCCGCGCGGAGCCCGTCGGGATCGGACGCCGGCTCGCGCAGGGTCACGTCGATGACGGCACCGAGCCCGTGCGCCGCCTTCAAGCGCTCCGGGGAATCACAGACCAGCACCTGGCCGTGATCGACGATCGCGACCCGGTCGCACAACGCGTCGGCCTCCTCCATGTAGTGCGTGGTGAGCACCACGGTCATCCCGTCGGCACGCAGCGATCCGACCAACTCCCACAACGCGATACGGCTCTGGGGGTCGAGGCCGGCAGTGGGCTCGTCGAGGAAGAGCAGCTCCGGACGGTGCGCGATGGCCCGCGCCACCTGCAGGCGTTGCGCCATCCCGCCGGAGATCTGATCCGGGAAGGCGTCCGCGCGATCGGCGAGCCGGAACCGATCGAGCAGTTCGGCGCTGCGCGCCCGGGCGTCGCGGCCGCTCCAGCCGAAGTAGCGGCAGTGGTAGGTCAGGTTCTCGCCGAGCGTCAGCGACCGGTCCAGGGTGTTGGCCTGGGTGACCACGCCGATGCGCCGCTTGACCCGCGGGGCGTCGCTGGCCACGTCCAGCCCGAACACCCGCGCCCGACCGGACGTCGGGCGGATCCTGGTGGTGCAGATCCCGACCGTGGTCGACTTCCCAGCCCCGTTGGGACCGAGCAACCCGAACATCTCCCCGCGCTCGACGTGCAGATCGATCCCGGCCACGGCCTCGACCGGGGGGTTGCCACCGTAGACCTTGCGGAGGTCCTCGAGTCGGAGCGCCGGGTGGACCGGATCGGGCGCGAGGGCCAGGGGGTCGGGTGCGGACACGGTCACGGCGACCTCGGGACGGGGACGGGACGACGACGAGCCGACCAGACGGGTTCGGCACCCGGGCGGCGAACGGACCGGACCGGACCCAGGCGGGATACGGGTGGCGAGCACCCGGGCGGCACCGATCAGCTCGACCAGGGCACCAGGCGGAGCAACATCACCGCGTGCACGATGACCGCGGCGATGACGAGCAGGTGGAAGATCTCGTGGTAGCCGAACCACGCCGGTGAGGGGTCGGGACGGCGCGTCCCGACGATGATCGCCCCGGCGGTGTAGAGCACCCCGCCGACGAGCAGCAGCACGACGGTGACCGGGCCGGCGCCGGTCCACAACCACGGCAGCAGCGCGATCGGGATCCAGCCGAGCGTGAGGTAGACCGCGCTGTTGAACCCCCGCGGGGGCGCGAACGGCAGCCACTCGACCAGCACGCCGATCGTGATCCCGACCACGGACCCGATGAGCAGGACCTGGGCGGGCCATCCGCTCAGACCCAACAGGGCCATCGCGATCCCGGTCCCGCCGATCGCGGCGTAGATCCCGCTGTGGTCGAGGCGGAAGAGGCGCTCGTAGGTCCGCGCGTCCCACCGCCGGGCGTGCAGCAACGCGCTGAGGCCGAACATCACCGTCATGCCGACACCGAACGCGGCGACCCCCAGACGCTCCCGGGTCCCGGGAGCGGCGACGATCGCGATGATCGCCAGCGGCGGCATCAGGATCGCGGCGATGAGGTGCGAGACCCCGCGCAGGCGGGGACGTGGGAGCGTCAGAGCACGCTCGGTGTTGACCGAGCGTTGCAGGATGGGACGGTCGTCGAGCTCCACACGGGCAGCCTACCTGGCATCGTCGGTGCTCCCTCGGGCGGAAGGAGCCGACCGGCGCGCGTGCATCGCACGGCGATGGTGGTCGGACCGCTCGCGTGCCGACAGCACGGACGTCGGTGCGTACCACCGGCCCGTACCGTGCCCGCACCTGCCCCGCGACCCGGGATCGACCATGCCCACGTCCGGCACGCTGCTGCCGACCCGTGTGGTGCTCGCCTGCGTCGTGGTGCTCACGCTCGGCTTCCTGCTCGCACCCGACCGTGCCACGGTCCGCGCCGCGATCGTCCTCGCCGCGATCGTCCTCGCCGCGATCGCCCTGGGCGTGGTCGCCGGGGTCCTGCGGGTCCGGGCCACGCCACGGGCAGATCGCGGACCGTGGATCCTGCTGACCCTCGCGCTCCCCGTCTTCGCGGTCAGCGACGCGGTCATCCTGCGCCACGAGGCCGTGACGGGCCTGCCCCACCCGTGGCCCGGTCCCGGCCACGTGCCGTTCCAGGTCGGCCTGCTCCTGCTGGTGGTGTCGACCGCAGCGTTCATCCGACGCCGAACCCGCCCCGACCTTGGCTCCGTGCTCGACGCCGCCGTGGTCGCGGCCAGCCTCGGCGTCGCGGTGTGGGTCAGCGTCGTCGCGCCGCTGCTGCGCACCGGACTGGACGGCGACCCCGCCAGCGCCTGGCTGCTGATCAGCCACGCCGCACTGCACGTGGCCCTGGTGCTGGCCATCGCCCGGCTCGCGCAGCTGACACCCGCGCGACTCGTCGCCGGGATGGCGCTCGTCGCCGGACTCACGCTGCTGGTCCTCACCTCGATCGGGATGGGCACCCTCGCCGTCCTCGACCGCTACCAGCCGGACGTGCCGCTGACGGTGGGATGGCTCCTCGCCGCCGGCGGGCTCGCCGTCGCCGCGAGCCATCCGAGCGCGGCCCGACTGACCGACGCCGAACCCGACGGCCAGGAGCGTTCCGCCGCACGCCAGATCGCGCCGCACGCGGCCACCGCGCTCGTCCTGCCCGCCGTGCTGCTGCTCAGCCCGGAGCGCGGGGACGTCCACGTCATCGCGCTCGCCATCGCCGCGGTGCTGCTCATCACCACCGTGCGGGTCTTCCAGTTGCTGCGCGCGGTGGAGCACGCGTCCCGTCGGGACCTCGCGGACCAGCGGGTGCGGACCCAGCGCCGGTTCGAATCGCTCGTCCGGGACGCCGCCGACGTGGTGCTCGTGCTCGGCCCGGACGGTCGGGTCGACTACGCGACCCCGGCCGCCGCCGGGTTCTTCGGCTCGGACCCGACCGGGTGGTCGCTGCGGTCGCTGATCGGCGCGGTGCACCCGACGGAGCGGCGAGCCACGACCCGAGCGCTCGCGGAGCGGCTCGCATCCGGCGACGGGCGTTCGATCCGTTCGCGGGTCCGGCTCGCTGCTCACCAGGGTCGGGAGCTCGACGCGGATCTGGTCGTGATCGACCGTCGCGACGACGAGGACGTGGGGGGCATCGTCTTCACCCTCCACGAGACCACCGAGCGCACCCAGCTCGAGCGCGAGCTGCGCCAACTGGCCTACCACGACCCGCTCACCGGACTGCCGAACCGCACCCTGTTCCACGACCGGATGGCAACCGCGCTGGCCCGTGCGGCGCGCACGGGCGGCTCGATCGCGGTCCTGCTCTGCGACCTCGACGACTTCAAGGACGTCAACGACACGCTGGGCCACCCGGCCGGTGACGCGTTGCTCCAGCAGCTCGGGGGGCGTCTGTCGGCCCAGCTGCGCGCGGACGACACGCTCGCACGGATCGGCGGCGACGAGTTCGCCGTCGTGTGCGAGAACGTGCAGACCACCCGGGACGCGGTGGCCACGGCCCAACGGCTGATCGACGCGGTCAGCGACGGGTTCGTGCTCGAGGGACGTCCGTTGCACATCGGGATGTCCGTCGGCGTCGCGGTCGACCGGGGCGAGCGCGATGCCGAGGCGTTGTTCCGTGACGCCGACATCGCCCTCTACGAGGCCAAGACCGAGGGCAAGCTGCGGTGGTGTCTGCACCGCGCCTCGATGACCGCCGCGACGGTCGCGCGACGGCAGCTCAGCGACGACCTCGCCCGGGCCGTCGACGAGGGACGGATCGACGTCGCGTTCCAGGGCATCCACGCGCTCGACGACGGGCGCCTGGTCGGCATGGAGGCTCTCGCCCGCTGGCACCACCCGATCCGGGGCCCGATCGCCCCGGACCGGTTCATCACCCTGGCCGAGCAGACCGGGCTGATCGGCCGTCTCGGGACGAACGTGCTGGATCAGGCGCTCGAGGCGACCGCGCTGCTCCGCCGCGGCGCCGGCACACCGCTGCGGCTCGGCGTCAACCTGTCCCCCCTGCAGCTGCGGGACCCGGCGATCGTCGACATCGTGCTCGCGGCCCTCGAACGGCACGGGCTCCCGCCGGGCGAGCTGATCATCGAGCTGACCGAGTCCGCCATGGTCCACGACGGCGAGCAGGTCCTCGGGCTGCTGCATGAGCTGCGCGCCAACGGGATCCGGCTCGCGATCGACGACTTCGGCACCGGGTACAGCTCGCTCGGCTACCTCCGCCGGCTCCCGGTCGACATCGTGAAGATCGACCGGAGCTTCGTGACCGAGGTGGAGACCGATCCTGGCGCCCGTCAGCTGCTCGCGGCGATCATCGACCTGAGCACCACCATGGGGCTGGACGTCGTGGCGGAGGGGATCGAGACCGCCGCGCAGCTGCGCCTGCTCACCGACCTCGGCGCCGGGTTCGCGCAGGGTTTCTGGTTGCACCGACCCAGCGACCTCGATGGCCTGCGACGACACCGTCGGCAGGTGCGGGACGGGGTCGCCGCGGAGAACTGACGCGTCGCGCGGGCACCGGTTAGGGTCACGGTCATGAGCCGCTCCATCGCCACCGCCGACCGGGTCTCCCGTGACGAGTTGCTGGACTTCATCCGGCCACGGCACCGGCTGATCCTGCAGACCCTGCGCCGCGACGGACGCACACAGCTGTCCCCGGTCACCGCCGGGGTGGTTGACGGGGCGATCGTGGTCTCGTCGTACCCGGAGCGCGCGAAGGTGCACAACCTGCGCCGCGACCCACGCTCCAGTGCCGTGGTGCTGTCCGAGGACTTCGACGGCCCCTGGGTCCAGGTCCACGGCACCGCCGAGGTGGTCGACCTGCCCGAGGCCGTCGAACCGCTCGTCGGCTACTTCCGCGCCATCAGCGGGGAACACCCCGACTGGGACGAGTACCGCGCCGCGATGGTCGCCCAGGGCAAGTGCCTGATCCGGCTGCACCTCGAGGACTGGGGCCCCATCGCGACCGGTGGCTTCCCGCCCCGGCTCGCGGACGACTGAGCGTGGGCCCACAGACGCGACTGCAACGCATCGGGTTGGTCGTCGCCCTCGTGGTCTTCGTGTGGCCACTGGTGGCCCCGCCGAGCGGGATGGACCCGTTGGCCGCCCGGATGCTGGCCATCTTCCTGGCCGCGATCGTGCTGTGGGTGACCGAGGCGATCCCGCTCGTCGCCACCGCCACGTTGGTGATCCTGCTGGAGGTGCTCCTCATCAGCGACCAGGCGTTGCGTGCGCCGGCTGGTGGCGCGGACCTCCTGCCCGCGGCGACCTTCTTCGCGGCGTTGGCCGACCCCGTCATCGTGCTCTTCCTCGGCGGCTTCCTGATCGCCGACGGCGCCGCCCGCTTCGGGCTCGACCGCAACATCGCCGCGGTGCTCATCCGCCCGTTCGTCGGCGACGCCCGCCGCACGGTGCTCGGCCTGATGGCCATCACGGCGCTGCTGTCGATGTTCGTGTCCAACACCGCGACCACGGCCACCATGTTCGCGGTCATCGTGCCCGTGCTCGCCGCGCTGCCCCCGGGCCGTGCCCGCACCGGCCTCGCGTTGGCCGTGCCGGTCGCCGCGAACGTCGGCGGGATGGGCACACCGGTGGGCTCCCCGCCCAACGCGATCGCGCTCGGTGCGTTGTCGAGCCGCGGCGAAGCGGTGTCCTTCCTCGGGTGGATGCTGCTCGCGGTGCCGCTGGTGCTCGTGGTGCTCGCGATCGCGTGGTGGTATCTGACGCGTCGCTACGTGCCGGCCGGGACGGCGCTGGACCTCGATCTCACGGCCGCATGGGACCGCTCCCCCGCGGCGATCGTGTTCAGCGTGACGGCCGCCACGACGATCCTGCTGTGGTTGACCGAACCGTTGCACGGCCTGGCGTCGTCGACGGTCGGCTTCGTCCCGGTCGTGGTCCTGCTCGCCACCCGGGTGCTCGGACCCAAGGACCTGCAGAACCTGCAGTGGCACGTGCTCTGGCTCGTCGCCGGGGGGATCGCGCTCGGGGTGGGGATCGGCGCGTCCGGACTCGACGCGTGGCTGCTCGGGCTGGTGGCCTGGGAGGCGCTGCCGAGCTCCGCACTCATCGCCCTGCTCGTGCTCACCGGGCTCGGCTTCTCCACGGTCATCTCCTCCTCGGCGGCCGCGAACCTGCTGATCCCGTTGGCCCTCGGCCTGGCGGGCGGCATCGGGTTGGACCCGACCCTGGTCGGGGTCGTGGTCGCGCTGGCCTGCGCGCTCGCGATGGCGCTGCCCATCTCCACCCCACCGAACGCGATCGCGTACGCGACCGGGGAGGTCGCCACCCGCGACATGGCCACCTCGGGGATCGTGGTCGGCGTGGTCGGGGGCACGTTGCTCGCGTTCGTCCTGCCGCTGCTGTGGGTGAGCACGGGCCTGTTGTCGTGACGGGCGCCGGGCTCGCGGAAGACGCCGGGCGACACGCGCCGGACGCGGTCGCCCTGCGGGGACGCGGTCCACGCTTCGAGCAGGCGCACGCGGAGCTCGCACCGGCCCTGGACGGGGTCGCTCGTCTGATCGCGTGCCACGACGCCTGGCCGCAGGAACCGTTCGCCGTCGGGGTGGTCGTGCACGACGCGGACACGTCGCGGATCGACTGGGGCCACGGGGCGACGCACGGCTGGCGCGGGGTGCTGGTCACCGACGCCCCCGGCCACGACGACCTGCGTGACGCCCTCGACCTCGGGGTGCTGCGCAGCGTGATCCGAGCGCCCTGGACCCCTGGCAGCCTCGCAGCCCAGATCCGCGCGCAGCTCAGTCGGCGGCTGCGCTCGGGGGCGCCCGACCATCCCTCGCTCGGCCAGCTCGACCGGGGCGAGCGGTGGTTGGAGCTCCCCCGCGCGCCGTTGCTGCGCGATCTCGAGCAGGACGACCGGGAGATCGTGGACCGGCTCGTGCGTGCGGTCGACCGGGCGCTCGGTCGGCGCCCGCGCCTGTCGTTGCCGGCTGGGACCCGCTTGACCCAGCAGGGGGTGGGCGTCGACGCCGTGCTGGTCGTGCTGGCCGGGGCCGTCGGTCTGGACCGCTCGACCGAGGATCCCCAGCTCGGCGAGCTGCGACTGCACCACGCCTCGACCGGCCCGGTGATCGGCCTGCTCGCACTGACCCAGCAGCGCCAGGCCTTCTTCACGGCCAGGGCCACGACGGCGCTGACCGCCATCCACCTGTCGATCGAGCAGCTCGACCTCGCCCTGGAGCGCGAACCGGAGGTCACCGCGGCGCTCGCAGCGCTGACGGTGCGGGCGCTGGCCGGGCGGCTGCGTCGTGCCGAGCAGCTCCAGGTCGATGCGGTCCGGCTCAACCGGGAACTCGACCACGAGCGTCGCACGCTGCGCGAGACGCTGCGCGAGCTGGAGTCGGCTCGGCTCGACCTCGTCGAGTCCGCGCGGATGGCGACCCTGGGCGAGCTCTCCGCCGGGATCGCCCACGAGCTCAACAACCCGGTCGCCGCGCTCAACCGATCGCTCGCCCACGCCGTCGACGACGTCGCCGAGGTCGTCGAGGGCCATCCCGACGCGGCGCCGATCCGGCAGGTCCTCACCCGGATGCGTGAGGCCGCGCCGCGCAGCACCGCGGAGGACCGGGCGCGGCGGCGGGCGTTCGAGGCGCGCGGGATCCCGGCCGACCGGGCCCGGGCCCTGGTCGCGGCCGGTCTGGTCCCCGATGCGGTCAGCGACGGCGAGCTCACCCACCCCGCGCAGCTCGACCGACTGGTGGCCGCGGCCCGGCTCGGGACCGCGTTGCGCGACGTCGAGCTGGCCGGGTCCCGCATCGCCGACCTGGTCGAGGCGGTGCGGTCGCACGCCCGGCCGGCGCAGGCCCCGGTGGACGGGGTCGGCGTCGCGCGCAGCCTGGACGATGCGTTGCGGCTGCTGGCGCACCGCCTGTCCGAGGTGACGGTCGAACGCCACGGCGACCAGGTGCCGGCGATCCGCGCGCACCCGGCCCAGCTCGGTCAGGTCTGGACCAACCTGATCACCAACGCCGTGGAGGCACCAGCCCGGACGATCCGGATCATGACCACCGCACCCGATGACGCCCACGTCGAGGTGGCGATCACCGACGACGGACCCGGCATCCCCGCCGACGCGCTCGCCCGGGTGTTCGAACCCCGGTTCACGACCAAGCACGGCCGCGTGCGCTACGGGCTGGGGCAGGGTCTGGCGATCGCCCGGCGTATCGTCGACCTGCACGGCGGGACGATCGACCTGCACAGCCGGCCGGGCGCGACGACCGTCCGGGTGGTCCTGCCCGTGGCCGGCCCAGGCGACGACGAGGAGCGATCACGATGAGCGGACGCCTGAGCGTGCTCGTGCTCGAGGACGAAGCGGAGGTCCGCGACGCGATCGTGCGCGACCTCGGGCCCTTCGACGGGCTCGTCCGCGTCGAACCGGCGGACGACGTGCCCGATGCGCGTGCCGTGCTGCAGGAGCTGGCCGCCGACGGGGACCACCTCGCCCTCATCCTGGCCGATCACCGACTGCCGGGCACCACCGGAGTCGAGCTGCTCGTCGAGCTCGCGGAGGACCCGGCGACCCGCGCCGTGCGTCGGGTGCTGCTCACCGGCCAGGCGGACCACGCCGACACGATCCGTGCGATCAACGAGGGGGGGCTGCACCACTACCTCGCCAAGCCGTGGGATCCCGCCCAGCTCGACGAGGTGGTGCGCCGGGAACTGACCACCTTCGTGCTCGAGCAGGGCCTCGACCCGCTCCCGCACCTGCGCGCGCTCGACGCGGTACGGGTCATGCCCACCCTGCGTGGGCGTGGCGATCGGTGAGCGCCGGACCCGCACCCGGCCGTCCGGCCGCGGCCGCACCCGCGAACGCACGGCGCCCGGGGGATCGGCAGCGCCCGCTCCCCCCGCGACGCGCAACGGGAGCGCCACGATGACCACCGACCCGAGCCCCGACGCACGGGACCGCGACGACGTGCTCGAGCGGGCCTACGCCGCCCTCATCGACGACGAGGACCACGGACGCGGCGACCTACCGGACCGCGTCGATGCGGCGGTCCCCGGCAACGCCGGGAAGCAGGTCGTCGCGCTCACCCTGCAGAAGGCCGGCGACCTCGTGGTCGACGCCAAGACGGTGCTCGCGTGGCTGCTCGCCGCGCTGGGCGCGCCCGCGAGCTTCACGGGGCTGCTCGTGCCGATCCGGGAATCGGGATCGATGCTCCCGCAGGCCGTGCTCGTGCCGCTCGTGCGTCGACTGGCCGTGCGCAAGTGGGTCTGGGTCGCCGGGGGGCTGTTGCAGGCCATGGCGGTCGTCGCGATGGCGGTCATCGCGGCGACGCTCGAAGGCACGGCGGCCGGGGTGGCCATCCTGGCGGCCCTGACCGTGTTCGCCCTGGCGCGATCGCTGTCGTCGATCGCGTCCAAGGACGTGCTCGGGCGCACCGTGCCCAAGGGCGCCCGCGGGCAGATCAACGGCTACGCGACGATCGGTTCCGGGGCGGCGGCGATCACGGTCGGCCTCGGCATGCGACTGCTCGGGGGCGAGGACACCGACCCGGTCACCTTCGCCTGGCTGTTCGCCGGAGCGGCCGTGGCGTGGGTGCTCGCCAGCGCCGCGTTCGCGACGGTGACCGAGGAGCCCGGCGAGCACGATGACGATGCCGACGGCGGCGCGATCCGGTCCGCGATCGGGCTGCTGCGCGAGGATGCACCGTTCCGGCGCTTCGTCATCGTGCGCACCCTACTGCTGGTCTCCGCGCTCACCCCGCCGTTCGTGGTGACCCTGGCCACCGAGGAGGGCGGCGCCGGCCTCGAGGGGCTCGGCGGCTTCGTGATCTCCAGCGGCCTCGCGTCGCTGATCGGGGGGCGCTTCTGGGGCCGGTTCGCCGACCGCTCGAGCCGGCGGACCATGATGCTGGCCGCCGGGCTGGCCTCCGGGGTCATCCTGGCGCTGCTCGCCCTGCTGCTCGTGGACGACCTGCGGGAGCTGACCCTGCTCTACCCGGCGGCGTACCTGTTGCTCGCGCTCGCCCACACCGGCGTCCGACTCGGTCGCAAGACCTACGTCGTGGATCTCGCCGAGGGCAACCGACGCACCGACTACGTCGCCGTGTCGAACACCGCGATGGGGCTCCTGCTGCTGTTCACCGGCGCGGTGACCTCCGCGATCGCGGTTGCCGGCGTGGAGGTCGCGCTGCTCGCCCTGGCGCTGCTCGGACTTGCGGGCGTCGTCATGGGCCGGACGCTGCCCGAGGTCAGCGCGGGCGAGGACTGACACGACCGCCGGGCGCCCGATCGGGCGCCC
>JAFIEQ010000136.1 GCA_020832455.1 Nitriliruptoraceae bacterium
GTTGGAGGACACCTGCTCACCCGCCGCCGCGACCACATCCGCCTGCGACGAGGTCGCTTGCGCGTTCGCCCCCATCTGCGCCGACACCGACGCCAGACGACCGGCCTCCCCATCCAACTGGTGCGACGACGCACGCAGATCACGCGCCGTCCGCCGCGCGATCACCAACGTGGTGCCCAGGGCCAGTCCGATGGTCAGCAGGATGACGGCGATGGCGCTGGTGCGCACCGTCGTGTAGCGGGCGGCCGCCGACAGGTACGCCGACTCGCCGCTGCCGACCAGGCCCTCCGCGAGCTCGTCCAGCGTCACCGCCGCGGTGTCCCAGGCTTCGAGCGCGTCCGAGTCGGTGTCCCGGCCCGCCTCCAGGTCGCCACCAGCAGCAGCGTCGATGCCGGTCCGCCAGACCGTCTCCAGTTCCTGGTACTCCGTGGTGAACCGCTCGAGCAGCACCCGCTCCTCGGGGGTCAGCGGACCGGACTCGAGCTCGTCGAGCACGTCGGCCATGTCCTGCTCGAAGTCCTCGAAGTCCGCCCGGAACGAGGCGCGGACCCCCGCGTCCTCGTGGTAGATGGCCCGGGAGAACGCGCCATCGAGGTCCCCGAGCACGACCTGCGCTCCGACCGCTGCCTCGGTCATCAGGTACTCGCGCTGGTACAGCGAGGCCAGGTCGTCGGCGGTCCGCGACAGTCCCGACAGCAGCCACACGCTCAGGGCACTGAACAGCAGCACCGTCACCAGGGACGGGATCAGGATCTTGTTCTGCAGGGAGAGTCTGGTCATCATGGTCGCGCACCTCGACGACACCGTCCTCCGCGGCCGCGGAGGGTGACCGGCGCCCTGCTGGTGGTGTCGGCCGGGTCGGGCCCGGGGAAACGCCTGCCGCGAAGAGGGGACCGTCGGCTCTGCGGGACGCCCTGGGCTCCGGCCATCGTCGTCCGGACAGGTAGTTGCTTGCAGTCTGCAACTGTTCCGGTACGGTCGCCCGCATGAGCGATGCCACCCCGTCCCCCGCGCCCACCGGCGCCACGACCTGCGCCGGTGATCCACACGCGACCCTGGAACAGGCCCTGACCCGGTTCGTGCGACGGGCGTTCCTGCCCACGGCCGGCGAGGCCACCCGTCGACGCGCCGGGGTCAACCTGGAACGTGCCGCCTACGTCACCCTGGCACGGATCGCCTCGCTCGACGGTGCGCGGCTCTCCGATCTGGCCGCCTCCATGGGGTTGGACGTCTCCACCGCCAGCCGTCACGCCAAGCGCCTCGTCGAGGACGGCTACGTCGAGGTAGCACCCGACCCCGACGACGCCCGCGCCCGGCGCTACACGCCGACCGCGGCGGGGCGCGATGCGCTGCGCCGGGTCCGCGTCGCCCGCACCGCGCACCTGCAGCGGATCCTGCACGACTGGAGCCCGGAGGAGCTGACCGATCTGGCGGCCGGCCTCGAGCGGGTCGTCGACGCCCTCGAGGTCGAGGACGGGGAGCAGCGATGACGGGCAACCGACCCACCGAGCAGGGCCCGCTCGCCGCACGGGAGATCCGCCTCGTCCTGGTCGGTCTGATGACCGGGATGTTCGTCGTCGCCGTCAGCCAGACCAGCGTCGCCACCGCCCTGCCGACCATCGCCGGTGAGCTCGGCGGCGTGGACCTCATCGCCTGGATCGTGACCGCCTACCTGCTCGCGGCGACCGCCGCGACGCCGCTGTTCGGTCGTATCTCCGACATCGTCGGCCGCCGTGGGACGTTCCAGGTCGCGATCGGCATCTTCCTGCTCGGCTCGGTCCTGGCCGGGTTCGCGACCTCCATGCCGCTGCTCATCGGTGCCCGGGCGGTCCAGGGCGTCGGCGGTGGCGGCGTGATGGCGCTGGCCATGACCATCATCGGCGACGTGCTCTCCCCGCGGGAGCGCGGTCGCTACCAGGGTTACCTCGGCGCGGTCTTCGGGATCGCCTCGGTGACCGGCCCGCTGATCGGTGGCGTGCTCGTCGACCTCGTGGACTGGCGGTGGGTCTTCTTCGTCAACCTGCCGATCGGGCTGATCGCGCTGGTCATCGTCGCCAAGGTGCTGCGCCTCCCGCACCGTCGGGTCCCACAACGCATCGACGTGCTCGGAGCGGTGCTGCTGGTCGCGGGGGTCACCTCGCTGCTGCTGATGACCGCCTGGGCCGGTGGCACCCACCCCTGGACCTCACCGCTGATCCTGGGACTCGGGGTCGGGGGGACCGCGCTGAGCGTGCTGTTCGTCGTGCACCAGCACCGCACGCCCTCACCGATCATCCCCCTGCGGCTGTTCCGCTCCCGGACCTTCACCCTCTCCGCGCTCGGCGGGTTCGTCGTCGGCGCCTCGCTGTTCGGCGCGGTCGTGTTCCTGCCGGTGTTCCTGCAGATCGTCACCGGCGCGAGCGCGACCGCCGCTGGCCTCCTGATGGCCCCGCTCATGGGTGGGATGGTGCTGTCCTCGGTGGTGTCCGGCCGCCGGATCTCCACCACCGGACGGACCAAGCGCTGGCTGGTCGCCGGGGCCGGGCTCACGGCGGTGGGCCTCGCGCTGCTGGCGACCATGGGCGCCGCGACCCCGCGCGCGATCGCGAGCCTGTTCATGGCCGTGCTCGGGATCGGCGTGGGCATGATCATGCAGAACCTGATCCTGGTCGCGCAGAACGACGTGCCCGCCAGCGACCTCGGGGTCGCCACGGCCACGGTCAACTTCGCGCGCACCCTCGGTGGATCGATCGGCACGGCCGCCTTCGGCGCGGTCATGACCGCCGGGCTGGCCCGCCGGCTCGCGGGGATGCCGAGCGACATCGAGGTCGACCCCGCGGCGGTGCAGGGCAGCCCGCAGACGATCCTGGCGCTCGACGCACCGGTCCGCGAGGCCGTGGTCGAGGCGTTCGCCGGCGCGCTGTCGAGCGTGTTCCTGTTCTCCATCCCGCTCGCGCTGGTCGCGCTGGTGCTCATGCTGCTCGTCCCGGAGCTCGAGCTCAAGGACACCGCCGGGTCGGTGCCGACCCACCCGCCGGTCAGTACCCCGACGACGGCCACGCTCATGGCGCGACCGGTGCAGCTGGTCACGACTGCGCGTGGACCGGACGGCCCGACGGCCGAGGTGGGACGGCCACGACCCGATCGCCGGGCATGATGGCATCGAACGCCGCGGTCGGCCGCCGACCGGGCGACGTCTCTGAGGGGGGTCCCGCATGCGCAGCATCGGCCTGACCGTGCCGGAACGGTTCACCGACTCGATGCTCGGTGACCTGCGGGCCTGTTCGCCGCTGGCCATCCGACTCCAGCGAGGTGGCTCGTTGCAGCCCCCCGGTGACGTGATCGAGCTGGAGATCGCCGACGACACGCTCGGCGAGGTCATGCGTATCGCCGACCGTTACGGCCTCGGTGAGACCGAGGGCGTCACGATGGTGACCTCCACGCCTTCGAGCATCATCAACGCCGATTACGAGACGCTCACCCGTGAGTCCCAGGCCACCACCTGGGAGGAACTGGAGCTGTCCATCGGCGGCGACAGCACGATGCGGGCCGACCGGGTGCTGGTGATGGCCATCGCCGGCTTCATCGCGGGGCTCGGGATCGTCACCGGCACCGTGCACGCCGTCATCGGCGCCATGGTGATCGCTCCGGGCTTCCAGCCGTTCTCCCGCTTCGTGCTCGGGCTGGTGACCGGGTCCAGCGCGTGGCGCGGGGGCCTGAACGACGTGCTGCGCGCCTACGGCGCCCTGCTCGTTGGCGCGACCCTGGCCGGTCTGATGAGCGCGTGGCTCGGGGTCAGCGGCATCGATGCCGGCGATGACACCTACCTCGCCGCTGCCGACCTGGTGGCGTTCTGGACCGAGCCGACGTGGCACGGCATCGCGATCAGCGCCGTGGCCGCCGTGTGTGGCGGTCTGCTGATCGCGATCGACCGGACGGTGCTGACCGCCGGGGTGATGGTGGCGTTGGCGCTGGTCCCGACCGCCGCACTGGTCCCGATGTCGCTGATCGCAGGCGAGCCGGGCCTGGCGCTCGCGGCGGCCGGACGCTTCGGCATCGAGGTCGCGCTGGTGCTGGCCGGGTCCGCGGCCGTGTTCCTCACCAAGCGCGCCTCCGACCAGCGGTGGCCCGTCGACTGACGCTGGGACCGGTGCCCGCTCGGCCACGTGGGTCCGGTCATCCACGTGGGTTCGCCCGGACGTCCCTGGTCGGTCGAGGCCGTCCCGGGTCCCCGGGACGGTCCCACGTCCGGCCGCTCAGCCCGCCTGGTCGAAGAACGCGTGCTCGAGCCGCATCGCCTGGTGGTAGTGGTCGGCGACCGCCGCGGCGCCGTCGTCGACCTCGTCGAGCAACCGCTCCAGGCTGCGGGCGAGCTCCTCGAACCCGGGATCGGCGTAGGTCTCGCACCACTCGCGGTAGGGGCTGTCGGGGGCGGCATCCGGGAGCAGGTGCTGGCCGAGGTCGGCGTAGAGACGCATGCACGGGGTCATCGCCGCGAGGATGTGGGGGAGCGGTTCGCTCCACGCGACCCGGAGCAGGAAGTCGGTGTAGGCCAGCGTCGCGGGGCTCGGGTCCGGATCGAGGTCCGCGCCCCACCGGGTCGCGTAGCCACGGTGCAGGTCCAGCTCCTCGAGCGCCCCGTCGAGCAGCCCGCGCAGCGTGGACATCGTGGCCAGGTCCGGTGCCTTCGCGATCGCCAGGGCGTACGCACGGGCGAACGCGGCCAGGAACCATGCGTCCTGCTCGACGTACGCGACGAAGCGCTCGCGTTCGAGTGCCCCCGAGGCGATGCCACGGACGAAGGGATGCGCTCGACAGGCGGCGACGAGCTCGTGCTCGTCGGCCCACAGCTGCGCGGCGCGTGAGGGACGGGAGGTGTCGTGATCGCTCATGGCGCCAGCCTGCCACACGCGTCCCCGGCATCCGTGGTCCGCGGGTTCAGGACGCGGTGACCCGTGTGCGCGCCAGGGCATAGGACGCCGCCGTCCAGCCAGGGACACCGTGGACCGCGCCGCCGGGGAACGCCGAGGCGCTGCCGAGCCACAGTCCCCGGATCGGTGTCGCGTAGGGCACCAGCGCTGGGAGCGGTCGGAACACCGTCTGGTCGAGGCGGTAGGTCCCGCCGCCGACGTCGCCGCCGACGAGGTTGACGTTGCCGTCCTCCAGGGCCTGCGGACCTTGGACGTGGCGCGCGAGCACGAGGTCGCGGAAGCCCGGTGCGAAGCGTTCGACCTGATCGGTCATGCGCTCGACGTGGGCGGTGACGGCCTCCGGTCCGGCGACCGCCGAGGGCACCCGGGTGTAGGCCCAGGCGGTGTGCTTGCCGGTGGGGGCACGGGTCGGATCGGCGACGCTCTGCTGCCCGAACAGCAGGAACGGTCGCTCCGGGATC
Source organism: Nitriliruptoraceae bacterium (assembly GCA_020832455.1). Taxonomy (GTDB): domain Bacteria; phylum Actinomycetota; class Nitriliruptoria; order Nitriliruptorales; family Nitriliruptoraceae; genus PWLR01. The sequence continues at coordinate 5,372 of JAFIEQ010000136.1, forward strand.
TCGCCGCGCCGGACCGCGGTGGTCTGCGCGGTGACGGCCTCGGCCTCGCCGCCGACGTGGACCGTGCCCGCCAGCCGCGCCTCGGGCGCCGTCCAGGGGGTCGGTCCGTCGAGCGCCCAGTCGACCTTGACGGTCCGGGGGCCGTAGCGGAACCGGCGCAGACGGGTCGCGTACTCGCTCGGCATGGCGTCGCCGACGAGCTGGAGCATCGCATGCGGCGAGGTGTCCGCGATGACGATGGGGGTGCGCCAGCGGGTACCGTCAGCGGTGATCACGCCCGCGACCCGTCCTCGCGCCGTGACGATCCGATCGACCCGGGACTCGAGCTGGATCTCCCCGCCCAGCGTGCGCAGGTAGCTCGCCAGCGCCCCGGTGAGGTTGCCCGCGCCGCCCCGTGGGCTCGGCCAGCCGGCCGCGTGGCCCAACAGCTGCAGGTAGCTGCCGGCGATGGCCGAACCGGATTCCTCGGCGGGAACGTCGCCGTGCAACACGGAGCCGAACAGCCACGCACGGGCGTGCGGTCCGGTGAACAGATCCGTGGCCAACTGGTCCGCGGAGGTCAGCAGCAGGCGCGCGAACTCGAGGGTGCCGCCGATGCCGAGCGCGGTGACGAGGCGGGCGCCGCCGGCCACCGGTGGGAACCCGCCGAGCATCGTGGCCCGAAGTGCCTCGAAGGCGTCGAGGTAGGGACCGGCCCACGCCGCCCAGGCGCGCCCGTCGCCGGGTTGGAGATCGTCGAGGTTCGCGGCGGTGCGCTCCAGGTCCCGGTAGAGGGCTCCAGCGCGTCCATCCGGCATCGGGTGGGCCATGGCGATCGCCGGATGGACCCACGTCAGACCGTGCCGCTCCAGGGGCATCCGGCGGAAGACCGGCGAAGCTGCAGCGGCCGGGTAGACCGAGCTGAACGTGTCGGCGACGAACCCGGGCAGCGTCAGCTCCTGGCTGACGACCGCCCCACCGAGTCGCGGTTGCGCCTCGAGGATCACCACCTCACGGCCGGCGCGGGCGAGCCGGATCGCGGCGGCCAACCCGTTCGGACCCGAGCCGACGACGATGGCATCGACGCGTTGCGCGGTGGTCACGCCTGCGCCCGAGCGGCACGGTCGATCAGCCGTGTGACCTGATCGGCGATCTGGTGCAACATCGACTGCTCCGGGCTCTCCATCCCCCAGAAGGCGTGCTGCGACCAGCGGCCGACGCGATCGTAGAGCTCCGAGAGGTGCCAGGTCATCGGGTCCCAGGTCCCGGCAGCACGCAGGTAGGTCCGGCCCTCGTGGGTGTAGAGCACGAGCCGGTTCTTCGCATCCCCCATGAAGTGGCCCTCGTGGGTGACCAGATCGAACCCGGCGTGGACCTCCGCGCCGTCGGGGACCGGTGCGAGCTCGTCCGGTCGCGCGTCGAAGCCCCGGCGCAGTTCGGTGACCCACTCGGAGAGTCGCGCCGGGTCGGCGGCGGTTACCAGGTCGTGGATGGTCACGTAGCCGCGGGTGAACACGGGCGTGCGAGGTGTTGGGAACCCGACGACCTCGATCTCGAAGGTCTGCCCGTCCAGCCCTCCGGCGCGCAACGGCGTGAAGCGCCCGAGTTCGCTGGCGTAGTCGGGCCAGTGTTCGACCGCGAGGATGCCGGCGACGGTCGTGGCGACGTCCGGCATCTCCACCGGTGGGTAGGTGTGCCAGATCTGTTCGGGCTCCGGACTCTTGGGTGGGCTGAGTGGGCCGAGCTGCGCCCGTTCCAGGCGACGCTCCGGGTCGTGGGCCTGCTTGGCCTCGACGGTCGGGAACGCGATCCCCCACCCGCGCCGATCCCAGTCCTCGGCCGCGTCGGGGAACCAGTCCCCGATGAGCTTGGCGGCGCCGGTGAGCAGATCGGCGCGACTCAGGGTGCCGGTCGTGCCTCCGGACCCGCGCAACCTGGCCGTGCCGAACGCCTGGTGGAACTTCAGCACGTCCGCCACGCCGAGGCGGCGTTCCCCCTGGTGCGCCCAGTAGGTGGTCACGATGGTGAAGGCGAGCCGGAGGTCGTCCAGCTCGCGGTACTGCTGGCCCTTGGCGTAGTAGGCCGCGTTGAGGAAGTCGGTGACCCACGCAGCGGCGGTCGGCGCGGCGAGCGTCGAGCCGGCCATGCTTGCGGTCCGTGTGACCGACGAAACGCGCAGGCGGTCAACCAGCAGGGCGGTACCGGCGCCTGCGGCGGCGGCGAACAGGTGTGACGTGGCCATACGGCGCAGCTCCTCGGGGTCGATGCCCCATCGTGGGACTCGATGCGCCATCGCACCACCGGTGCGGCCGACCCGCCAGGACCGCTCGGCCCCGCCGGGTGGGGGCGAACGTCCGATGCGGGGCACTCGCCGCCGGCCGCGGCGGCCGGGGCCATCCACCCGGCTGGCTGAACGGCCAGACGGTGTGGCGCGCATCGGCGCATACTCGGGAACCGATGATCAGGAGCCCGCCATGGACGGCACGATCGACATCACGATGATCGATCCCGTCTGGTGGATCGTGCTGGGTGTGGTGGTCGTGGTCCTGGGCGCACTGCTGATCTGGTGGGCCCGACGGCGCGCGTACCGCAGCGAGCGGTTGCGTGGGCAGTTCCGCTCGGAGTACGACCGCACGACCTCGGCCACGGGCCGCAAGGAGGCGGAAGCCGACCTCGAGCGGCGCACGGCGCGCCGAGGCGAGGTGGAGCTCAGCGACCTCGACGCCGACGATGCCGAGCGGCTCCAGCACGACCTCGACGAGCTGCTGCGCTCGTTCGTCGACGGGCCACGGGGTGCGGCGCTCGGGATGGCCCAACAGGTGGGGCGGGTCGCCGCCGCCCGCGGCTACCTCGCGACCGAGGGCAGCGTGCTCGACCTGGTCAGCGTCGACCATCCCGAGCAGGTCGCGGCGCTGCGTCGGTCGGAGGCGGCCATGGAGCGGGCGAGCGGCGCCGATCTCACCGAAGCCAGCCGGCAGACGATCCTCGACGCCCGGGCGCTGACCCACCGCCTGCTCGCGGAGGGACGTGCGGGGCACCTCGAGGTCCAGGGTCTCGAGCGGCCGCCCGCCGCGCCGCAGGACCGGACGGCCACGCAGGACCCGACGTCCACCCAGGACAACCCGCCCGCGCCGGCATCGCAGGCCCGCTCGGACCCGCCGCCCACCCGTCAGCCGATGAGTGACGCGCCGGCCGATCCCCCGCCACCGCCGGCCCCGGACCGTGAGGACCCGTCGGTCGGCTGAGCGGCCCTGGCCGCGATCGCTGGACGGCTGGTACGGTCCCTGTCACGGCGACCTCGTCGCCTGTCACGTGCATCGCCCTCGAGCGCCCCAACGATGGGACCGCTCGCCGCGATGCGGATCGACCCGGCAGCCGCCGGCGACCCCCGGGTCGACCGCGGTGGCCATCGCTCCCGGCTGCGTGTCCAGACCGCACCGATCCCCGGAGCCTTCCGCTGGGTCGCCCGCTGCCTGCGGGTCACCGGATGGGAGCTCGATCCGTGCCCGCCTGCGCCGTTGCGGCGTCGGGCCCTGCTGCGCGCCCCATGCGGCGCGACCACCAGAGAGATCCACTTGTCCACCACCTTCGCCGAACTCGGCGTCCCCCTGAAGCTCACCCGTGCGCTCGACGAGCTCGAGCTCACCACCCCCTTCCCGATCCAAGCGTCCACCATCGGTGACGCGCTCGCTGGCCGCGACGTGTGCGGCAAGGCGCCGACCGGCTCCGGCAAGACGCTGGCGTTCAGCATCCCGTTGGCGATGCGCTCCGCCAAGGCCGTCCCCTCACGCCCGACGGCGCTGGTCCTCGTGCCGACCCGCGAGCTGGCGAGTCAGGTCCGCGACACCTTGCAGCCGCTGGCGCAGAAGATGGACCGCCGCGTGGCGACCGTCTTCGGCGGGACCTCCATCAACAAGGACGTCACCCGCCTGCGCAAGGGCGTCGACATCCTCGTCGCCTGCCCCGGCCGCCTCGCGGATCTCATCCGTCGCGGTGACTGCCACCTCGGCGATGTCGGGCTGGTCGTGCTGGACGAGGCCGACCGCATGGCCGACATGGGCTTCCTGCCCGAGGTCATCCGGTTGCTCGACACGACGCGCGACGACCGTCAGACTCTGCTGTTCTCCGCCACCCTCGACGGCGAGGTCGACAAGCTCGTGCGGCGCTACCAGCACGACCCGGCGACCCATAGCGTGACCACCCCGGACGAGGACCAGGGCGAGGTGCGACACCTGTTCTTCGCGGCGGAACGCCCGCAGCGCCGGGACACCACCGCTGACGTGCTGCGCACCCTGTCGCCGGCGATCGTCTTCACCCGCACCAAGCGGGGCGCCGACCGGCTGTCCAAGCAGCTGACCAACGCCGGCATCAGTACCGCCGCGATCCACGGCGACCGCTCGCAGGGACAACGCGAGCGCGCCCTGGCCCGCTTCCACGCCGGTGAGGTGACCGCACTGGTGGCCACCGACGTCGCCGCGCGCGGGATCCACGTCGACGACGTCGCCGTGGTCGTGCACTTCGACCTGCCGGCCGACCCCAAGGACTACGTCCACCGCTCCGGTCGGACCGGTCGCGCCGGCTCCGACGGTGTGGTGCTGTCGTTCGTCGGGCTCGAGGAGGGCAAGGACGTCGCCGACCTGCAGCGCGGTGCCGGACTCCCCAACGGCATGCACGACCAGGACATGGCGCTGCTGACCTCCGACGGCATCCCCGAGCCGACCCGCCCGGTCGGTCCGAGCAACGACCGACCCTCGTCGCGCGGCAACAGCCGTGGCGGCAACCAGCGTCGCGGTCGCGGTGCCAGCGGCGGCAGCGGTAAGGCCGCCAACCGGGGCGGTGCCCGCAGCAAGGCGAACGCGGCCGGTGCGAAGGCACGTTCGGGCGGCGGGGGGAAGTCCGGCGGCAACGGCGGACAGCGCTCCACCACCGGCCGGAACGGCAACAACACCGGTGGCGGTGCCAAGCGCGGCGGTCAGTCCGGTGGCGG
>JAFIEQ010000137.1 GCA_020832455.1 Nitriliruptoraceae bacterium
CCCCCCCCCCCCCCCCCCCCCCTGGGGGGGGGGGGGGGGGGCCCCCCCCCCGCCCCGCGCCCGGGGGGGCCCCGCCGGGGGGGGCCGCGGGGCGGGGGCGGCCGGGGGGGGCCCGCCCGCGTCAACGGGGCGACCACCGAACGGATCACGGCCGGGATCGGGGTGTTCTGGCGCGTCCGCCGATCGACGTAGACGTGGACGAACCGCCCCACCGCGGCCGGTTCCTGATCCCCGACGCGGAACAGCGCGAGCCGGTAGGCGATCGACGAGGTCCCGAGACGCGACACCGCCAGGCCCACCTCGAGATCGTCGGGGAACCCGACCGGTGCGAGGTAGAGGCACCCGGTCTCCACGACCAACCCGATCGCGTCGAGCTGTCGGATGTCGGTCCCCGTCGCCTCCATCAGGTAGCCGTTCACGGCGGTGTCGAAGTAGGCGTAGTACACGACGTTGTTGACGTGCCCGTAGTGGTCGTTGTCGTGCCAGCGGGTGGGCTGGGCACGCAGCACGGGGAAGTCCTCGCGGCGCAGCGACGCGGGATCGGCGGCCGACGTCGCGTCGTCGTCGGGCGGGCTGGTGGTCGCCACGACTCCTCCTGCGGGCTGCGGTGCTGGTAGACACGGACACCCGTGCCCACCCGGGCGAGGCTAGAGCGAGGAGCCCGCGTTGCGCACCCGAGCCGCCGTGCTGGTCGCCGACGATCGTGCGCGGCCCTACGCCGACACGCGGCCCGTCGAGGTCATGGAACTCGAGCTCGACGGCCCGGGTCCGGGCGAGCTGCTGATCCGCGTGGACGCCGCGGGGGTGTGCCACTCGGACCTGTCCGTGGTCGACGGCAACCGCCCGCGCCCGACCCCGATGGTGCTGGGCCACGAGGCGGCGGGCGAGGTGCTCGAACTCGGAGCCGGGATCACCGACGTCGCCGTCGGGGAGCACGTCGTGCTGGTGTTCGTCCCGCGCTGCGGGACCTGCGCGGCCTGTGCGAGCGGGACCCCGGCGCTGTGTCCCCGCGCGGCGGCGGCGAACACCGCGGGCGAGCTGCTGCGCGGTGGACGCCGATTCGCCCCGCCCACGGCCGGCTCGCTGGCGGGCCGTGACGTGCACCACCACCTCGGCGTCTCCGCGTTCGCCGAGTACGCGGTGGTCGACCGCGGGTCGGTCGTGGTGGTGCCCGACGACATCCCGGCGGCCACCGCGGCGCTGTTCGGGTGTGCGTTGCTGACCGGTGCCGGGGCGGTGCTGTCGAGCGCCGCGGTCCGGCCCGGTGAGTCGGTGGCGGTCCTCGGCCTGGGCGGCGTCGGGTTGGCGGCGGTGCTGGGTGCGACGGTGGCGGGGGCGCACCCCATCGTCGCCGTCGATCCGGTGGCCGCAAAGCGGGAGCTGGCACTCGAGCTCGGGGCCACGCACGCGATCGATCCGACCGCGGACGGCGGGAGCGTCGAACAGGTGCGCGCCCTGATCCCGGGCGGCGTGCAGTACGCCTTCGAGGCGGTCGGGTCCGCCGCGGTGCTCACCGATGCCTGGTCGGTCACGGCCCGGGGTGGGACCACCGTCGCCATCGGGCTCCCCCACCCGTCGCAGGAGCTGCGCATCTCCGCCGCGCAGCTGGTGGCCGAAGCCCGGACCCTGATCGGCTCCTACCTCGGCGGTGCCGTCCCCGAGCGTGACCTGCCCCGGCTCATCGAGCTCTGGCGGGCGGGTCGCCTGCCGGTCGAGAAGCTGCACAGCACCTCGCTGCCCCTGGATGACGTCAACGCCGCCATGGACGCCCTGGCCGACGGCGGGACCGTCCGACAGGTGCTGTTGCCGCACGGCTGAGGCATGCCCGGGCCGCCGCGTCACCCACGCTCGGCGGTGAGGCCCATGTGGATCCGGTACCGGTCGGCCCGGTACCACGACACGACGTCCTCGACGGCCACGCCGCGTGCGAACGAGGTCCGCGCGAACACCAGCAACGGCTCACCGGGCCCGATCGCCAGCATCCGCGCCTGGTCGTTGTCGGCGACCTCGGCGCTGACGACCTGCTCGGCCCGGTCGGGTCGCGCGTCGTAGCGCTGTCCCAGCAGGTCGTAGATCGAGCCCGCGAGGTCGTGGGCCTCGAGGCCGGGCAGTCGCCCGAGCGGGTAGACGCCCCGCTCGATGGCCATGGGCTGCCCACCGGCGTCGCGGCGACGCCACAGCACCAGCACGGGCGCATCCACGTCGATCCGCAGGCGTTGCGCACGTTCCGCCGAGGCCGGCTCGACCTCGGCGGCGAGCACCTCGGTCCCGACCGCGAGCCCACGGCGGATCATGTCCTGGGTGAAGGACGCGAGGTGCAGCGCCGCGTCGACCGCGGCGGGCGCCGCCACGAAGGTGCCCTTGCCGTGCACCCGCTCGAGCAGCCCCTCGTTGACCAGCGCGCCGACAGCCTCGCGGACGGTGGCGCGACTCACCTCGAAACGCTCGGCGAGCACCCGCTCGGAGGGCACCGCGGCGCCGGGGCCGAGCTCGTCGGTGGCCATCGCCGTGAGGATCTCCCGCAGACGTCGGTGCTTGGGGACCGGGCCCGGACGCAGAGGTCGCACGGCGCACTCCAGGGTCGACGACCCGATCAGCGTACTGGTACGGTCCAGTACGTACCAGTTACCACCTCACCGGCGGAACCCCGATGTCCCTGCTGCAGGCGCCCACGATCCTGCTCGACGGTGCGCTGCAGCCCGACGGGTGGGTGCAGGTGGAGGGCACCCGCATCGTCGCGGTCGGGACCGGGTCCCCACCACTGACCGCGGGGCGGCGCGTCGAACTGCCCGAGGGCACGCTGTCGCCCGGACTCGTCGACGCGCAGTGCAACGGCGCGTTCGGGCACGACCTCGTGGACGCCGACCTGGCCGGGTGGCACGAGGTCGCCACACGCCTGCCCTCGACCGGCGTCACCGCCGTCGTCCCGACCTTCATCACCGCACCTGTCGCGACGCTCGCGGACGCCCTGCGACGTTTCCGCCACCTCGACCGGCAGCTGGAGGGTCCCGGGCTCGCGCGGCGGCTGGGCGTCCACCTCGAGGGACCGTTCCTGGCCCCCACCCGACGTGGCGCTCACCGTGAGCAGGACCTCGTCGATCCCGATCCGACCGCGATCGACACGCTGCTCGACGCGGCCGACGGAGCGCTGACCTACGTCACGTTGGCCCCCGAACGCCGCGGGGCGATCGCAGCCATCGAGCGACTCGCCGCTGCGGGCGTCAGCGTCGCCGTCGGCCACAGCGACGCGACCGACGCGCAGGTCGGTGCCGCCGCCGATGCCGGCGCCCGGCTCGTCACCCACCTCTACAACGCCCAGCGCCCCCTGCACCACCGCGACCCGGGGGTCGTCGGCGCGGCGCTCACCGATCCGCGCCTGACCAGCGGCCTCATCGTCGACCTGCACCACGTGCATCCCCACGCGGTGCTGCTGGCGTTCACGGCGGCCACGGGGCGGATCATGCTCGTCACCGACGCGATAGCGGCGCTGGGCATGCCACCGGGCCGCTTCGAGCTCGGTGGGGAGGAGGTCCACCTGGAGGCGGACCGACCCCCGCGCCGCAGCGACGGCGCGATCGCCGGCTCCGCCCTGGCGATCGACGCCGCGGTGCGCAACGCGGTCGCCATCGGCATCCCGCTCGCGACGGCGCTGACCGCCGCCACGCGGATCCCGGCCACCGCCCTGGGCCACCCGGAGCTCGGCCGGTTGGCCCCCGGCGCCCCGGCCGACCTCGTCTGGCTCGACGACGGCCTCCACGTCGCCGCGACCTGGGTCGACGGCCACCTGGCCCATGGCGAGCTGCCCGGGGCCACGACCACCTGACCGCACGACGACCCGCATCCCCAACCGATCCGAGGCATCACCATGACCGCGACCACGACCGCGATGGCCCGCGAGATCGCCGAACAGCCGGACACGATCGCGGCGACGATCGCCGCCAGCCTGGGCTCCCGCGACGAGCTGCGCCGCCTCGCCTCCGGCCGACGGCACGTGCTGCTGGTCGCCCGGGGCTCGTCCGACAACGCCGCGGTGTACGGCCGCTACCTGCTCGAGAGCCACACCGGCCGGAGCGCCTCGCTCGCCGCGCCGAGCCTCGCGACCCACTACCAGGTCCGCCGTGAGATGTCGGACACCCTGGTCGTGTCGCTGTCCCAGTCCGGCGAGACCGAGGAGATCGTCGGCACCCAGGCGTGGGGGGCCGCCAGCGGGGCACGCACCGTGGCGATCACGAACGTCGCCGACAGCGCGCTCGCCCGCGAGGCCGACCTCGCGCTGGTCACCCCCGCCGGCCCCGAGCGGGCCGTGCCGGCGACCAAGTCCTACACCAGCCAACTCGCCGCCATCGCCGCGATCGCCGATGCGCTCGGGCCACCGGCCTCCTCGCTCGAGCCCGCCCTCGCGCAGGTGCCGGACGCGGTCCGCCGGGTCCTCGCCGACCGCGACGGCATCGAGGCAGCGGTCGCGGCGCTCGGGCACGGCACCGGCACGCTCGTCAGCGGACGGGGGCTGTGCTACGGCACCGCCCTGGAGACCGCCCTGAAGCTCGAGGAGACGTGTCTGCGTCCGGTCCGAGGACTGTCGTACGCGGACCTGCGTCACGGGCCGATCGCGGTGGTCGATCGCGACCTGACGGCGGTGCTCGTCGCCGCGGCCGACGGACCGATGACCGCGGGCATGACCCACCTCGCCGCGGAGCTGCGCGACCGTGGCGCCCGAACGGTCGGGATCGGTGGGGACCCGGGGTTCGCGGCCGCGGTGGATGTCCCGGTCGCGGCACCGGCCGTGCCGGAGACGGTGGCGCCGCTCGTCACGATCGTGCCGGCACAGCTCATCGTGGAGTCGCTCGCCCGCACGCTGGGCCTGGACCCGGACGCCCCGCGCGGGCTGTCGAAGGTCACCCGCACCGACGTCAGCGGCTCGTCGGACTGACCCGCCAGCTGGCGGTCCCTCCGGGCGCCAGCGAGCACGCCACCGCGTCGCCTGCCGCCACCCTCGACGTCGCCCCCCCGGCGACGGAGGTCTCGTCGAGCCGGCACGGGGTCACCTCGGCGTCCACGGGCAGACGCACCGTGGCGTCCACCGACGTCGACGTCGGGTTCGCCACCCGCACGACCCAGTCGTCGCCCTGCTCGGCCGGCTTCCACGCCGAGAGCTGCGCCCCGTCGACCCGCATCCCGTCCACCTCCGCGTGCACCGGCGGACCGGCGAGCGCCCGTGCGGTCAGCGGGCTGCGCCACGCCCAGGACCGCCCGGTGATGGCCACCTCGTCCCCGCCGAGCACCAGCGCGACCCGGGCGCGGTGGACGCCGGGCTCCTGGGCCTGCGGGGTCGGGATCGGCGGGCCGGCACCCATCGTGCGTGTCCGCAGGTCGTGGCGACCGAGCTGGCCGACGGCGCGGAGCAGGGTGACCGCGAGCTCCGTCTGCTCCCCGGCGGGCACCGCGGCCACCTCCGGGGTGCCGTGGACGAGCAACGCCACCGCATCGTCGCCCTCGCCGGTCGCGACGAGGCGATGGGCCGGTTGCGTCAACGGATCGGACTCCAGGCCCGGCTCGGTCTGCTCGGCCACCTCGGCCCGGGTCGGGACCGGGTGGACCTGCCAGGTGAAACCGCTGTCGGTCGCGAAGGTCGTCGCCTCCCGTCCCGTCGGTACGTGCAGCCGCAGCCGGTGGTCGCGGGCGTCGGTCGCCACCTCGACGTGCAACTCCACCCGGTCCGGCTCGGGTCCGACCAGGCGCGCCACGATCGTCGCGTGCAGCGGGGTCGTGGCCGTGGCGCGGGCGTCACGGTCCTCGCGCAGCCCGACGGGCAGCTCCGCGGTGAGCTGCACGTGGAGCTCCTCGGCCACCGCGGTCGTGACCCGGCGCACGCGGCGCGGCTCGGGCACGATCGTCCGGTCCGAACGGGGGACGTCGTGGTTGTAGGTGTCCCCGCGATCCCCGGTGTCGACGAGCCGACCCACCCCGGTGAGGGTGCGCCCGAGCCGGACGTCGCGGACGACCAGCGTGCCGTCGCCGGCGGCCTCGACGACCAGGTCGCCGGCCGCGATCCGGCGGTCGTCGGACCCGTCCCACCCCTCGGGCCCGTCGGGGGACGCGGACCGGCTCGACGCCTCGGGCCCGCGGGCTTCGTCGTGCACCAGCTGGCAACGCAGCGTCGTCCACCCGGCGGCGGGCACCGCGACCTGCCCGACCCGCAGCTCGGTGCGACGGGTACGGGGCCAGGTGGGCAGGGTCGCGATGTCGGTGTCCAGGTCCTCGCGGGCCTCCCCGGCCCGCGCGGTGAACGGCAAGGAGGCACCGTGGGCGTCGTGCACCGCCACGATGCTCGCACCCGCGGGGACGTCGATCGTCGTGACCACCTCGTCGCAGCGGGGCGTCGCGAGCGGGTTGAGCACGGCGAGGTGGATCTCCTCGGCGTCCTCGGCGACCGCGTGGCCCGTCGGCATCCCCAGCCGGCGCAGCGCCCGGTCGAGGACCTGCGTGCCGACCTCCGCCGCGGCCTCGTAGCGACGGACGGTGTCCTGTGCCACCTGGTCGGTCCCGCACCCGCACACGGAGTCGTGCGGCTGGCCCTGCAGCACGTGCCGCCAGGCGAGCCCGAGCAGGCCACGCAGGCTCGGAGCGCTGGTCCGTTCGTCGGCGGCACCGACGGGTTCCTCCGAGCCGACGCCCGGGAGCAGCACACCGGCGGCGAGCGCACGGGCGGCCAGCGGTTCGGCGAGCCCCTCGAGCAGCGCCTGGACGTCGGCGTGCAACCGCTTCTGGCGGGGCCGGACCGACAGCGTCCCCGCGAGCAGGAACGCGCCGGCCACGCCCGGGCGCCGCAGCGGCCCCTCCACCACGGGGAGGTCGTCGACGTCCAGCGCCGCGAGGTGGGACTCCAGGGTCGCCTGGCGCAGTGCCACCTCGGTGTCCAGACCCGCGAGCGTGTCCGCGAGGTCCCGGGGCGCGAGGTGGTCCCCACCGTTGAGCAGCAGCCAGGGTCCCCGCGGGGATTCCGCGCGCCGATCGGCGAGCCAGCTCGCGAACCGCTGCTCGGCGCCCGCCGGCTCCCAGAGCACCTCCGGTTCGTAGTAGCGGTTGCGCAGGGTCAGCACGGTCGCACCGTCGGGCGCCCGCCAGCGGAACACCGGGACCGCCGGGTCGGCGCCGCGCCACACCAGCGCACGGTCGATCCCGAACCCGGCCAGCACGCTCGGCAGCTCCGGGGGGTGGCCGAACATGTCCGGGCAGTAGCCGACCTCGGTCCGCCCGCCGAGCGCGAGCGACTGCGCCCGTCCGACCAGCAGGTTGCGGATCAGCGACTCGCCGGACACCAGCGTCTTGTCGGCCAGCACGTACCAGGGACCGATGCGCAGCCGACCGGCACGGACCAAGCTCGCCAGGCGGTCGTGGGCGTCGGGGCGCAGCTCGAGGTAGTCCTCCACGACGCTGGTCTGGCCGTCGAGCAGGAACGTGTCCAATGTGCCCGCGTCCAACTGGTCGAGCACCGCATCCACCAGCTCGACCAACCGGGCCCGGAACCCATCGAAGGTCCGGTACCACTCCCGGTCCCAGTGGACGTGGGTGACGACGTCGACGGCGTCCACGTCAACCCCGCCGCGTGACGGCGGTGTCCACGAAGGACCGGGTGATCAGCTGCGGGCGGGTGATGGCGGTGCCGACCACCACCGCCCAGGCGCCGGCGTCGAACGCGCGTCGGACATCGGCGGGGTCCGCGTACCGACCCTCGGCCAGCACGGGGGTGTCACGACCCGCCGCGAGCGCCTCGACGAGCGCGATGTCCGGACCACCGCGCGACGGCGTGCTGCCGGTGTCGGCCGTGTAGCCGGCGAGGGTGGTGGCCACCGCGTCAGCGCCGGCGTCGATGGCGGCCAGCCCCTGCTCGTAGGTCGCGACGTCGGCGACCACCCCGCTGCCCGCGCCGTGGATGGCCGCGATGGTCCGCAGCACGGTGGCACCGTCCGGTCGAGCTCGACCCGTCGCGTCGATGGCGACGAGTTCGACGCCGGTGGCGGCGACCGCCTCCGCGTGGGCGATGCTCGGTGTGATGTACACCGGAGCGTCGCCGTCCTTCCACAACCCGACGATGGGGACCGCCACCCCGCCGCGGATCGCCTCGAGGTCGGCGATGCCCTCGGCACGGATGGCGACCGCGCCACCGAGCACCACGGCCTGCGCGATGCGACGCATGATCTCCGGACCGCTGAGCGGATCGTCCGCCGGCGCCTGACAGGACACGACGAGGCCACCCCGGATCGTCCGGAGCGCGCCCTCGGTCGCATCGGGGGCGAAGGTTGTCATCGCAGCAGCACCGTTCCATCGGGTGACGTGAGGTCGGTTCGGGTCGGGTCGGCGTGGGTGAGGTCGTGCACGGCGGCGGCGAACCCGGCGAGCGTCCGCGGCGTGGTCGCCAGCGGTGCCGGGTGGCCCAGGGTGGCACGGAGCCGTTCCACCGCGTCACGCAGCACGGCGCGGTCGCGGTCGTCGCGCGTCCGCTCGAGGTCGACCGCGAGGTCGCCCCGGAGCCCCGGGGCCCCCAGCGCACCGTGGATGGCCAGCAGTTGCAGCGCCTCGAAGCGCGGGTCCTCGGGCGTGATCCCACCGACCCAGGCCAGCGGGGTCCCCGCCTGGACCAGGCGCCGTTGGACCGCGAGGCGTGTCCCCGGCCGGTCGAGCACCTGGCCCGGGCGCAGCCCGGTCCGCCAGGCCGTCACGGCCAGCGCACCCGCCGCCTCGCCGATGGCCCACTCCACGGGGTGGACCCGGTAGGCGCCGTTGGTGAGGTGGGTGGTACCGATGGCGGTTCCCCCGACGACGAGGTTGTCAGGCCGCTCCGCGACCAGCGCGGACAAGGGGACCTGGAACGGCACGGTGGGGTCGTTACGGGATGCGGGCTGCCCGACAGCCGCGTGGACGTCCAGCGGGTACCACCCGACCCCGCCGCTGTCATGGTGGTCCCGCCCGCGGGCCCCCCGCCGCGGGTCGGGCAGGATGTCCTCGGCGACGATGCGGGTCCGGGCGCGCAGTCGGCGGGCCTCCCGCAGGTAGGGCTCGGGGGCGAGCCCGTCGGGGGTGCCGAAGACCTCGCCGGCCGGCTGCAGCTCCGGATGCCCGTGTCCGCCGTCGTCACGGGGCGCCTCGGTCTGCAGCCAGTGCACGAACGCCGTGGTGAGCGCGCGGGCCTCGTCGACGACCTGCGCGTGGTCCATGCCGAGCGACGGCCGGTCGTGGTGGTCGTTGCCCGGCCAGTTGATCACCGCCAGCTCGTCCCCACCGAGCCGGGCGGCGTCGCGGATCCGTCGGTAGGTCCAGAACGGCAGTGGGCCACCGTCGGTGGGCTCGAACATCGGGAAGTGACGGGGCCGTCCGCGCGCATCGGGCTCGTCGAGGCGGAACGGCTGCGCGGCCCGCCAGCGCTCGTAGCCCGCCGGACGTGGCACGATCGGTCCCGGTACCTGGTCACGTCGCAGCGCCGCGACCACCGTCATGGCCTGGATGCGCGCGGGGTCCGCCTCGTCAGGGGCGAGCGCCTCCCCGGTGTCGGCCCGCGCCTCCGCGCCGATCACCCAGGGGGCGTCGGCGAGCGGCAGCAGGCGACCGTCCTCGGTGGCGTCGATCACGACCTCGATGCCCACGCGCCAGCGCCGATCGGGGTCGGCGACGTCGAGGTGGCTGATCCGCGCCCCCCGGCGACCGACGGCGACCACCTCGACCCCGCGCAGCACGGTGATCCGCTGCGCGTGCTCGGCGATCATGTCCTCGAGCACGGCCGCGCCGACGGCCGGCTCGAAGCACAGGCGGCTGACCCAGCCGTTGCCGGGGTTGCGCCAGACGTCGGGGTCGGCGCCCGCGGGAGCCTGGGTGCGGTAGCGGGCGCGGATGTCATCCCGGAGCCGGCGGTAGCCGGCGGCGGCCCCGTCGGTCTCGATCAGGGCGTGCTCGTCGAGGGGGGAGACGCCCTGCCGGGTCATCTGCCCACCGAGCTGCTCGCCCGGTGCGAGCACGGTGACCTGCCCGCCCTCCCGCGCGATGGCGAGCGCCGCAGCGACCGCGCCCAGTCCCCCACCGACCACGCCCACCGGCCGGTGTTCGTGGTCGGGGGCCGCGCCGGCGGGGGGGGGGGGGCCCGGGCCCCGGGGGGGGGGGGGGGGGCCCGGGCCCGGAGGGCGCCGGCTCCGCGGGCCGGCCCTCGGCGGGGTGGCCAAGTGGTAAGGCAGAGGACTGCAAATCCTTTATCACGGGT
>JAFIEQ010000004.1 GCA_020832455.1 Nitriliruptoraceae bacterium
GTCCCCGGCACGCCCGGGGGCGTCACCGGTCCGACCGGGCGTCCGATCGGACCGGCCCGGGGTGTCGCTGCGCTGCCCGGGGGCCTGGTCGTGCTGGCCGGGTGCCTCCCCGGAACGCCCGGGGCCGTCGCCGCACTGGCCGGGGGTCCCGCCACAGCGGCCCGGGGTGTCGCCGGTATGGCCCGGGGCCTCGCCGCTGCGCCCGGGGGTCCCGTCGGTGCGGCTGGGCGTCTCACCCGAACGGCCGGGCGGCGTGCCCTCGGGGCGAGGCAGGTCGAACCCGACCCGCTCGGCGACGTCGGCGACGACGTGCTGGACGCCGGCGGGCAGGCTGTTGGTCGCCGCGAGCCCGCCCGTCGTCAGCGCGACGACCCCGACGAGCGCGGCCGCGATGCGCGCCACGTTGGTCACCAGTGCGAGGCGCCGCTCGCGGCGCGCCTCCAGCGAGGTGACGGTGCCCGGCGCCCGGCCGTTGCCCGACGGCAGGGGGGGGGGGCCAATCTGGGGGGGGGGGGGGCCCCCGGCGTGGGCGGCGTGTTTGGGCGGCCCGCGCGCCGCGGGGCCTGCCACCAGCCGCTCGGCGACCTGGTGGTCGCCGAGCTCCTCGGCCAGGCGCGCGATGCGCCGCTCGTCGCTCATGGTGTCCATCTCACGTCATCAGCGTCCACCAGGTCGCCGGGGTCACGCGCCGCGCGGCCGGCGCGCGAGGTTCCGGGTGCGGGTCCAGCGGCCGACTCCTGCTCCAGCGCGTGGCGCATCGCCGTGGTCGCCCGGCGTTGGAGCTGCTTGACCGCGCCCGGACGCTTCCCGATCGCCTCGGCGACGTCCGCGATGGACAGGTCACCGAGCGTGCGCAGCAGCAGCACGGTGCGCTGCTCGTCGGTCAGCACGGCCAACGCCGGCTCGAGCGCGGCGAGCCCCGCGGCGGTGAGCGTGGCGCTCTCCACCTCGTCGCGGGCGGGCGCCGCGGGCAGCTCGACCGGATCCATCGGCGTGGCCGGTCGGCGGGCATCCTGGCGCCGTGCGTCGATGAGCCGGTGGTGGGCGATCACCAGCGA
This sequence comes from Nitriliruptoraceae bacterium, assembly GCA_020832455.1. Classification (GTDB taxonomy): domain Bacteria; phylum Actinomycetota; class Nitriliruptoria; order Nitriliruptorales; family Nitriliruptoraceae; genus PWLR01. The sequence goes on from JAFIEQ010000004.1 coordinate 1,059, forward strand.
CCACGAGCGGAACCGGCCCGCGTCCCCCTCGAAGCGGTCGATCCCCCGGACCAGTTCGACCATGACCTCACCGGCCACGTCGTCGGGGTCGGGGAGCCGCTGCGCGCGCAGGTAGCCGGTGACGATCGGGGCGACCTCGCGGTACAGGGCGGTCCACGCCAGGGCATCGCCCTCGCGCGCCCGAGCCAGGTGCTCGGGGAACCGCTCCTCGAAGTCGTCCACCGTCGTGTCGCGCCTCCCCGGGCCATCGGGCCGACCGGATCATCGACCGGACCGTCTCGCGCCGATCAGCCCCCGCCCCGGGCCGACCTCACGCACGGTAGCCCCCCTGGGCCAGCGCATGCACCACGGGTCAGTTGGGCGGGGTGGTGTGATCCTGCTCGGCGATGGCGCCGGTGATCTCCACCTCGGCATCGGCATCCACGTCCAGGGGGAGAGGGGTCGCGCGGCCGGCGCGCTTGGCGTCACCGACATCGATCGGTCGGATCACCCGCGGCGGGTCGCTCACCAGGTGCAGGTCGGCGGCGACCCCGCACCACGCGAGCGGGTCGCTGCCGGTCTTCAGGCCCTTCCCGCCACGGCCCTTGCTCGGGTACTCGTCGAGCGGGGTCCGCTTGCCGAGCCCCGCCGGGTCGACGGTGAGGATCTCCACGCGATCGGCGTCCGCGGGGATCACCGTCAGCGCCACGATCCGTGCCCCGGCCGGGACGTTCATCCCGGCGACGCCGCTGGCGGTGCGTCCCATCGCACGGGCCTCGGACACCGCGAAGCGGGTCACGTACCCGCCGTCGTGGGCGAGCAGCACCTCGTCGTCCTCCCGGCACAGCGCGACCCCGACGATCCGGTCGTCCCCCTTGACGCCGGCGGCCTGCAGGCTGCGCTGGCGGGCGTGGACGAACTCCTCGAGGGCCGTGCGCTTGACCTGCCCGCTGGCGGACACGGTCAGCAGGAACAGCGAGGCATCGTCCATCAGCGGCACCGCGCCGGCCAGCGGTGCGTCGGGCCCGCCGCCGAGCAGCCCGCCGACGTGCGTGCCCCGCTGGGAGGCCTTGGCGATCGGGACGTCGCCGACGCCCACGCGGTAGCCGGTGCCCTGCTCGTCGACGAGCAGCAGCGTGTCGTCGGTCGTGCCACGGATCACCGCGACGAGCGGGTCGTGGGCGTGCTTGTGCGCCGGGGTGGTCCGGCGGCGCGCCAACGGCTTCGCGTAGCCGCCGCGGGTGATCAGCACGGTGACGTCCTGCGCTTCGAACCCGGCCTGCGACCCGCCCGCGAGCACGTCCTGCGCCTCGATGCCGTCCCGCACGATCCGCGAGCGACGCGGGGTGGCGTGCACGCGGCGCAGTTCGGTGAGCTCGTCGACGAGCACCTTGTCGAGCACCTCGGCGTCGCCGAGGATCTCCTCGAGCCGCGCGATGGTGTCCTGCAGCGTCTGGTACTCGTCCTCGAGCTCGGCGCGTTCCAGCGCGGCCAGCCGGCGCAGCTGCATGTCCAGGACCGCCTGGGCCTGCACCTCGGTCATCTCGAAGCGGTCCATGAGCCCGACCTTGGCCTCGGACGCCGACGCGCTGCCGCGGATCAGCGCGATGACCTCGTCGAGGTGGTCGAGCGCGGTGAGCAGTCCCTCGACGATGTGGGCCCGGGCGCGGGCCTTGGCCAGCCGGTGCTCGGTGCGGCGGGTCAGCACCTGACGCTGGTGGGCGAGGTAGTGGGTCAGCGCCTCGTGCAGCCCGATGGTGCGCGGCGCACCGTCGACGAGCGCGACCATGTTGGCGTTGAGGTTGGTCCGCAGGTCGGTGAGCTTGAACAGCTTGGCGAGCACGGCGGCCGGGTCCTCGCCGCGCTTGAGCTCGATGACGATGCGCATCCCGTCGCGCGAGGACTCGTCGCGCAGGTCGCGGATGGCGTCGATCTTGCGGTCGCTGACGAGCCCGGCGATGCGTTCCAGCAGGGCGGACTTGTTGACCTGGTAGGGGATCTCCGTGACCACGATCCGAGGCAGGTTGCCGGTGCGCATCTCCGTGGTCGCGACCGCCTCCACGGTGATCGCGCCGCGCCCGCCGCCGTAGGCCGAGCGGATCCCGTCGGACTCGATGATGCGGGCGCCGGTCGGCAGGTCCGGGGCCGGGACGTGCTTCATCAGCTCGTCCAGCGTCGCGTCGGGCTTGCGTACCAGCAGCAGGCACGCGTCGATCACCTCGCCGAGGTTGTGGGGTGGGATGTTGGTCGCCATCCCGACCGCGATGCCGGTCGCACCGTTGACGAGCAGGTTCGGGAACCGCGCGGGTAGCACCACCGGTTCGGTCGAGTAGCCGTCGTAGTTCTCGACCTCGCCGACGGTCTCCTCACGGATCCCGCTGAGCAGCTCCATCGCCAGTGCGGACAGCCGTGCCTCGGTGTAGCGCATCGCGGCCGGCGGGTCGCCGTCCACCGAGCCGAAGTTGCCGTGCCCGTCGACGAGCGGTTCGCGGGTCGCGAAGTCCTGCGCCATGCGGACCAGCGCGTCGTAGATCGAGGTGTCGCCGTGGGGGTGGTAGGTCTTCATGACCTCACCGACCGCGGAGGCGCACTTGCGGTAGGGGCGGTCGGGGTGCAGCCCGGATTCGTACATGGAGAACAGGATCCGGCGCTGCACGGGCTTGAGCCCGTCGCGCACGTCCGGCAGCGCCCGGCCGACGATCACCGACATCGAGTAGTCGAGGAACGCCTGCTCCATGCGGCTCTCGAGCGAGACGTCACGGACCTCGCCGGCGGTCAGGGCAGGTTGCTTGGCCACGGGGGAGACGCTCCGGGTTCGCGGTCGTCATGGGGAGTTGGCGGCAACGTAGAACACCCGTGTGACGCCACCGTGGAGGTGGTCCACGCCCGGCGGCCTGCGCGCGCCCGCCCTCGCCTACGGGCCCAGCAGGAACGGCTGGGTCAGCATCCGGGCACCGGCGTCGCCGTGGAGCACCGCCCGCACGTAGCCGCCGAGCCCACCAAGATCGAGCGGCAGCCGGTCAGCGGTGTGGACCACCTCGCCGTCGGCGATCCAGTCGATGCGGTCGTAGCGCTCGCCCTCGATCGTGATGGAGCGGTCACCGACCTCGATGTGGGTGACCGCGGGTGCGGCGGTCCAGAACCCTTCGCGGTCGTCGAGGTGGCGCTCGAGTGCGTTGCCCAGCGGGTCCTGCACGACGAGGTAGCTGCCCTGCTCCAGCGACTGGCGCATCGCTGTGGTCGACCGCTCTGCGAGCAGGTGCACGTGGTAGTCGAACCCGATCTCCGCGGCGTGGTGCGAGTCGTCGGCGGCGTTGGCCCACAGGGGCACCTCGACGCCTTCCTGCAGCAGGCGGGTCAGGATCGCGTCGTACAGCGCCGAGGAATCGGTCGCGGACGGTCGCCCGGTGCCCGAGTACACCTCGAACCCACGCAGGTTGCGGTGGGCGTGGTGGCGCTCGACGAACCAGCCCGGATCGCCGCCGTGCGTGCGGAGCTCACCGCTGCGGGTGGGATGCGCCCAGGCGGAGACGGCGGCGCGCTCATCGAGGGTGGCCAGCATCCAGGCGAGATCCTCGTTGCGCTCGTCGAACGGGTGGTCGGGCTGCCACAGGTCGTGGAACCAGCTGGTCACGTGCGGGATGTTGGCGACGGCTGGGTCGCCGGTGAGCTCGATCCCGCGCACGGCCAGCATCCCGAGCGTGTCGGGGTCGCGGCCGTGGTCGGTCCACGGCCAGGTCGCTGCACCGGTGCGTGAGTCGTTGCGGTAGGTGTCGTGGTCGGTGATGGCGAGCACGTCGTAGCCGCGCGCCGCGTAGGCGTCGATCACCTCGGCGGGGGAGAGGCTGCCGTCCGAGCAGGTCGTGTGCGCGTGCAGGTTGGCCTTGAACCGACCGGTGCTCGACCAGTCGACGTCCGCGTAGGGGTCGCGTTCGACGTGTCGCATGTGTGGTCAGCCCTGTCGTCGCTCAGCCGATCGAGGAGTCTAGGGAGACGTGGACAGCAGCTCGCCCGTTGCCGATGGGGTGCTAGCGGGGGTACGCCCGGTCGTGATCCCCTCGATCGTCACCGGGTGGTCCCGCGTCGACACCGTCCGCGATCCGACGGGAGATCGAGGGTGACCCGAACGCAGGTTGGATCCAGCGGGTCCAGCGTCGCCCCGCCCGCACCGACGCAGCACTGGATACCTCGGCGTCGATCGCCGACGTGCGGTACCCCGGCGCCTGATCGCACGTCCCGCTGCTCCGCGACGTGGGCGTTGGGCACGGTCCACTCGCGGGGTGGTGCTGGTCGACCTCGATGACCGGGATGTGGTGTGGGAAGTCGCAGATGGCGAGCCGGGGTCGGTTCGACCGCTCGGCTCGGTCGTTCGCCCGGAGCCCGTCGCTAGCCTGACCCGACCGCCACCCCAGGCGGGGTCGCGACCGGGGGGTCCGTGCAGAGACTCGCCGCAGGGCTCAAGGCAGCCGGGCCACACCTGCGTCGACGTCGCGTCGGGTGGCTCTGGGGCGGGTTCTGCGCGTTGCTGCTCGTGTGGTGGTTCCTGGCCTCCTCCCACGGGTTCCTCATCGAGGTCGGCGACGCCGTCATCCGCCCGCCGCGGCTCGCCGTCGAGGCAGCCATCCTCATCGGCGCGCTCGGGTTCCTCATCGGCCGTCCCGGCCTGCCGAGGATCGTCGCGGGCGCGGACCCCCGCGCGTTCACCCTCGCCGTCCTGCTCGTCGTCGGGACCGCGCTGACCCAGTTCGGGCTGCTCGGGACCCAGCACTACCCGCTGGCGACCTGGACGATGTACACCTCGCCGACCGCGCAGATCACCTACACCGACCTGGTCATGGTCCGCGGGGACGAGGAGCTCGGCCAGCTCCCCTTCGCCCGGGCGGTCCCGACGCGCTCGCCACGCGCCCTGCTGTGGCCGGTCACCGACGTCGCCGAACAGGCGGCGCAGGGCGACCGTTCGGCCGAGGTGCGGCTCGAGGAGTGGGTCGCCGTGGTGACGGCACACCCGGGTGTGCTGCCCGACGACGCGGCGCAGCGCCCGGACACGCTCAGGATCGACCGGTGCGCCGTGCGCGATCCGTCGCAGCCCGGGGCGGTCGCCTGCTCGACCCTGCTCGAGGTCCCGATCCCGCCACCTGCGCCCGGAGCAGCGGACCCCGCGGCCGCTGCCGACGCAGGCGCGTCAGAGGCGGGCGCGCGATGAGCTGGTTCCACGTCGACGCCCGCCCGCACGACCTCGCCGTGCTGCGCATCGCCGTGTTCGGCATCTGGGTGGTGATCGCACTCGGCACGCCGTTGCAGACCGCCGCCGATCTGCCGGCGTGGCTGTTCACGCCGCGCGGGCCGTGGACGGTGATCCCCCTCGACGGGCTGGTCGGATCCGTGGGGTGGCTGTGGGCGCTGCGTCTGGCGGTGATCGTCGGCGGCATCGCGTGTGCCATCGGCGGACGCTCCTACACCGTGCTCGCGGGCCCGACTGCGCTGGCCGTCCTGGTCATGCACGGCGTGATGACCGGTGTGGGCGGCTTCGTCAACCACGCGCAGATCGCGGTGCTCTACGCCGCGTGGCTCCTCGCGCTGCAGCGCGGCGTCGGGGCCGCCCACCTGGGCGACATGGCCACGGAAGCGACAACGGCGAGGCAGCAGCCGAGCCGATCGGCTGCGGGCGCGCCGTTCGCGCTGGCCTCCGTGGGGCTGGTCGTCGCGCTGGCCTACAGCCTGCTGGCGCTGCGCCGGATCACCCGGGGCGGGGCGGAGATCTACCTCGACGGCTCGACCGGCATCATGACCATCGCCCGCAGCCTGGAGTACGCGCAGACCAGCTTCCGTGTCGGCAGCCTGATCGAGGGCTCCACGCTGCTGCTCGGCCTGGTCGCGGTGGGCTTCCTCGTCTCCACGATCTTCGAACTGCTGGCGCCGCTCGCGCTGCTCAACTCGCGGTTCCGGGTGGTGTGGGTCGGCTACATGGTGGTGTTCCACCTCAGCACGATCGTGATGATGAACATCGCGTTCCTGGAGAACCTCGTGCTGATCGTCGTGGTGTTCACGCGCGTGCTGCGGCCAAGAGGTGATCGCTCGAGCGCCATGGCCGACGTCGGCTCGGGCCCGTTGTCGATCGCCTCATCGGGCGGCGGACCATCCTCGTGAGGTCCGGTCCGCTCAATTCGCTCAGGTTGATGCACTGTCGGTCAGCAGCTCGCAGGACACGACCCCGGACGCGAGCCGTTGAAGTCCTACGTCCAAGGTCACGATCCGGAGTTCGGCCTCAGCAGCTGTCTGCACGATGACAGCGTCATGGATGTTCCCGGCGAACCGGCCGTCAGGTGCCCACTGCAGCGTGCGGTCGTAGGCGCCGACGGACGGGGCGATCATCAGCCGTGACGCCCGATAGTCGTCGAGCATCGTTGCGACGAGATCAGCGGGCAGACGGAAGTGCCGACGGAGCACACTCCATGCCTCGACCGTGACCTGTCCCAGCACGTGCGTGGCGTCAGCGGCCGCTTCGATCGCGAGGTCGTGGTGGTCGTGTTCGAGCACCAGCGCAGCGATGAGGACGTTGGTGTCGACGGCGGTCGGGGGCGTCACGTTCAACCGTTTCCGTCCTCGCGGTCACTGCGGATGGCCTCGGCGACCTCGCTCTGCTCAACGGGGCGGCCGAGGGAGGCGACGGTCAGCCCACGTTCCTTGCGCGCGACCGCTGCGTGGTCGACCGGGCGGAGCAGCACTCCGTCGGGGGTGTCCACGAGGTCGAGTTCGCCGCCCTGCGGGCCGATGCCGAAGGCGCGACGGATCGCCGCTGGGATGACGACCCTGCCGGCACCATCGATCTTCGTACGCATGTCACGCTCCTTGTGGCTGGCCGATACCAGGATATGCCAGGCGCATGCCATGCCGCTGCCACATCGCTGGCATGGCATGGGATAGCCGCGCGGCCTCTAGACGTCCAGTTCCTGCGCGAAGTGGGCGTTGGACACGATCCACTCGCGACGCGGGTCGGTCTGGTTGCCCATCAGCAGGACGAACAGCTCGTCCGCGCCGGCGGCGTCCTCGATGTTGACCCGCAGCAGCGTGCGACGTTGCGGATCCATCGTGGTGGCCCACAGCTGGTCGGCGTCCATCTCGCCGAGCCCCTTGAAGCGCTGCACCTCGACGTTCTTCACGCCCTTGAAGTCGCGCTTCAGCAGCTGCTCGCGCTCCGGGTCGCTCATCGCGTAGGCGACCTTCGAGCCCTTGCGCAGCTGGTAGAGCGGCGGCTGGGCGAGGTAGAGGTGGCCCTTCTCGATCAGCTTCGGGCACAGCCGGTAGAAGAAGGTGAGCAGCAGGGTGGTGATGTGGCCGCCGTCGACGTCGGCGTCGGCCATGAGGATGATCTTGTCGTAGCGCAGGCGGTCGTGGTCGTAGGCCTCGCCGACGCCGGTGCCGACCGCCTTGACCAGCGCCTGGATCTCCGCGTTCTCCAGCACCCGGGTCAGCTGCGCCTTCTCCACGTTCAGCACCTTGCCGCGCAGCGGCAGGATCGCCTGGGTGTGGCGGTCGCGTGCGGCCTTTGACGAGCCGCCGGCGGAGTCACCCTCCACGACGTACAGCTCGGTCTCCGAGGGATCGCGGGAGGTGCAGTCGGCGAGCTTGCCGGGTAGTCCGGCGGACTGGGTGTCGAGCAGGCCCTTGCGCCGGGTGAGTTCCCGGGCGGCCTTGGCGGCCTGGCGGGCCTTGGCGGCCACCGCGGCGCGCTTGACGATCTGGCGGCCCTTGGCCTTGTTCTTCTCGAGCCACACCGCCAGCGCCTCGGCGACGACCTGCTCGACGTAGGACCGCGCCACCGTGGAGCCGAGCCGCCCCTTGGTCTGTCCCTCGAACTGCGGGTCGGGCAGCTTGATCGACACGACCGCGACCAGGCCCTCGCGCACGTCCTCGCCGGTGAGGTTGGGGTCCTTCTTCAGCAGCGCGCCGGTGTCACGTCCGAAGCGGTTCAGCGTGGTGGTCAGGGCGCGCCGGAAGCCCTCCTCGTGGGTGCCGCCGTCGGCGGTGCGCACGATGTTGACGTAGCTGCGCAGCCGGTCGTCGTGGAAGCCGTCGGACCAGGTGAAGGCGAGGTCGAGCGCGACCGGGTGGCCCTCCCACTCCCGTTCGTCGTGGACCTCGATGGCGGGGACCAGCGGGTCCTTGCCGCGCAGTAGCTCCTCGACGAAGTCCTTCAGCCCGTGCTTGTACGACAGGGTCACCGACCGGCCGTCGCGCTCGTCGGCGAGCACGATGGTCAGCCCGGCGTTGAGCAGCGCCGTCTCCTTCAGGCGCTGCAGGACCGTGTCGTGGTCGAGCACGGTGGTCTCGAAGACCTCCGCGTCCGGCCAGAAGCGCACGAGCGTGCCGGAGCCCTTGGCGGTGCCGAGCTTCGTCAGATCGTCGACCTTCGGGCCGCGCTCGAAGGCGATCGCGTGGCGTGCGCCGCCGCGGGTGACCTCCACCTCGGTACGGCTCGACAGCGCGTTGACGACCGACACGCCGACGCCGTGCAGTCCGCCGGACACCGCGTAGGCCTGCTGGTCGAACTTCCCGCCGGCGTGCAGGGCCGTCAGTGCCACCTCGACGGCGGGGATCTTCTCCGTCGGGTGCAGGTCGACGGGGATGCCGCGGCCGTCGTCGGTGACCTCCACCCCGCCGTCCTCACGCAGGCGGACGGTGATCTTCTTCGCGTGCCCGGCGAGGTGCTCGTCGACGGCGTTGTCCACGACCTCCCAGACCAGGTGGTGCAGCCCGCGGGTGTCGGTCGAGCCGATGTACATCGCGGGACGCTTGCGCACGCCCTCCAGGCCCTTGAGCACGCTGATGGACTGGGCGCTGTAGTCGGACTTGGAGGGGGCCACGGCAGGTTCCTGCGGGACGTCGAGGGAGCGGTCGTCGGCCCCTCGTGGGGGCGTGAACCTGCACGGTAGGACACCGATGCGACGCGGCCGAGCAGGTGTCCCCAACCCCGGTGCGGCGCGCGCTGCGCGCCGTGGGCGGACCTTGACCCGCGTCCGTCCAGCGAGATACTGGAACCACGGATCCCCAGCGGAACGGACGTGTCATGGCACGCATCCTGATCGTGGCGAACCAGACGCTGGGCGGCGCCCCGCTGGACGAGGCGGTCCAGGCCCGGATCGACACCGGCGAGGTGGAGTTCTTCGTCCTGGTGCCGATGACGGCCATGGAGCACGAGCTCGCCGGTGCGGAGCTCGGCTACTGGGCCGGGGACGTGTTCCTGCCCCCGCCACCGGAGGTCCTGCAGGACAGCGCCGGTGAACGCCTCAAGGTGCTCGAGGAGGCACGCGCCCGGGCGGAGGAGCGGCTGCAGAAGATGGTGGGGCGCATCGAGGAGCTCGGGGGACAGGTGCACGGCGACGTCGGCGCCTCGGACCCCTACGTCGCGGCGCGTGACGTGCTCGACAAGCAGGCCTTCGACGAGGTGCTGGTGTCCACCCTGCCCCGGCGCCTGTCGCGCTGGCTGAAGATGGACCTGCCCAGCCGCCTGGAGCGGTGCACGGACGTGCCCGTCACCACGGTGGAGGCGCCGGAGCTCGAGCCCGACGAGCAGGGCTGAGCGATGACCAGCCGCTCGCCTCGCTCCGCTACGGCGGCCTGAGTACTACGCAGCGTCACTTCGCGATGCGCTACGTGGTATTTTCAGGCAATGATCCCACGCTGCGTTGAACTCGACGTCCCGGTACGTCATGCTACGTCGCGCACGAGGTGCGATCGGTCACGCACGGGGCCGAACCGAGACGACGAGGGCACCATGGCGGATCCGATCACGCACCCAACCGGTCTGACGCGGCGTGAGGTCCTCCAGCGCGGCGCGTGGGTCACGGGCGCGGGCGCCATCGCGTGGGCCGCGCCCTCCGTGACGACCTTCGGGGTCCGCGCAGCGGCGAGCACCCCGGCGTCCGGACGGTTCCTGTTCTCCTACTTCGCGCTCGTCATCCTCATCGGTGGTCAGCGGCACGGCCTCAAGTTCGAGCGCACGGCGGACGACCTGCCACTCCGAGGGACGTGGGACAAGCCCGGGAACCTGCCGGACTGCACGCAGCTCAGCGGTGGACTCGGCAGCGGCCCGCCGCCCGGTCCGCCACCGACGGGCACCTTCCGGGCACTCCCGGCGGCGTTCGGCGTCAGCGGGAAGACGGCGACGCTCGACCAGTTGAAGATCGAGGTCGTCGGCGCCGATGTCGTCGTGGAACTCACCGGGTCCGCGCCCTCCGGCGCGGCCATCGAGCAGTTCGCCATCAAGCAGGCCAGCGCCAACGCCAGCGATCAGGCGCTGGGTGGGTTGCCGGTGTGTGACACCGACACCGGCCGGAACGTCATCCACGCCGCGGGCACGGGCATCACCTTCGCCGGCCGGTTCCAGCGGGACTGAGCAGCCGCCGCGTCGGAACTCGCACCCCCGGTCCGGGGACCTCACCGGCGCTCACGCCGGGGCGAGTTCCTCGAAGACGTCGAGCACGGCCCGGCACGCCGCGTCGAGGTCGCCGGAGACCAGGCGGAACGCGGGACGGTCGCTCAGGAGCCGCGCGAGCCGCTGCACCTTCCACAGTTCGACGCGGTCCGATCCGTCCGCGCCGAACGTGGCGTTCGTCGCCTCGATGAGGGCCTGACTCGGCCCCAGCAACTCCAGGCGGGTCTCCGCCTGTTCCTCGTACCGCGGGAACACCAGGGCGACGAGCCTGCCACGCTCGGCCACCGGCGCGAGGCTGCTCGGACGGATGTGCCACTGGCCCTCGAGGTAGCTGGTCTGCCGGGGGGACCTGTTCGGGGTGTGCTGCGCGTGCACCTCCCAGGCGCCCTGGTCGATCGCCAGCGGACGCGGGTAGCCCCGCACGGTGCCGTCCTCGTCCAGGGCGACCGCCTCCTCCGAGAGGTAGTGCAGTCCACGGTCGAGCAGGCCCGTGGTCAGCGTCGACTTGCCGGTGCCGCTCGGGCCGGGGAGCACCACGGCCGCGCCGTCACCGTCCACGACCCCGCCCGCGTGCAGCAGCACGTGCTCGTGGCCCGCCCGGTCCAGCACCCAACGGTTGATGCCCCAGACCAGCGTGCGGAAGCAGACGCTCAACGAGGTGCTGCCCCCGATGATCGCACCGTCGCGCAGCACGACACCGGCGTGGTCGCCATCGGGCGCGCGCAGCTCGAACCGGGCCAGCGGCACGTCGGCGTCCGGGTCGGCGGCCATGTCCGCGCTGGTGTCACGCACCAGTTCGGCGAGTTCGGGGTCGTCGGTGGCGACCTCCCACTGGCGGCCGAAGGCCGCGTAGGGCCCGCACCGCGTCGAGGTGGCACCCGACCCGGCTGATGGGGCCTCGTCCGCCGTGGCCACGTGCCTCCCGACTGCGTCGTGCACCTCGCTGATGTGGGACGCAACCTATCCTCCGAACCCCAGACGCAGAGGTCAGCGACGAGGTGACGGAACCCGAGGAACTCCAGTTGCTCGACCGGCCGCGTCTGCGTGACGGTGTCGCCTTCGTGCCGGTCGCGGACGAGGGCGTCCTCTACGAGGAACACGCCGGCACGATGCACCAGCTCAACGCACCGGCCAGCCTGGTCTGTGCACGGCTGGACGGTGCAGCCTCGCTGCAGGACATCGCGGGGGACATCGCCCGCGAGGTCGGCGAGGACCCGGACCGCATCGCGCGGGACGTCCGCGTGCTGGTCCGCGAACTCGGTGCCCGTGGCGTGCTCGATGGCGTGGCCGCTGGTGCGCGCAGCGGCCGGGTCCGGTGAGCGATCGCCGCGGGAGAGCGTGCTGATGACCGTCGACGCCGCCCGATGGCAGCGCCACCCGCACGCGTTGTGGCGCCGATCGAGCGACCGCGTGCTGGTGTTGCCCGACGGCGCCGATGACGCCTTGCTGCTCGACGGGGCGGCCGCGATCCTGTGGCTGCTCCTCGACCGCCCGGTGACCTTCGACGAGATCGTCGCCTGCTTCGCGCCCGACGCTGCCAACGACACCCACGATCTGCATGCCGATGTCCGCGAGCTGTGCCGGGAGCTCGAGCAGGCGAACGTCCTGACCCTGACGGGCCAGCCGTGAGCCCGTCCCGCGCCCGAGCGGTCCCGGAGCTCGATCCGGCGGGGAGCACCGTCCTCAGCCAGCACGCCCGGCGCGTGGCGACCTACGGGCTACCGGGCCACCCGGCCGACATCGTCGGCGGAGCCGCCGCCACGAGCGCCGCGGGATCGACGCCGCTGTCCGCCGCGGAGTTCGACGCGCTGCTGGCCGAGGTGACCCACCACCGGATCCCCGGGCTGCTCATGGCCGCCGTCGACGACGGGGGCTTGGCGGTGACTCCGGCACAACGTGACCGGGTGGCGGCCGCCCACCTGGACGCCTGCTCCGAGGTGCTCGGTCTCGAGCGGTTGCTGCTGCAGACCGCGGAGGTGCTCGACACCGCCGGGGTCCGGGTGGTGGTGCTGAAAGGACCTGCGCACGCGCACCTGTGTTACCCCGATCCGTCCCTACGCCACTTCGGCGACATCGACCTGCTCGTGCCGTCGGCCCAGCTCGCGACGGCACGAGCGGCGCTCGAGCACGCGCTCGGGATGACACGCCAGGACCCGGAGCTGCGTCGGGGGTTCGACGCCCGCTACGGCAAGAGCATCACCTTGAAGGCGCCGGCGGGCGACATCGACCTGCACCGCACCCTGGTGTTCGGCACGTTCGCGTTCGCCATCGACGAAGCGGTGCTGTTCCGCGACACGTCGAGCTTCACCCTGGCTGGGCGACGGTTCGAGGCGCTGTGCCCCGAGGCGCGTCTGCTGCACATCGCCTACCACGCGGGTCTCGGTGACCGGCGCCCGCGCGGCAGTTCGCTACGCGACCTCGCCCAGCAGTGGTTGACGGGCGATCACGATCCGGCGGCGGTGCGTGAGCTCGCGGTGCAGTGGCGCTCCGAGGCGGTCCTCGCCCACGGACTCACCCGACTCCGGCGGACGCTCGACGCGCGGATCGAGGATGGTCTCGCCTCCTGGTGCGACCGACGCGTGACCCGGTCGTACGAGGCGCGAGCGATCGCCAGCTACGTCGGACCCAACCACGGTCACGCCGCCAAGGTCCGCGCGTCGCTGCCGTTCATCGATGGCCCGATCGCGCGCCTCCGCTTCCTCGCGAGCAACCTCTTACCCGGCCACGGCTACCTGGCGAGACAGGTCGCGTCGCGCCGCCAGTGGTTGTCCCGCGGGTGGCGGTCCATCCGAGGTCGGAAGGACGGATGACCCTCAGTCAGTTCCGCGGTTCCCAGGTGACGTTTCGTGACCTTCGGTGACGGAACGGTACAGAGCGCATGCGGTCGGTCACCTGCGTTGCCTCACACCTCGTGTGGGCGTACCGTTACGTGGTGGCGACCGCGTTCGAGGTCGCGCTACGCGTTCGTTCAACGCGTCAGGGGATCCCTCCACGAGGAGCGGGAAGCATGGAGCACGAGACCGTACTGCCGTCCACGATGGACCGGCGAGAGATGCTCCGGCGTGCCGCTGTCGTCTCCGGGGCCGGGGCGATCGCCTGGGCCGCGCCGTCGATCGCGACGGTCGGCATCCGTGCCGCCGCCTCGACGCCCGGCGGGGAGTGGAAGTTCTCCTGGATCGCGTTCATCATCGATACCGCGGACGGCCGCATCCGGATGAAGGCGAACCGCGACTCGCCGGCGGAGAACGAGACCCTCGAGCTCGAGTGGGACGACGGTGGGGTCACGCCGGACTGCACGGAGTTCAGCGACGGGACGTCGGCCTCCGCCACCGGTCCTCCGGGCAAGGAGGGCTACCCGGCCCTCGACCCGGTGCCGAGCCCGGGCAGCAACCTCTCGTTCGCCCGCAGCGGGTCCGACCTGGTCGTCACCATCAACGACAACTCCACGACGGGGAGTTGGGTGTTCACCGCGTTCGCGACCTTCCAGGGTGGCACCAGTTCGTGCTCGAGCGACCCGACCACGGTCGCCGACATCGAGAACGCCAAGACGCTGCGCTTCCTGAACCTCTTCGTCTGATCGGGCGTCGCCTGCGGGCGGCGTCGCGGGAAGGGGCGCGCCGCTGACGCGGGCACCGGTTACGGCTATGGCTGTTGGCCTGCCTCCGGTGCATCCGCCGTCAGCGCGCTGGACGCCGGCAGGGGCTCGGGACGTAGGCTGCCCCCGCACGAACGACCAGCAGCGAACGAGCGAGGGGCACCCATGCGGATCGTCGTCACCGGAGGCGCGGGGTTCATCGGCGCCAACCTGGTCCGCGCGTTGCTCGAACGCGGCCACACCCCGGTGGTCCTCGACGACCTGTCGACGGGCTCGCGCGCGAACCTCGACGATGTCGATGTCGCCTTCCACGAGGGCACGATCCTGGACCCCGCGCTGCTCGATGTGGCCTGCGAGGGCGCGCAGGCCATCGTCCACCTCGCCGCCCGCCCCTCGGTGCCACGCTCCATCGAGGACCCGATGGCCAGCCACCTCGCCAACGCGACCGGCACGGTCCAGGTTCTGGAGGCCGCCCGCCGGCACGGCAACCTGCACACCGTGCTCGCCTCGTCGTCCAGCGTCTACGGGCGCAACCCGACGCTGCCCAAGTCCGAGGACATGCTCACCCAGCCGATGTCGCCCTACGCGGTGAGCAAGCTCGCGACCGAGCAGTACGCGCTGGCCTACGCCGCCTGTTACGACCTGCCGGTGCTGCCGTTCCGGTTCTTCAACGTCTACGGGCCGTTGCAGGCCGCCGGGCACGCCTACGCGGCGGTCATCCCGGCCTTCCTCGACGCGGCGCTTCGCGACCAGCCGATCCCGATCAACGGTGACGGGCTGCAGAGCCGGGACTTCACGTTCATCGGTACCGTCACCGACGCCATCGCGACGGCGGTCGAGCGGGCCACCACCAGCCCCGACCCGGTCAACCTCGCCTTCGGCACCCGCCGCACGCTGCTGGACGTCATCACGGCGATCGAGACGCGCCTCGGCCGGGAGCTCGCACGCACCCACGGCGCCGACCGGCCCGGTGACGTGCGCCACTCCCAGGCGGACGGCGCGCGGATCGCAGCGCTGCTCCCCGACGTGGCGCCGGAACCGTTCGAGGCGGGGCTTCGCGCCACGCTCGAGTGGTTCCTGACGCTGCCGGAGTACGCGGGCAGCGCCGACGTGCCCGCCCACCAGGCGGGCTGAGCCACCGTGGCCACCGACCCGCCGATCCGTATCTTCCTGTCGCCGCCCGACGTCGGTCCGCGTGAGCGTGAGCTCCTGCTCGACGCGTTCGACTCCAACTGGATCGCGCCGCTCGGCCCGCACGTGGACGCCTTCGAGGCCGAGGTCGCGGCCCGCGCCGGCCGGGCTCACGGCGTCGCGCTGTCCTCGGGCACCGCGGCGCTGCACCTGGCGCTGCGCCTGCACGGCGTCGGCGCCGGCGACCGGGTGCTGTGCTCCACGCTGACCTTCATCGCCTCCGCGAACGCGATCCTCTACCTCGGCGCGGAGCCGGTGTTCGTCGACGTCGCCGAGTCGCACTGGAACCTCGACCCGGACCTGGTAGCGGTGGAGATCGACCGCGCCGAGGCAGCGGGGGAGCGGATCGCGGCGGTCCTCGGCGTCGGCCTGTACGGCTCGCTGGCGGGGATCGCGGCCCTGGAGCGCGTCTGCCGCGACCGTGGGGTCCCGTTCATCGAGGACGCGGCGGAGGCGCTCGGCTCGACGATCGACGGCCGGCCCGCCGGCAACTTCGGGGACGCCGCGATCTTCTCGTTCAACGGCAACAAGATCATCACGACCTCCGGCGGCGGGATGCTGGTCACCGACGACGGGGAGCTCGCGGCCCGCGCGCGCTCGCTCGCGTCGCAGGCCCGCGAGCCCGCACCCCATTACGAGCACGTCGAGGTGGGCTACAACTACCGGCTGTCCAACCTGCTGGCCGCGCTCGGGCGGGCACAGCTCGAGGGGCTGGACGCCAAGGTCGATCGGCGTCGCGAGCTGTTCGACCGCTACGTCGATGCCCTGGCGGACCTGCCCGGGTTCGTGTTCGCGCCGGAACTCGCGGGTGAGCGCGGCAACCGCTGGTTGACCTGCCTGACCGTCGATCCCGACCGTGCGGGCGCGGATCGGGAGGCGATCCGGCTCGCGTTGCGGGCGCAGGGGATCGAGGCGAGGCCCGTGTGGAAGCCGATGCACCAGCAGCCGGTCTTCGCCGATCGCGAGGTGCTGGGGGGCGCCCGGGCCGCGCAGTGCTTCGCGGACGGGCTGTGTCTGCCGAGCGGATCGTCGCTGACCGACGGCCAGCAGGACGAGGTCATCGCGTTGGTCCGGGACGCGGCGGCCGGCTGAACCGGCACCGGGTGGTGGGCCGGGCTCGTGCGCTGCGCGCCCCCGACCGCGAGCGTCGTGCCGGAGCGTGAACGGCCGGTCACGCAACGTCGACCGATCGGGTCCGAAGTGCGCTCGGGGCGGGGCGGCCGCTTCCCACCGTGACCGCGTAGCGTTACTCTCGGAGCTTCAAGACGTATCGCGTGCCGGACTGACCGGGGTACCTCCAGCCGGGGGTGTCGGAAGCGCGTGATCGAAGGGGATCGACGATGCAGATGCGCAGTCGCCTGACGACGTTGATCGCGGTGGTGCTCAGCGTCGGCCTGCTCGCCGTTCCCGCCGCCGCGCAGGTCACGGATGAGACCGGCAACGGTGTGATCGCTGGTGAGGGCTTCACGATCGAGCAGTGCATCACGGCGATCCTCCAGGTCCAGGAGGATCTGGTCGGCAGCGAGTTCGAGGACATCGATCTCAGCGACTTCGACTTCGGGGCTCTGCCCGATGACGTGATCGAGCGTCTTCTGCGGACCGAGTCGGCTGAGGTGGTCTGCGAGGGCTACATCACGTCGGTCCTGCCGATCGCGCAGAACTTCGTGTTGTCCGATCCGGTCGCGGAGTGCATCAGCGTCGTCCCGTACCTCTTCTTCACGCCGATCATCCCCTTCGACGCGGACACGATCACCGTGCGGTTCATCGACACGACCGGTGAGGACCGTCCGAACTCGGAGAACCTCGGGACCTACGACGGTGAGGACGAGGACGGCAACGCCGTCCAGGGCGTCGTGCGCTACGAGGAGGTCATCGACACCAGTGACTTCGCCGATGGCGACGTCTACACGGTGCTGTGGCCGGGCATGGAGCTCGACGAGAACGGCGACCCGATCAAGTGGCCGAACTGGGAGCCGGAGTTCGACGGCGACGACATCATCGGCTGGAACCAGGTCGACGACGGGTTCGAGTGGGCCCGCGCGTCGGAGCTCGGTGAGCTGGGTGTGGTCGCCGAGGTCAACCCGGAGACCGACCTGTACTTCGTGACGTACGCCCCGCCGGACTCCGGCTGCGCGGACCCGGAGCCGGTCGAGGACCCGGAGGTCGAGGGCATCCAGCTGGTCCGTGATGGCGGCGAGGAAGCTGCCGAGGTGCTCGGCCGCACGCTCGCCCGCACCGGTATCGACGCCCTGTGGCTCGCGCTCGCCGGCCTGCTGCTGCTCGGACTGGGCACCGTCTCCGTCATGCGCACCCGGACCGCGCGTCAGCGCTGAGTCACCGCACGACGTCCCCTGGCAGGGATGTGAGGTGGCCGTCCGGTAGCGTCACGGCTGCCTGCGTCGTGGGGACGTCGGGCGGATCGAAGGGTCCGGCGTGAGCGATCTGTGGGGTGGGCGCCCAGCCCGCTCCGGTGCGCGCGCCGGGCAGGGGGAGCAGCCGCGTGACGAGGCTGGATCCCGCGCCGGGGATCCCACCGGTGACGGCGCGTCCCACTCGCCCGCCCCCAGGGAGCCGCATGCATCGGGTGGCTCGGCGCGGGGGGCGGGCCGCCCCGCGGGGCGGGACGCGACCGCGGATGCCCCCGCCACGGACCGCGGCGCCGGGGAACGCCCGCGACGTGCGGACCGCAGCCGGCGGGAACGCCGGCGTCGGCAGCGTTTCGATGGCCGGGTCGACCCGCGCACCCGCACGATCGCCCGCATCACGTTCAGCGTGCTGGTGGTCGGTGGTCTGCTCGTCGGTGGTTCGGTCGCGATCGACCTGCTCACGGTCCGCAGTTCCCTGAACGACGCGCGCGCCGCCGTCGCTGATCTGCAGGGCGCCGTCGGGGACGTGGACCTCGACACCGCCCGCGTCGCCGTCACCCGGGCGGTGGAGGAGATCGGCGAGGCGGAGCGCCGGACCACCCGGCACACCTGGACCGTCACGGCCGCGGTACCCGTCATCGGCCCTACGGTCGCGACGACCCGGGAGGTCGTCGAGGTGGCGGCTGCCGCGATCGAGGTCGCCGACATCGCCGTACGCGACGGTGGGACGTTGCTCACCGACGGCCTCAGTCTGGCCGTCCGTGACGGGCAGTTGGACCTCGCACCCATCGAGCTGGCCGCGGAGCTCGTCCCGCAACTGCCGACCGCCCGGCTGACCGCCGCGCGCGACGCCCTTGCGGAGCCACGCGACGCGTGGGTCCCCGAGGAGATCCTCGCCGGGCGCGCCGACACGCTCACGCTCGCCGACCAGACCGTGGATGCGCTGACCACGGTGGAGGCGCTCAGCGCGGCGCTGCCGCCGTTCCTCGGTGCGGACGGGCCACGCCGGTACTTCGTCGCCATGCAGACCTCCGCGGAGTTGCGTGGGACCGGCGGGCTCATCGGCTTCTGGGGCGTGCTCAGCGTCGAGGACGGCCGGATCAACTTCGGGCAGGGGGAGTCGTTCGACCCCTTCGATGCGGCGACACCGCCGGCCGGTGAGGCGTCGGCGACCCGGATCTCGAGCCTGGGGATCTCCTCGGAGAACCCGCCGGGTACCGATCCGGCGTTCCTCGGCCGCTACGCGACGACCGCGGCGGCCCGATCGTTCCTCACGGTCAACCTCGACCCGGACGTTCCGACCGCCGCCAACGCCATACTCGATCTCTACGAGCTCCAACGGGGCGAGCGCCTGGACGGGGTCATCCTGTTGGACCCCATCGCGCTGGAGGGCCTGTTGGCCGCGACCGGCGACGAGCTGGACGTCCCGGCTGAGGTCGACGACCTGCTCGGCTTGGACGGCGACACGTTCCCGACGGCCGACTTCGCCCGCTACGTGACGGCCGACATCTACGAGGAGTTCGGCTTCGACCGCAGCGCGGACCGCAAGGAGCTGCTGCGCCTGATCGGCGATGCCTCCTTCCTGCGGGTGGTCTCCGGCGACTGGGATCCCGAGGCGATGGTCGCCGCCATCACGCAGATCACCCGCGAGCGGCACCTGCAGGTCTTCGCCGCGGACCCGGAGGTGCAGGCGGCCTTCGACGCGGTCGATGCCACGGGCTCGCTCCACGTCGACGATCGGGTCGACCGGTTCGCCGTCGTCGCGAACAACTCGGTCGGCGGCAAGCAGGACGTCCACCTCGGGCACGGGTTCCGCTTCGACATCGATCTGGAACTCGTCCGTCGCCTGGACGATGGGGCGCTGAGCGTCGAGCGTTCCGCGGTGCTGGAGGCGACGATCGACAACCCCCTGCCGACGTCCGGGATGGATACCTACGTGATCGGCAGCTGCTACGTCCCGGGGGAGCGGGCGCAGTGTTTCGAGGGGGATCCGGGGACCAACCGCACGTGGTTCAGCATCTGGAGCGGTCCGCAGAACAGCGTGCGCTGGTTCCGTAGCGACACCGGGGGGACCCCGGACAGTTTCCGCAAGACCTTCCGTGGGCTGCGGGTGGTCGACCACTTCCACCTGACCCCATCAGGGACGACGTCGACCTTCGAGACCCGCCTCACCGGTCCGAGCTACCTGGAACGCCGCGACGATGCGGTGGTCTACTCCTTCGAGTGGTGGCGGCAGTCCAAGGGGGTGCCGGATGCCCTGGACATCTCCGTCACGGCGCCCGGTGGCTGGGCCATCGGGCAGGTCGACGTGATCGGGGGTGGTTCCGGCCAGGGGTTCGGCCCCGATGGCGAGGGTCGGGAGCTGATGGCCGAGGTGGTCGACGGGGTCGCGCGGGTCACCGGCACCGTCACCGCCGACACCCGTGTCGAGGTCCACCTCGTGGCGCCGGAGACGGTCGGTGAGCAACAGCAGGCCGGTCCGGGGCGCTGAGCGCAGCGAGAGGGTCCTCGTCAGAGCCGTGTCCCGTGACCAAGGTCACCGGAGGGGCGTGGCCGGACCGCGGTCACTGACCGGGTTGGGCCGCGCCGAACAACAGCGGCGTGAGCGTGTGCGCTGCCGCGTCGAACTCCACGCCCAGCGCGTCGTAGGCGTCCTGGCCGGACCGGACGGGATCGGGCACGTCCTCACGGCGCCGGCCGCGCCCGGTCCGGAGGTCGTCGAGGATGCGCAGGCGCTGCTCGAGCGCGAGGCGCGACGGGGAGCGGTCGGTGCCTTGGTCTGTGGCGCCGGCGGTGTCCGGCACTCTGTCCGCGGACGGGGTCGCCCCCGGCGGGGCGGCTGCCGATGCTGCAGCCGTGACCAGCGGCCGTAGCGGCCACACCCGGCCTGCGAGTGCGGGCCAACGGTCCAGGACGTCCCGCGCGTGCCGTCGGGTCATCACCACGACGAGCGCCGCCTCGGTCATCGCGACGGCGGCAACCGGCTGGGCGCGGTGCTCGGTCAGGTCCAGGCCCCAGCGCCGCGCCACCTCGATGGAGCCCGGCGCGGCCGGCGCTCCGAAGCGAGCCTCGGTCCCCGCCGACACCACTGCCAAGGCAGGGCCCTGGGTGACGTCGGCCCCGGCGGCCTCGTCGGCCTGCGCCTGCAACCGCACGTGCAGCAGCGGGCTGCGAGCCTCGTTGGCCGTACAGACGACCACGATGTCCGGTCTCACGTGGTGCTCCCACCTCTCGAGCGGTGATCCAGCGGGACCGTAGCGCCCGTCACTGCCCCGGGTTGTGCCGGCGGCTGCGTCACGGGCGGTCCACGACCGCGCTGTGTCGGCTACGGAGCGTCACGGGACATTGACCAGCCGTGGCGGGACTGGCAACCTCGAGTTCACGCCGCGAGGACACCCTTCCGACGAGGTGCCGAACAGTACGCGGCGACCGATGCACGCAGGTCAGGGGCGCGGTGGCCGCCGGATGCGGTCGCGCGAGGACCTGTCGACGAGGGGTCACACGATGAGTCGTTCGGGCGCACTGCGGCCGCCGGCATCCGGGTCCTGGTGGTCCCGGCTCGCCAGCCAGTCGATCCGCGGTCCGGTCGACCTGGCCGTCCTGGTGCTGGACACCGTCCTCATCACCTTCGCCTTCGCCTTCATGCTCGTGCTCCGCTATGAGTTGAGCGTCCCGGACGGTGCGTGGGGCGGGTACTGGCGGTTCATCGGCATCGCCATCGTCGTGCTGCTCATCGCGAACCGCGCCGCGGGCCTCTACGGCCCCGTGTGGCAGCACGCCAGCATCATCGAGGCGCAGCGCATCCTGTTCGCCGGTATCGGCGCCACGGGCGTGCTGGTGGCCTGGCAGCTGCTCGCAGAACGGCAGGTCCCACTCAGCGTCGTCTTCACCGGCGGGCTCGGCGCGACCTTCCTGATGGGTGTGCTGCGCTTCCAGTCCCGGCTGTTCGCGCACAACCGCCGCCAGCGCGTCGACGACACCCGCGTGCTCGTCGTCGGGGCGGGGCACTCCGCGGTCGCGCTGCTGCGCGAGATCGACCGTGCGCCGGAGCAGGGGTTCAACGTCGTCGCCATGGTCGACGACGACCCCCGCAAGATCGGCCGCTCGCTCGGCGCCATTCCGATCGCCGGTTCGATCGGCGAACTGGAGGAGGTCGGCGAGGCCTACGCCGCGGAACTGGTCATCCTGGCCATCCCCTCGGCAGACTCCCCGCTGGTGCGCCGCGTCGCCGATGCTGTCACCGCGCTCGAGGTCCCGCTCAAGGTGCTGCCGAGCGTCGCGGAGATGGTCAACGGCGAAGCGAAACTGCAGGACGTCCGGGACCTGTCCATCGACGACCTGCTCGGTCGGCAGCCCATCGCGCCCGCCCTGGCGTCGGCGGCGTCGCTGCTCCGTGGCCGTCGGGTGCTGGTGACCGGTGGCGGGGGGTCGATCGGCTCGGAGATCGTCCGCCAGGTCGCCGAGTACGCGCCCGAGAAGCTGATCGTGCTCGACCGCGACGAGACCAACCTGTTCGACGCGATGGCGGGGATCCAGGGCCGCGGGACGCCGGTGCTGCTCGACGTGCGTGACCGGGACCGGCTGCGCCGGCTGTTCCTACGCGAGCGTCCGGAGATCGTCTTCCACGCCGCCGCGAACAAGCACGTGCCGCTGCTGGAGGCCCACCCGGGGGAGGCCGCCGCGACCAACGTGTTGGGGACCCGCAACCTCGTCGCCGCCGCCCGTGAGGTCGGGGTGGAGCGGTTCGTGTTCGTCTCCACCGACAAGGCCGTCGACCCGGCGAACGTCATGGGCGCCAGCAAGCGCATCGGCGAACGACTCGTCCTCAGCGACGTGCCGGAGGGCGCCGCGTGGTGCGCCGTGCGCTTCGGCAATGTGCTGGGCAGCCGTGGCAGCGTCGTGCCGACCTTCATGCGCCAGATCCGCGAGGGTGGTCCGGTGACGCTCACCCACCCGGACATGACGCGCTTCTTCATGAGCATCCCGGAGGCCGTGCAGTTGGTGTTGCAGGCCGCCGCGCTGGCCGACGACCGCCAGATCTTCATGCTGGAGATGGGTGAGCCGGTCCGGATCTTGGACCTGGCGACTCGCATGATCTCGCTCGCGGGGATGCGTCCCGGGGTCGACATCCCGATCGAGGTGACGGGGCTGCGGCCGGGGGAGAAGCTCACCGAGGAACTGCACACCACCGATGAGGTGCCCTCCAGCACCGAGCACCCGAAGATCTTCCGGCTCTCGACCGACGCGGGCGCCCCTCAGGTGCTTCGGACGCTGATCAAGGACGTGGTCGATGCCCTCGGCCGGTTCGACGAGGAGGCGATCCGCGAGCTGCTCCTGCCACGCACACTGGCTGCCGCGAACGGTGCAGCAGCCCCGCCACAAGGGTCCGATGAGGGCCAACCAGTGGATCGAACGCAGGATGCGTCCGCCGCTGCCAGCGATGTGAGCGGCACGGTACGGGTCCATGGATCGCCCTCTGGCCGGGGTGAGATCACGACGGGCGGACGCCGTCCCTCCTGACGGGTCAGCGACGCGTCTCGCGACGCCAGTGGCGGTACCGTTGCCGGCACGGCGTTCGGCCAGCCCTTGAGGTCGGCCGCCGCGCGGCCGATACCTACACGGACCGCTGCTCGCGGCTTTCCGCCGTCGATCCGGCTCCCCGCTCGAGGACAGGCATGCGATGAACGATGGGCCCCTCGCCCGCCTCATCGTGCCGTTGCGTCGCTGGTGGTGGGTCGTCCTCGCGCTGGTGACGGCTGTCGCGGTGGCGACGGTGTTGACCATGCCCTCACCGCAGGAGCAGGCGCAGCGGGCCTCGGGTCCGGATGCGGAGTCCTTCCGCGCCACGCACCTGCTGATCCGCAACGACGAGGCGCCGACCCAGCTCTCGTTCGACCTCATCAACCTTCTGGCCCGCCAGGGTGATCTGACCAACCGGATCCAAGCGGCCGCCGGTGACGAGTACTCATCGACCGACGTGCTGGCCGTGCAGCTCACGACGGACTCCGCGACGGGCACGATGTCGATCATCTCGGAGCAACGCACTCCGGACCGGGCGGAAGAGCTCGCAGGGGTCTACGCGTCGGAGCTCGTCTCGTTCATCGACGACCGGGTGCGTTCCACCGCGGAATCGGACTTCGACCGCACGGTCCGGGACATCGCCGCGGTCGAGGACCGGATCGATGAGATTCAGGACGAACTGGCGGCGGTTGCAGAGGACGACCCCGACCGTGGGCTCCTGCAGGCGGAGCTCGATGGGCTGTTGAACGACTTCTCCGAGCTGCGCTCGCAAGAGCGCGCCCTGGGGAGCCAGCTGCAGGGGGCCGCGCCATCCTTCGTGACCCTGGAGG
The DNA here is from genome assembly GCA_020832455.1 of Nitriliruptoraceae bacterium. Lineage (GTDB taxonomy): Bacteria > Actinomycetota > Nitriliruptoria > Nitriliruptorales > Nitriliruptoraceae > PWLR01. The sequence continues at coordinate 24,975 of JAFIEQ010000004.1, forward strand.
ATGCGGTCGCTGTGCCGGTCACCGGGGAGGAAGGCACGGTCAGTGCGCTGCGCCTGCCAGGTCGTCTGTGGGTCCGCCTGCTGCTGCTGAGCGCCGCGGCGTTCGTTGTCGGTGTGGTGCTCGTGTTCGCGATCGACTTCCTCGACGTCCGGTTGCGCACCCGCCGTCAGGTCGAGGATGCCTTCGGCCTGCCGGTCCTGGCCGATGTGCCGCGACGGTCGAAGTCCTCCATCAGGTCGGATCCGCTGCCGGCCCTGAGCGACCCCGGCGGAGCCACTGCCGAGGTGCTGCGTGCCCTGCGCCTGTCGATCAGTCTCGCACCGACGTGGCACCTGACGAGCCTGGCCCGCGCCGGTGGTGACGGGGCGATCGGGGCCAAGACCCCGGTGCAACTCGAGCGCGAGCCGCGATCCATCGTCGTCACCTCGCCGCTGACGGGCGATGGCAAGTCGACCCTGGTCGCGAACCTCGCCGTGAGCCTCGCGGAGGGCGGCAAGCGGGTGCTGGTCGTTGACTGCGACTTCCGCCGCCCTGCGGTCGGTGCGATCCTGGACATCGACCCAGGCCCCGGCCTGCGCGAGATGACCCAGGCTGACGAGCGTCCCCTGACCGACCTGGCCAGCCCCACCGCGGCGGCCAACGTCGCGATGGTGCGCTCTGGCTCCCAGGGCGTCACCCCGCCGTGGTTCATGGCGCAGGCTCGGAGGCTTGTGGAACGTTGTACCGCGATGGCCGACATCGTCATCTTCGATACCGGTCCGATCACGCTGACCAACGAGGCTGCTGCCCTGCTGCCGCTGGTCGACACCTCGCTGTTGGTGGTCCGGGCCGGTCGGCCGACCCCGGAGCAGGCGCGCGGCACCATCGAGCAGTTCACCCAGGTCAGCGCGCACATCTCCGGGATCGTGCTGGTGGGGTCGGACTCCAAGCGCAAGTACGGGTACGGCTACTACCGATCGGAGAACGAGGGGAAGCGGTTCGGGATCGGCCGTGGCCGTGAGGGCGGGGAGCGGTACGACGCAGCGCCGGCGGTGTGGCCTGATGATCCCACCCCGGCCCGCATGGCGACCGGGTCCGAGGAGGACCCGGAGCCCTCGCGGGACGAGTCGACCCGGGACGACGATGCCGTTCGGGATGGCGACGCCCCCCGCGACGTCGATCACGCCAGAGACACCCCTCCCGCCGCAGGGGACGACCCGGAGGCCGATGCGCCCGTGGAGGGCCCGGTGCCGGACGCGGACCCGGGGGACCGCGCGCTCGACGAGGTCAACGTCGGCGGTCGTGAGCCCGACGAGGATGGCCGCAGGGGCTGATGGACGCCGGCAACCGCAAGTAGTGGCCTGTGTCGGCGGCTCAGGAGGCGTGCAGGCGTTCCTCGATGGCGGCGATGATCCGCACTGCGTTGTTGGCGTCCCGGTAGGCGAAGGCGCGTTCCTGCCAGGCCTCGCGTTGGCCCGCCCAGCTGGTCAGCCGGAAGCCGTCGTCGACGGCCTCGTCGATCGCGTCGAGCACCTGATCCGCCGTGTCGGCGTTCGGCCCGAACAGCGGCTGCTCGAGGTCGAGGTAGGAACCGCGTCGCCCCACGTGCTCCGCCCGGTCGAACTGGAACAGGATGACAGGCGTGTCGAGGTAGAGCGCGTCCCACAGGATGCTGGAGTAGTCGGAGATGACGACGGACGCGGTCGCGATCAGGTGCGGCAGGATCGCTTCCTCGTCGATCACGCGGACCCCGTCGGGTAGCCAGTCGAAGCTCCCGAACCGGTAGCGCGTGATCTGGTGGAAGTAGACCGCCAGTTCGAATGTGCCGGACTCCAGGTGCGCACGGAGCCGCGGTGAGCGCAGCAGGTCGTGGAGCGGCTCGAGGGCGCCCTCGGGTGACGCGTCCGCTTCGGTGTGCCACGGACGAGAGGTCGGCGCGTAGAACACCAACGGTCGCTCCCGTGCCGGTGCGCGGTCGCGTTCCGCCAGCATCGCGTCCCAGCGTGCGAGCCCGGTGATCGGCAGCTGGTGGTGGGCGAAACCCCAGTCGGCCTTGTGCGCCCGTTCCATCTCGGAAGCGACCGGCGCCAGCCCGATGGCGTTCGTCATCCGGGCGACGCTGCGCGGCGTTCGGCCCTTGGTCTTCCCGAACGCCGTCAGCCCGTGGCCGAGGCGGACTCGGAGCGCGGAGTTGCTGGTCATGAGCCCCGGCACGTCCTGGATCCCGTGGGAGAACACTATGACCTGCGCGCTGCGTGCGATGCGGTGTGCCTCCAGACTGCCGCGTTCTGCGATCGCACCGTGTGGTTCGACGAGCCGGCGGTCCGGTGCGTCGGGATCGATCACCCAGACCGGGCGGACCGACGGGTGCTCGGCGATGACCCGTTCGTGGGTGACGCGCGCGTTGTCGGAGTACGAGCGACCGCTGGCACCGCCGAAGACCCACAGTGGCAGCCCCTCAGTGATGTGGGGGAGCAGATGCGCGGCGGCGATGCGGGTACCGCGAGCGGCCACCTGCACCGCACGAGCGAGCGGCACGACGTCTCCTCCACCGGGATCGGACCGGTCTGCCCCAGGACCGACGTGAGGACGTCGGCGGACCGGCGACGGACACTAGACGGTCGAGCTTCCTCGGCCACCCACCACGCCGCCTACGTTGACGCGGCGTGAGTCCGCTCGCACCGTAGGTGATGTGCTCTTGGGCACTCGTCCACTCGATCGGACGCCCGACCATCGGTTCTGGGCTCCGTGTCAAGGCGTCGTTCCCCCCGTTCGTCGCAGCGCGCCGGAACGAGACACGCTCAGCGGCCGCGCCGCTACGGTGGTCTGCTGGAGCGGAACGACCGGAGAAGTTGGGAGATGGCACGTGCTCGCGACCGGTGGAACTGCTGCCAGTAGCGCCGTTCGATGTGCGCATGTCGTTCCGTCGGCCAGCCTGCCGGTCAGGGGGCCGGGGTCGTACGTCCACCTCGTCTGGCAACTGGCCTCGCGGTCCGCCGGTGAGGACGTGGTCATCTGCCGCTCCGACGGAACGCCTCCGGAGCTTGAGGTCGGCGACCCGCGGGTAACGCGCGTCGAACTGCCGGCGGCGAGCGTCGGACGTCGCGCCGCCAGCCGGATCGATGCCGTGACCGGCGAGCGGACGGCATGGTCGGCGGCAGGGCGGTTCCACCAACGCCTCGGCCAGGCAGTCTCCAAGGTGGAGCCGCGAACCGTCATCGTGTGGGGGAACCCCTCGGCGCTCCCGGCCATCCGACGGCATGCTCCCAGCGCGCGGCTCGGGTTCGCCCAACGCCACTTCTACACCCCCGGCAACGTCCACGCCTTGCAAGCGGCTGATGTGGTCGTCTTTCTCAGTCCGGGAGCCTTGGCCTGAGCCCTGCGGACGTTGGGCTCCTTCGAGTTCATCCCGCTCGTCGTCCCGAACGCGGTCGAGACGGAACTGTTCACCCCGGGTGGTCCCACCGCCCTGGCTGACGCACCTGCGGATCAGCCGGTTGGGCCGACGATCGCCTTTCCATCGACGTTGACGGAGTACAAGGGGGCACACTTGCTCGCGGAGTGGATCGAGGACCCTCAGATCCTCCCGCACGCGAGGTGGCTCGTTCCGAACCGCTTCCACCCGAGTTGCGGCGAAGGGCTCCGTACGCGCCTGGAGCAGCTGCTGAGGCGTTCACCTGAGGTCCAATGGTTGGACGGGATCGCTCGCGACGAGATGCCGGGGATCTACCGACAGGCCGACGTCACAGTTCTGCCCATCACGCGCCTCGAAGGGTTCGGTCTGGCCGCCCTCAAGAGCATGGGTGCTGCGGTGCCGGTGATCGCCACCGATGTCCCCGCTCTCAACGAGTTCATCGACGATGGGAACACCGGGTACCTGGTTCCCCTGGACACCGCCATCCGGGATGTGCCAGCCCTCGTGGAGCACGTCACAGGCACCGGCGCCGAGGAGGCGCGGCGCCTCGCGGGCCGGGCGCGGCAGGTGGTCGTCGAAGAGTTCGGCCGGGGACGCGTTCTCGAGGCGTTCGATGCGCTCGCTCGGGGGTCCCTCCGCGAGGTCGATGCCGGGTACTTCACCTGGCGCTCCTGTCGGGTTGGCTGATGGACGTCGCGATTGCCCTCGGTCCGGGCTCCGCCTGCTTCCTGTGCAGGCACACGGCGCGCCCTCGTGCGGGGAGCGATCGGACAGCATGACACGTGCCTGGCCGGGACTGCTCGGGGTTCCGCGACGAACCGCCGACGAGCTCGCGACTCGTGGGCGGCCCTCGGCCTCGCCGGAGGCGCACCAGCTCGGGTACGATCTGGCTGGCCCCCTCCTGGCCTCCTTCGTGTCCTGGACATTGGACCAGGCGAACCGCGAACGGCAGGACGAACTGCACTTCGTTTCGCGTGATGGTGAGGTCCTGCTCCAGGTCGCACGCTTGCTCCAGCCGACCACGGAGTTCACCGGCGCCCTGCGCTACCTGCCCGGTGGGCGCACCGTCTGGCAGCGAGCATCGATCCTGGACGAGGGTGACGCCTCGGAGCTGAACCGCTTCATCGAACGTTGCGTTGACGGCTACGAGACGGTGGACGTGGTCGGTCTCGCGCATCGTTTCGGGCTCGAGGTCGGGGAGATGGACCGGCTAGCGGGTCGATCGGGGTCGCCGTCGATGGACGTCCTCGATGCGGCGGCGCGTCGATCAGTGAAGGACGAACTGACGTCCCCGGAAGGTCACGAACTCCTGCGTCACGCGGGACAGCGTGCGCGCATCGAGGTCGACGCCTTCCTGGCGCAGGAGGGGCTACTCGAGCCCGCGCGTCGCATCGGCTACGTGGACGTCGGTTGGAGTGGCGGCACGGTCGCCGCCTTGAACCGGGTGCGGACCAGGCACGGGTGCGCTGCCCTGTCTCCCTGGTTCCTGGGCTACACAGGCCGGGGGAGAGTTGATCCCGACGTGCGACGGTCAGCTCGGGCGTACCTGTGGGACGCTCGCCGTGGCCGCTCGCACGGTGCACCGCTCGGTGGGACCGCCGTCGTGGAGGCGCTGTGCAGCGGCACCCACGGGCCGGTGCTCGGGTACCGCAAGCAGGGCGGGGTCTGGGCCCCGCACCTCGCGGGCGAGCGGTCCGCAGCGGCGAGGGCTTGGCCGCTCCAGGACCTCCGCGCGGGGATCGAGCAGTATGTGGTCGATCTCGTGGAGGCCGCAGACCGACTTGTGGAATGGCCCGACCCCACGGAGGTCCGACAGACCTTCGACGGGTTCATCCGCACGCCAGAGCCTTGGGAAGCACGACTGTTGGGGGCGATCCCCTTCGAGCACGACGCGCAGGGTCGAAGCGTCAGCCCGCTGGCGATGCCGTTCACCGTCCGGGACCTCCCAAGCCTCGTGCGTCCAGGTCCGCCCGCGGCGCGCAACCTGTTGTGGCCCACGGCCGCCTGGACACATTCTCAAGGCCTGACGCGGACGATCGTCGGGATGCACCCACGCGTCCGCGCGGCACGCGGCGGGCGTGGATAGGACGAGGCCGGTCCGTCGATGTCTCGCAAGGGCGCGCTACATGGAGGCCGTCAGCCGGCGGAACCCCTCGCTGCTGGCCTCGAGCTCGTCGTAGGTGCCGTACCCGGCGAGCCGGCCCTCCTGCACGAAGGCGATGCGGTCGCAGTTGCGGACGGTCGACAGTCGGTGGGCAACCATGACGATGGTGTGATCGCCGCGCAGCCGCTCCAGCGCCCGCATCAGCTCCGCTTCCGTCTGGTTGTCCAGCGCGGATGTGCCCTCGTCGAAGATGAGCACTTGCGGGCGACGGTAGAGCGCCCGTGCAATCGCGACGCGCTGACGCTGGCCGCCGGAGACCCGGACGCCGCGCTCGCCGACCTTGGTCTCCAGGCCGTCGGGCAGGTCGGCGATGAAGGTGCGCAGTTGCGCGAGTTCGACCGCCTCGGCGACCGCGTCGTCGTCGATCTCCTTCTCCGGCACACCCAAGGCGATGTTGCGTCGCAGGGTGTCGTCGGTGAGGAAGATCATCTGCGGCACGATGCCCAGGTTGCGGTGCCAGGCCCGGTCGTGCTCCCGGAGATCGTGCCCGTCCACGCTCACCCGGCCTTCGGTCGGTTCGAGCAGGCCGGTCATTAGGTCGACGAGGGTGGTCTTGCCACCACCCGTCGGCCCGCAGATGCCGATGACCTCACCTGGGGTGACGTCCAGGTCGATCCGGCGCAGTGCCGGTCGGTCGGAGCCCCCATAGTGGAAGCTCGCCGACTCCACGGCCCACCGTTCGGTCAGGGGCAGGAGGTGCCCGTCGTCCCTCGGACGGCGGTAGTCCTGGATCAGGCGCATGTCCGCGGCGATGTCGTCGAGCGGTGCGCTCGCGAACTTCAGGTTGTTGATCCCGGACACGATGTGCTGCATCGCGGGCTGGAGCCGCAGTCCTGCGTAAGCGAAGAGCCCCAGCACGGATAGCACGCTCTGCGGGTCCGTCGTGCCCACGATGCTGACCGCGAAGAAGCCGAGGATGAACAGGGTGAGCACGGTCTCCAGGATGTCGCGGGGGAGCGCGGACGCGGTGGCACGCAGGTACTTCGTCCGACTCAGCTGGATGCGCCCGGTCTCGTACTCGTCGGCGAAGGCGCGGTCACGGCCGAGTATCTTGATGTCACGGATGCCGTGCAACGACTGCTGGAGGACGCTCAGGGTCGACTTCTGGAGCGCGTGCGACCGTTTTCCCAGTCGCTTCATCCGGGGCTGCACGATCACCGCCAGGATCAGCGCTGCTCCGCCGAGCAGGATGACCGCCAGCAGGGTGGCGAGCGGGGCGAGCACGACCAGCAACACCAGCATCGTGAGGACCATGATCGATTCCGCGACGATCTTCACGACCGGCAGGTAGATCTGCGCGACGAGTTCGCTCACCGCTTGGAAGCTGTTGCGGATCAGCGTGGAGGAGTTACGCCCGAGGTGGAACGCGTAGGGCATGGCCAGGTAGCCGCGCGCGAGGTCTGCGGACAGCCGCGCCCCGAAGTTGTGGGCGATGCGGTTCTCCGCGTAGGTCTTGAACAGGTGTACCGCCGGTCGGATCACGAAGAACACGGCCATGCCGGCTGCGAGGCCGAGCAGGAGAGTCTCGTCGTCGACGCCGGGGAACCACGATCGGAGGTCGCCGACGATGGGGAGGTCGATGTCTCCCGACGGGTTCGCGACCAGCCCGAGCAGGACGAAGATGAGCACCGCACCTGCCAGTTCGAGGAAGCTCGCAACCACGGCCACGACGACGAGCAGGAGCCACCGGCTCCGGCTGCGCGCCGAGATGAGACGGTAGGCGCTGGACACGATCTCGAACACGTCACCCCTGACGGTCGAGGAGTGGGATCTCGACCGTGCGCAGGATACGGGACCCTGGTCTCCGGCCGACGAGCTGGGCGCGCTGGCACTACGGTGCGCGATCGCGTCGGGGCAACCGCGCGCGTGTCGAAGGTGAGGGCGGACGTATCCCGTGGACATCTACCTGAAGATGGAGATCAAGGCCCGTGAGCTCGAGGGTCGGCTCCTGCTCGGACTGGTGGCCGCCGAGCGTGGACACACGGTCCTGCTCGGTGAACAGCGCCCGGTGGTTCGCGAGACCCCGGAGCTGTCGCCCGGGCTGTACCACGACACGTGCCTGTACCCGAGCCGTGGGCAGACCCGACTCCGGCGCCAGCTCCGCGAACGCGGCTGGATGGTCACCAGCCAGGACGAGGAACACGGGCTGCTCGAGCCCACGTACGACAACTACGCGGTCAAGCGCTACTCCTTGGAGAACATGCAACTCGCGAACCGGGTGTTCGCCTGGGGCCGGCACGACCATGCGTCGCTCGCCGACGTCTATCCGGAGGAATCGGACCGGCTCGAGATCGTGGGTTCGCCACGCATCGACCTGAACCGGCCCGAACTCACCGACTTCTTCCAGGGTCGCCTGAAGCCCGGGCTCGGTGACGGTCCCTACCTGCTCTTCGCGAACAACTTCACCCGGGTGATCGGGACTAACCGCATCGACACCTTCGTCAGGCACATGCGTGGCGCGGGCTACTTCGACGGGGATGACGATCCGTTCGAGTACCTGCAGTACGAGGAAGCGGCAGCGCAGATGGACTTCCTGCCGCACATGATCCGGGCGGTCCGTCAGGTCGCCAAGGCGCACCCCGATCTCACGGTCGTGGTGCGACCGCATCCGCAGGAGTCCGAGGAGTCGTGGCGCGACCTCATCGGGCCGGTCCCCAACGTGCTCGTGTCCGGGTCTGGGGACATCGGCCGCTGGATGCGGGGGGCCGTTGCCGTGGTGCAGAGTGGCGACACAACCGCTTTCGAGGCAACGGTCGCGGGCGTCCCCCTGATCGCGTTCACGCCGGTCCGGGGTGAGCACCACTGGGCGGCGCGCTTCGCGAACCGGTTCGGCTTCAACGCCCCGGACGTCGACGGGCTCCTCGAGGTCGTCGCGGCGATCCGGGACGGCTCGGCGGATCATGACGCCGTGTTGGCGGCGGATCGGGAGCGCCTCGAGGACCGGATCACGGTCGATCCGGGCCGATGGGCGGCCGACGCGATCGTCGACGCGTGGGAGGAAGACGACCCTGGGCTCGGGACGACGCCGGTGGATGAACTGGTCCAGCGGACGCGGCGCGCTCGGTTGGAGTGGCGCGCGAAGGAGATTGCCCGCCCGGCGCTGTCACGGATCCGTCAGGTCGCGGCAGCTGCCGCATCGGACAGCGGCCCGACGTCGGCGACCCCGTACCTCACGGCGCAAAAGTTCCCCGCGATCGCGGCTGACGAACTCGTCGAGCTGGTGGACGGCTACCGGCATGCCCTGGATCGCTTCCACGGTGTCCAGGCCACCCGGATCGGCCCCCGTCTCATCGGCTTGGAGCGGGGCTGACGAAAGGGCCGACCATGGCAGGCAGGAAGCAGGCCTTCGTCGACCGGGTGAACCGGGTCATCGGCCCGCGGACGGGCTACTGGCTACGGTCGGTCGCCCCGGGGTTGCCGACCACGGTGGTCGATGACCCTCGGTGGGCGGACCTCTACGAGGCCGCGTCTGGTGCTGGCGTCGGATACCGCGCGAGCATGGCCGACGGTCGCCTCCATGCCTACCCGCTGGGGCCCGGGGGGACACATCCGTGGGCGGTGGCGGTCGACCGGTCGGGCGCTGGCCGGGATGCCGCACGTCTCCGGGTGGTGCTCGAGGCCTACTACCGGCTCGTGCGACCGGCCGACGCCACCGATTGGTTCGGTGTTGACCCAGAGCTCTTCCCCGGCGGCGTCGGGGTGCCTGCCGTCGCTGCGGTCCTCCCGTGGTCGCTCCAGTCCCCGGACGAGGCGCTGGCACGCGCGACGGCGAGGCAGGAACGGGAGCGCCGGGGCTACGGACTGGGCCCGGACGTGGCGCTCGGGAGTCCGTCGTTCGGTCCGATGGCGGACGTGCAGCTCGACGCCGAGGCGCGCAAACTGGCGCGGATCGCGAGCATTCTGGATCGTGAACCGATCGATCCGGGCCGTGTGGACTACGACCTCGGCGCCACCGTCCTGGTGGGTGACGGCACGGTCCGTTGGTTCGGCAACGCCGGGCGTCACCGGATCGCGGTCCTGCAGGCGCAGGGCGCCTCCCACGTCGAACTCGCCATCCGGGCGGTGGTACGCCGCGCTGAGGCGGAGCGTTGGCCGCAGGTCGTTGCCGGCAGGATCACGGTCGCCGGCGCGCTGCAGATCTTCGACCGCCTGTTCGACGGGTGGCCGCCACCGGTCGCGGAGCCGTGGCTGGCCTGGCTGCGCGAGGACGACCGGTCGTCCGGGACTGGTGCTCCGGACGACCGCTCGTCGTGATCAACCGACGCGTCGCAGCTTCTTCATCGGCCCCTGCTCGGAGTCGTAGACCTTCTTGACGCCGTCGCCGAGGGATGCCTCGACCACCCGGATGTCGCGGACCAGGCGGAACAGGCCCATGGGTTCCACGGACGCGGCCTGGTCGGAACCCCACATGGTGCGGTCCAGCGTGATGTGGCGCTCCACGAACGTGGCGCCCAACGCGACCGCAGCGATCGTGGTCTGCAGACCAACCTCATGGCCCGAGTAGCCGATGGGCACATCGAACCGGTCCTGGAGGGTGTTGATCATCGACAGGTTCAGTTCCTCGGGCGGGCACGGGTACGTGCTCGTCGAGTGCGCCAGCAGCGTGCGATCCGCCGGAAGCAGGCTCATGCCGTGCTCGATCTGCTCCATCGACGACATGCCGGACGACGCGATCAACGGCGACCCGACCGCAGCGGTGTGGACCAGCAGGTCATCATCGGTCAGCGACGCTGACGCGAACTTGAACGCCGGCGGCGTGTAGCGGGCCATGAAGTCCACGGCCGGCTCGTCCCAACAGGACGCGAACCAGTCGATCCCGACCTCCTTGCAGTACCGGTCGATCTCGTCGTAGCCGGCCTCATCGAACTCCACCTTGTGGCGGTAGTCGATATAGGGCATCCGCCCCCAGGGGGTGTCCCGCTCGATGTCCCACTGGTCACGCGGCGTGCACTCCTCCGGAGTGCGCTTCTGGAACTTCACCGCATCACAACCGGAGAACTTCGCCGCGTCGATCAGCCGCTTGGCGTTGTCAAGCGAGCCGTTGTGGTTGATCCCGATCTCTGCGATCACGTACACCGGTTCGCCGGGTCCGACCTCGCGTCCGCTGATGGTCACCGTGCTCATGTTGCTCCGCTCCTCGTTAGCTGTGACAGCAGCGCATCGGCGAGCTCACGCAACGCCCCGTCACCACCCGCTCGTGACGTTACCGCGTGGGCTGCGTCGCGGACCTCCGGGACCGCGTCCGCCACGGCCACCGCGAACCCCACCGCCCGCATGCTGTCCAGATCGTTCACATCGTTGCCGACGAACATCACGTCGTCCAGGTTGATGTCACGCTTCGTGCAGTACCGCTGCAGCGCGTCGACCTTGCGGTCGCCGAGTCCCTGCTCGTAGGGCAGCCCCAGCTTCTCGCACCGGGCTGCGACCACTGGGTTTCGTTCGGTGGAGAACACGACGATGGAGAGGCGCTCACGCAGCATTGAAAGTCCGTGCCCATCACCACGGTGGCACGTCACCGACTCCGTACCGTGCTCATCGACCTGGACGGTGTTGTCGGTGAACACCCCGTCGAAGTCCAGTGCGAGCAGCTTCGGGACCGGGAGGTCCAGAACCGCGGGTCCCCCGTCGAGCACCGGGGCCAGGGCTCGGGCGAGCTCCAGGTCCTCCGGCGTGTCGATCTCCATCGCCCGACGTGGATCCACCTCCACCGCGACCGTCCGACCGAAGAACCGGTGCTTGGCCTGACGAAAGCCGTCGGCGCGCATGACGTAGGCCGCGCCGGTCTCCAACAACTCAACCGGTCGGTCCTGACGCCGCAGTCGCTCTTGCGCGTTGTGGTTGATGCCACTCACGTGTCCGTTGTCATGACGCTGCCACAGGAACCCATGGGAACGCACCGCCGTGAACGCGACATCCGCGCCATCCTCGACGACGGCAGCGATCGTGCGATCCAATTCCTCGGTGGTCAGGAACGGCGAGGTGCACTGCAGGAAGACGACCACCTCGGTCTCCGGCCGTTGCTCCAGGGCGTGCAGCAGGGCGGCCTCGGAGGATGCGGTGTCGTCCGCCAGCGCGGCTGGACGTTCGATGACCTCGGCGCCCGCACGGCGGGCCTCCGATGCCAGCTGCTCCGAGTCCGTCGACACCGCAACCGTCAACGGAAATCGGCTGCGCGCCGCCACCGCGACCGAACGGCCTAGTAGTGACGCCCCACCGACATGACGCAGGTTCTTTCCGGGGACACCCTTCGAACCACCGCGAGCGGGGACGACTGCAAGGAGATTCATATCCGGTCGGCTCCTCGAGCGAGGCGAGTGCAGTGGATCGTCATGGGCGGCTCCAAGATCTCATGTCGCCTGCAAGAGCTCCACCGCCAGCTGCGTGGCGTGCTCGAGGTCTTGCGCCGGGACGGCCGTCGAGCTGACGGTTCCCCAGGTCTCAGCGAACGCAGAGACTTTGCCATAGCTGTTGTCGAGGAAGACGTGGGGGATGCCGGACACCAGGCAGAGGATGTGGCCGTGAAGTCGGTCGGTGATGACAACTCGCCCCCGACTCAGCAGGTCGATCCCGCCGGCGAGGCGTCTGGCTGCCAGCCCATCCCACCGCCTGTTGGCGAACGCCGCGGTTGATGATCGAGCGCTCATCCGTGTCAGGGCGCGGCGGCGGACCCGCTCCCGGCGGACGGTGGCCGAAATCCGGACGCGACTCGCACCGGGTGGGGAGCGATACGGGTCGTAGGGCCAGTCTGCGGCAGCCCATCGTAGGTCATCGAGGGACCTACCAGGCTGGCCCCAATCGACCTGCTCACGATCGCTTCGGAGCAGAAAAAAGATGTCGAGATCCGGACTCCGGGTTCGATGAAGATCAAGAGCCAGGGCTGCGTCTGTCGCCAGAGTCGCTCGCCCGCCCGAGACGCTGCTTGCTAGGAACGCTGTCCGTGTGTCTCGATACATGATGTGAAAATTCGGATGCCCGGCATAGCGCAATCTGGCTTCTTCAGCACCTTCGTCGTCGCGAAAGTGCAGGGTTTGTGGGAGTTGGATGATCCGCGCATGGGGGTATCGGTCAACGATCCTGTCACGGAACTCCTGGTGACGCGGCCAGAGGTCGCCAAAGTTTCCACCTCCATGCAGAAGGATGGTGCCCCCAGAAGCGGCCCGACGGTCCAAACTTGGTTCGGTGTGCGACGTTACGGAACTCACCAGGTAGTTATCGATGCCAAGCATGGACAAGAGGCGGCGCTCACCGAGCCATATTGCGCTATCCCCAACATTACCATGACCAGGAAAGTCCAATAGGGCGATTACAGGCGGGCTCGAGGCTAAGTGGTTGGCAAATTGACGCTCTAGTCCTGCAACCAGGGCGGCGATGTGGTTGGCTTCTCCCTTGTTCGGCTGCGTAGGATTTGTCACGGTCTCTTCCTCCGGAAGTCCCAGCAGCTTGTCCTCGTTAGGGGAACGATGGCACAGGCCGTCTAATGCCTGATGATGGTGCGGAGATTTGCGCATCTCATCGCTGCCGACGTGGTTGATGGCGGGCTCGCTAACCTAGGTGTCTGAAGGCTCGAGAGAAGGAGCAGGGGTGCGTATTCGTGGTCGTGTGGCGTCTGGCCTTCAGATCGCGAGCAGGGTGCTCCCGGACCATCCGGACGAACTGAAGCGAGCTAGTGGTTATGACGCGTATCCTGGCACGCTGAACATCAATCTGAGGCGGCCAATTGGGCTCGAGTCGGTTATCCCTTGGCAAGGGCCCGACGATGGTCGCAGGCGCGCACTAATTCCTGCCAAGCTTGAAGGTCGGGAGGTTCACATCAACCATTGGTCCGGGTGTCCGCCAGATCGAATCGACCTAATTGCGGCGGTTGGTCTTCGAGAGTTGCTGTCTCTCGCCGATGGGGATCCTGTCACCGTAGAGGTCGAACGCGCTTTTGTTCAGCGGCTACCCCCTAAGGTCTGGGCTCGGTGGGCAGTCCGCCGTTTTCAAGCCACTTCACTGCCCATCCGAAGAAGTCGGTAAACGGTGAAGTGTCGGCGTGACCGGCTTCCGCAACGCTAGGCGACGCCTAGCGTTGCATCGGCTAGAGATACAACGTTCGATATCGACAGCTGCCTACGAGTCGACCGGCAGCCTTTGCAGCCGAGGGACCGAGGCGTTGCCTCGCGCCGCCCGAGTAGAGAGACGTGATGAGGAGCTTGATAACGAGTAGCCAGTGAGCGGCTGCATGACGCAACTTTCGTGAAGGGTGGCCTAGTCGCCGATATCGACCGTGCAAACGGGCCCGTTCGCGGCCAGTCCGGTAGCGCTTCCTGGCGAGTGCCTTGCCGCCTGCTGGGAGCACGTACTCAACGGATGCCTCAGGAACCGCCTCCACGCGTCCACCTGCGAGCTGCACGCGCCAGAAGAAGTCCGTCTCGTCGCACGCGCCGCGATCGAGCGACTCATCGAACCCCCCCACCTTCTCCCACCACACCTTCTGGACGCCGCAATTCGCACCTATCGGGCTCGGTAGCCAGTCGTACTTGGTGAGCGTCCTCGGCAGAGCGGATGTTGCCGCGTCCTTCTCGCCTGGGCGGCGCTCTGCGATCGATCCACCGACCACCTCGGCAGTTCGGAGCGCGCTCGCCATGTGGCGGATCCACGATGGGCCAACGACATCGTCACCGTCGCAGAACAGGACGAAGGTCGAGCGGGCGTCCTGAGTTCCACGGTTCCGAGCGTGGTTGATTCCACGTCGTGTCCGTGCATCGACAACTCGGATCGGCAGTCGGTCGGTGAACGAAGCGACTACGGTCAGGGTCGCGTCCGTGCAGCCATTGTCAGCAATCAGGAGTTCCCAGGACTCGGCGTAGTCTTGCCGGGCGAGCGCCTCGAGTTGGGCTCCGATGGTCTGGGCAACGTTGAGGCAGGGGATGACAACGCTGACGCTGGGCCGGCTGTCCGCACCGGGTGACGGGCCATCCGCGGCCGTCATGGACACCCCGTCCGCCTGTCGTTCGACGGGGCGCCTGACCTTCTAGATTCTGCAGCGGCAGCGAGGACCGAGATGGCCAGCCCGATGTACTCCGTCATCGTTCCAACCTTCGGTCGACCCGAGTACCTCGGGGAGGCGATTGAGTCGGTCCTCGCTCAGACGCTGGGCGACTTCGAGGTCATCGTAGTTGATGACGCATCGCCTGGACCGGTGACGCTACCTGTGGCCGATCCACGGGTCCGGCTCATCAGGGCGGAGGAGAACGGCGGCCCGGGAGCCGCCCGCAACCTCGGCGTGCAGCACGCGCTGGGGCAACGCCTGGCGTTCCTCGACGACGACGATCTCTGGCTTCCGAGGAGGCTGGAGTTGGCCCGGGCTGGACTCGAGCGAGCCTCGCTGACGATCTGCTGGCAGAACCCCGATGGTCGTGTGCTCGAGGGGATGGTCGCTGACCACATCCTCGATGCGGAGCCACCGCAGATCGGTGCTGTCGCGCTTGAACGGACGGCGTGGGTGGACATGGATGGTTCGTTCCGACGCGGGCAGGACGTTGTCTGGTGGCTGCAGATCGCCCCGACGGTTTCCGTGTCGACCGTGCCGGAGCAGGGACTGACGATCCGGAGCCGCCCCGACAAGCTCTCGCAGCAGGAGACTCTGCGCCGGCTGGAAGCGAGCCATCGGATCCTGGACGAGTTCGCGCCCTACTTCGCTGCGCATGATCGGGCTCGCGCCCGTCGCTGGCAGAAGATTGCTCGTTGGGAGTCTCGGCTGGGCAATCGCCAGGCCGCGATGCGCGCGTACCTTCGGTCGCTGCGTGCAGAGTGGAACCCGGCGGTGGCCAAGATGGCTTGGCGAGCGACCTTGAGGCCGGGCACGGCCTCGCCGCAAGCGTGAGGTGGCCCAACCTGACTCGCCTCACCCCCACCCAGAAGCGCCCCTAGGTGGGTGCGCCCTCGAGCGACCGGAAGAACCGAGCCAGCTCCGACCCGATGTGAGCAGGCTCGTGCTCGTCCCAGGACGGCAAGCGCTTCGGCACGTCGGCGGCCATCAGCTGTCGCAGTGCGTCGGGACCGAGCGGGGGATCGAAGATGCGGACCCAGTCCGGACCGAACCGCTCGGCCGCTTCTCGGTTCGTTGGCGTCGACGGGCAGACGACCGGCGCACCACGCGACAGTGCGCGGAAGAGGACACCACTGTTCAGCGAGCGCGGCGTGTTGATCAGGGCAGCGGTGTGTCCGTCGAACAGCTCGTCGATCTCCTCGTCCGAGACCCAACGGCCGATCAGGTCGATGCGCCCTGCGGATCGAGCGACGAGTTCCGCAAGCTGGCCGCTCACCTCGGTCGTGGCCGGCTTGCCTGCGACGACGGCGGTGAGGTGGTCCACCGCGAGGACCGACTGCAAGGTTGCCGGGTAGCCCTTCCGTGGTGTGATGCTCCCGATCATCGCCACCCGACGCACCGGTCCCGCTCGCACTGCCTGCGCTTGCGCGGAGATGGTCGGCGGGTAGACGGGATGTCTGATGACCGCGCTCGGGCGGTCACCGAGCATCTCGAACGCAGGGGAGCGGCGGGATGCCTCCGTCAGGTGGATGACAGCATCGACCTGGCGCATGAGTCCCCGGCTGCGACGCCGCCAACGCTGATCTGTCCCGCTCCACCGGTGCGGCCGTTCGTTGTGGGCGGTCCAGACGACCGCCGCGCCTGCCCGTCGGTACCCGCGGAGTCGCGTGAGCTCCTGGCGCCGACGTCGCACCTGGGCGGCGAGTGATCTCGGGCCGCCCGGCTTGGTGACCCATCGGTTCTCCAACCAGTGCAGGTAGATCAGATCGATCCGTTCCGGTTGGGGATCCTCCCAGCGCAGTACGGTCAGTCCGTTCCGACGGAGCTCCGTGGCGACGATGTCGAGGTACGGGTTCGGGCCATGGTCCGAGGGGTACATGAGGACGTTCATGGTGTACTTCTCGCCACCTGCAGAGCTCGCACCGTCGCGGCGTGAGTTGCTGAGGTGGAGGTGGCCCGCCTCATCTGCGGATCCCACCCGAGACCGCTCGTTGCCGCGCGGCGCCATCCGCCGCGACCGTTCTCCGGAAGAGTTCGGTGGCATGGTCGCGACTCACGTCCCCGCCCATCACGGTTCGCCATCGGGGCAGGTCGTCGAGGTCGACGAGGCGTGGGTAAACGGGGTCGAGGCCGGCACGCAAGCAGCCATCGTCCAGTTCGCCGCGATCGAGCATCGCCGAGATGACCGCGAGCCGGTGGTGGCCGCGTGAGACCCGGAACGCGTGGAGGGGGCCATCGACCAGTACGTAGCCTTGGATGTAGCCATCGACGAAGCGGTCGGGTTGGTAGCCGAACGTTCGAAGGGACCGAGCCGCCTCGACGAGCTTCGAGACCTGCCGTCTGACCTCGTGGGGGCCGTTCGGGCCGTGGCCGACGTGGCTGCCCGCCGGTACTAGCGTCGAGGGCGTCCATCCCTCGAGCCATGGGACCCAGTGGCTCGATGGATCGAGTGACTCGAGCAGCGGTGACCGGAGTGCTGGTTCGGAGGGGAAGAGGGCCTCGCCGAGTGTCCGCGGTCGGAAGTCCGCGTAGTAGCGCGTCAGGTTCTGCTCTGCCTCGTCGACCTGGCCTGCGACGACAGCTCGCGCAGGTTCGATCAGCATCGTCCAACCGCCGCGGCCGTACCGGCCGAGCCGTCCGTCCACGCACTGGTCCGGGCGCACGTACACCCGGGTCGCGGGTTGAGCCAGCGACCGGCTGGACCCGATGGCGAAGCGGGCATCCGATGCCATCGGGATCGCATCCACGTCGGAGTCGCCGTGCGGATCGACGAGCGGAGGTGCGTACTCGGCCGAGGGTGGTCCAGCGGTACGCAGGACGCTGAGGCCGGCGACAGCTGCAGCGCGGTGGGCGACGGTGGCGGCGGTCCGTCGGGTGATCCGGACGTGCAGCGGTGGCTGCCTCGTCATGGCCATGTCCACGTGTCGTCCACAACTTTTCGGACCGAGCTGGTCGGCACGAGGTGTTTACTCACGAGCTTGCCTTCCGCCGCTGGTCGACCACACATCGGCTCAGCTCGGTCCGACACGCAGCCCACGGCGCGTCGCCTCGAGCCAACCTCGGCCATGATGACGGTCGGGTTCCAGGTAGTTCCCCTCGGCCCACTCGTTCCACGACTTGATGAACAGCAGCCGATGCGACCGCGGCTTGTGGACGATCCGTGTCACGGTGTCGCGGATCTGTTGCTCGAGGAGCGTCGGACGGCTCCCCAGGTACACGCGGCCCCCATCGCCGCTGCGGGGTGTGTTGTCCCAGTTGGGGACGACGCAGGGGTGGACCGCGAGCTCCTCGGCCTCCGCGGGTACCTGCAGCCGCCAGTGACGATCGAGGTGGACCGTTCGCGGCCTGGAGCGCACGACGTCGAGCGATCGCTGGTAGCGGGCCACCCGGCTTCGAACGCGTCCGGGAGTCCGCAGGTTCAGCTCCACGACCACCGCACTGTCGAACGCATCCGCCCAGCTCGCTGCGTGGAGCTGACGAAGGGTCAGGTGGGCGACGAGATGGAGGTCACCCAGTCCGGAGCGCTCCGCGCGCTGGCGCCACCGGTCGACGGTGCGGCGCAGGTCGGGGATCTCCAACGGCCGGTAGACCACGAACAACGGATGACCGTCGACGCGCACGTAGCGTCGATCGTGGAACGCAGACTCCAGCGCATCGAAGTGGGCGTCATGGTCCGCCGGCCCCGGATACGTCTGGTCGATGAGCACGCGATCCGCAGCGCCGTGCCAGACGCCCGTCCACGACTCGTTGGCCCATGCCAGCGCGAACGGAAGATCGGGTGCTCCGGAGGCGAGGACCTCGGTGAACGGTCGTTCGAGGACGCGTCGGCCAGCGAACCAGTAGTGCCAGTAGACGAACCCTTCGATCCCGGCCAACCTCGCGAGGCTCGCCTGCTGTTCGCGGACCTCCGGAAGGCGGAGGTCGTAGAACCCCAACTCGCCGGGGAGGTTCGGTTGCTGGTGCCCTCGGAACCTCGGTCGGGCAGCAGCGACGTTGGTCCACTCGGTGAAACCTGGTCCCCAGAACCGGTCGTTCTCCGGGATCGGATGGAACTGCGGCAGGTAGAACGCCAACGCGCGAGCGGCTGGCTCCTCCGAGGGTTGGTTCACGACATCGGTCATGCGGACTTGCCGCCCCTGTGGCCGGCGCCCGGTGCGTCGTACTCGCGAGCCAGTCGGTCAACGGCTGGTTCCAAGCTGAACGATGCCTCGACCCGTTGTCGGCCAGCGGCAGCGAGACGGGATCGCTCGGACCGGTTGGTGAGGAGCTCGCCGAGTGTCGCTGCCAGCGCGTCGACATCCTGGGGCGGCACGAGCTTGCCGTCGACGTCGGGGCGAAGCGCCTCGGGGATCCCGCCGACGGTCGTGCAGGCGCAGGCGACCTGGGCGGCCATCGCTTCCAGCAAGGAGATCGGCAGGCCCTCGTGCGTGGAACTCAGCACGAACACGTCGAGGGCCGGCAAGAGTCGGGGGACGTCGTCGCGCGATCCGAGGAAGCGGACCGTGCCGTCGAGTCCTAGTGCGCTGACCTTCGCGCGCAGTTCATCCTCCAACGGTCCCATGCCGACCAGCAGCAGGAGCGCATCCGGCACAGTTCCGTGGACCTTGTTGAAGGCCTCCAGCAAGGTCGCCTGGTCCTTCTTGGGGCTGAAGTTGGCGACGTTCCCGATGACCGGGGTGTCGCTGACGAGGCCGAGCAACTGCCGAGCGTCGGTCCGCGCCTTGGCTCCGTGGGGTGCCGCGTCGATATCGATGCCGTGGCGGAGCACCTCGATCGGCGGAGGCCGTCCGACGGACGCCCACGCGGGTCGCTGGATCGAGTCGGCGACACCGTCAGATACCGCGAAGGCTCGTTCGTTGCGCGCGTAGGTGACCGCGTTCGCCGCGTAGGTCGGTCCTCGGTAGACGCCCCAAAGGTTGTGCTCGGTGTAGAGATGCCTCGTGCCACGCGGAGCGAGCAGCCGAGCGACCGCTGCGGGCAGCGGGCTGTGAGCATGCACGATGTCGAACGGATGCTCACGGAGGAGCCGTCGCAGGTTTCGCGGCCATCCCAGTTCGACGTTGCGACGTCCGCCGAGGCAGTGAACCCGGACGCCGCGCGCGAGCAAGTCGGGCACGAAAGCGTTCGCGTCCTGGGTGACGTACGCCACCTCGACGTCGAAGCGGCTGCGGTCGAAGCGGGGAGCCATCTGGCTGACCAGCCGTTCCGCGCCACCACGGTTCAGGCCCTTGATGAGCCACAGGACGCGCGTGCGGTGCGTCAAGGTGCGTGTTCCCGGGTCGATGAGTGCTCAATTTGCCCGGTGGGCCCCACGTCCAGCGGGGGCTGGAGCACGAGTGGGCTCCTCCCTGCCGCTTCCGTCGGCTCTGTGGTCTGGTCGGCACCCACCATCTGCAGCGGTCCGCGGATCTCCGCCTTCGGTCGCTTGGTACTGACCAGCGACAGTCCGAGCAACAACAACAGCACGAGGGTGAACTGGGTCCGTTGACGGCTCATGAGTCCCAGGTTGTACATGCTGCTGAAGGCGAACACGAAGCCAGCGGTGTAGGTCAGCCCGAACACGCGGAAGGTCTGGATCTGTCGGCGGACCACCCCGGAGAGTCGATTCGCCGCTCGGCGGCGGCGCTGGAACGCCAACCATCCGATGAGGAGCAGGATGAACATCGACTCGCCGGACTGCAGCAATGAGGAGACGCCGCTGGTCTCGAACGGCCACGGTCGGATCAGCACGTTCGCGGTGGCGAAGGGCACGTCGATGGGGGACCGGATGGGTCGTGCCTCGATGCTGGCACCACCATCGTCGGAGCGTTCCGAGACGTCGTCCCGGACCTCCCCGAGGCTGGACAGCGAGGGATCGACACCGAAGAAGTTGGCGGCCACCACCAGCGACCCGACGGACAGCACCGCCGCGCTGACGACGATCGCGACCCGTCGACCCAGGGAGCGCTGCGTGAACAGCGCCGCGACACATGCGTAGGCGACGACCGCCCCACCCAACAGCATGGAAACGTGCGGTCGGGTCAGGCCGGTCGAGGCCAGGCCCAGCAGGATGAGCAGGACGCGGGGGGACTCGCCGGGACGACGGACGATCCCCGCGATCACCAGGCTGACCCCCAGGACCGCCGTGGCTTCCTTGCCGATCGGGGACAACCACAACGCCAGCGATGGGAAGACCATGACCCCGAACGCGGCGAGGTCCGACGCGCGACCCAGGACGTCGCGCATCCGCAGTAGGGTCGCCGCGAAGATCGCCTTCGCGAGTACCCCGGCACTGGAGAACGCGACGAACGCCATCATCTGGCTCTCGCCCGTGAACCGGTACACGGTTGCGGTCATCACGACCACGACGTAGTTGGACCACTCCGATCCAGACGCCTGCATGCGCGGGGGGAGATCTGCATCCGGGTCGAGCAGGTCCTGCGCGGCGCGGTGGTAGCTGTTGGCGTCGCGCGAGAAGCCGGAGTAGTAGTAGTAGAGGAGCGCGGCGAACTGGACGAAGAAGCCGATCGCGACCAGAAGGACCAGCGGGTCCTCGCGGCGCGCGACGCCCCAGATGAGCAGCGCGATGCCGATCAGGACGATCGCGAAACCGGCCACCGCCTCCATCGGGGCTTCGCGCGTGAACGACTGCCAGATCACGGTGCCGCCGATGGTGACGATGCCCATCACGACCATCGCGACCAGGGGCAGGACACGCGGGCCAGCGAACCACTGCGGCGGCGAGGTGTCCTCCGCGGTCGTCGACACCGGCCTCACCCTGCCATCGCTTCGTCCGTCGGGCACGCGTGTCGCAGCATGAGCGAGCTGCCGCCCGCGTACCTCCATCAGCGGTGAGGGTACCGGCGACGGGCTCGCGCCCGTCGGCTTCCTCGCCTGCAGAGGCCGGGATCGCCTCCCTCCGTGCTGCCCTGCGGGGGTGGCATCGCTAGGGTCGTTCTGGTTCCGGTCGGTCCCGACGGCGAGGTGCGAGTTGGCAGGGCTCGTGATCGTCGGTACCGGCGGGATGGGGCGTGAGGCTGCAGGCTGGGCCACCGCACAGCACGGCGAGGGTGCGGTCCGTGGCTTCCTCGACGCGGACCCGGAACGACGCGGCACCATCGTCGTCGGGCTGCCTGTTCTGGGGGCGTTGGCCGAGATGGCCGATGAGTTGTGCGAACGCGGGGATGAGGTCGCCATCGCGATCGGGGCCCCATTGGCTCGGACTCGGGTGCTGGGCGAGGTCCGGGCCCTTCGTTTGCGACCGTCCACCGTGCTCGACCCGCGCGCCGTCATCGGGCCGCGCACGAGTGTCGGCGAGGGCAGCATCATCTGCCCTGGCGTGATCCTGACCTGCGACGTCACCGTCGAGGACGCCGTCATCGTCAACTACGGCGCGTTGGTCGGCCACGATTGCGTGCTGGGAGAAGCGAGCTTCATCGCTCCGGGCGTCCACCTCGCCGGCAACGTCACCGTCGGCGCCCGTGCCGATATCGGCATCGGTGCGAGCGTTGTCCAGGGGGTCACCATCGGCGAGGATGCGGTGGTCGGTGCCGGTGCTGTGGTCATCCGCGACGTGCCAGCGGGCGCCAAGGTCGTCGGGGTGCCGGCGCGGCCTATCGGTGGGGGAGCGGCGTGAGTCACTGGGCAACGACCCGCTCGCTGCGGTTCAAGCGGCTGATCGACCTGGCGGCGGCTCTGGCCGGCCTCATCGTCTTGGCGCCGGCGCTCGCGGTGATCGCCTGGCGGGTGCGTCGGGAGTTCGGTTCGCCGGTTCTGTTCGCCCAACAGCGCCCGGGGTTCCGAGGTGAGCCCTTCACGCTGCGCAAGTTCCGCACCATGACCGACGACCGAGGTCCCGATGGTGAGTTGCTGCCCGATGAGCAGCGACTGACGTCCTTCGGCCAGTTCCTGCGCTCGACCTCGCTGGACGAGCTTCCCGAGCTGTGGAACGTGCTGAAGGGGGAGATGTCGCTCGTTGGGCCCCGGCCGTTGCTCGTCGAGTACCTCGAGCTCTACACGCCGGAACAGGCTCGCCGCCACGACGTACCACCGGGCATCACCGGGTGGTCACAGGTCAACGGCCGCAACGACATGCCGTGGGCCCAGAAGCTGGCGCTGGACGTGTGGTACGTCGACAATCGTTCGTTCTGGGTCGACCTGCGGGTGCTTTTCAGGACCCTTCTGGTCACGGTGCGTCGTGAAGGCGTGGCGAAGGAAGGCCACGCGACCACCGAGCGTTTCGGCGGCTCGGATGACTAGCGACGCTTGATCGCCCCACCCGTTGTTCCACATCCGGGAGCAGTGGACCAAGAGCGTCCCGATGATCGCGCGTACGAGCCGTATCGCTCCCGGTCGCACGCGCTCGGCTCAGATGCCCCAGTGTTCGCGATGTCCAGGTGTGCAGGACAGGATCTCGGAGAGGCCGATGCGGGTCGCCAATTCAGGATGCGGCAGGCTCGCAGTTGATGAAGGCGAGCCAGTAGTCGGTTCCCAGTCGGCGACCATCGCCGACGTCCGCACGCATGAGAGCATCGATGTCCACGTACGGGTTGTCAGTCCGTTCATGCAGGCGCTCACGCATGGCTGCGCGGAAGGCCGGACCGAGCTCGTGCAGACGGACGTCCAGGGCCTGATCCTGTTTGTCTGGGTGCCAGCGGACTTCATCAGGCACGAGACCATCGATGGCCGTGCGGAACAGCCAGCGCTTCCAGCCCTCGTGGAAGTACGCGTCGGAGGGCAGGTTCAACGCGAACTCCAGCACGCGTCGGTCGAGCATCGGGAAGCTGTACACGAGCGCGTTGTTCAGGCCGAACGAAGCCCAGGACTCTGCCCGCGCCTGCAGATGCCCGAACGACAGCAGGGTGAGCTGCATCTGCCGGGTCCCGACCTCTGGCACGATCAGAGGCTCGTCGTAGGGGATGCAGCTACCGAGTGCCTGCCGGATCTCCGGGCGCAGTTCCAGAGGAACCCGGGTGTCGCGCGCCGTGCGGTCGCGACCGAGCCACTGGTCTCTCAAGGGCATGAAAACTCGGTGTTTCCAGGCCCCAAGAAGGCTGCCGCCATGGATGTCTCGGCGCTTCCGCAACTCTCGATGCGCGGTCAGCAGGCGCCCTGAGCGCACCTTCTGCGCGAAGAAGCCGCGTCCGTTGAAGACCACACCCTCATCCCCTCCCCAGCCGGACAGGATGGTGTGAGAGCCACGGGCAGCCGCTTGGCGCTGAACGGACCACTCTGGCTCGAGGGTGGTGACGTGCTGTAGCGCCCGATCGACCGTGTGGACGGAGACCATGTCATCGACGGACATCGTCGAGTGCCGGAGTTCGACTCCGGCAGCAGCGCACACTGCCTCGGCCAGATAGCGCTCGTCCCAATTCGGGTTCGGATAGACCTCGCGCGATGGAGCCCATGAGTAGGCGTCGACCGTCGAACCGCGCAGGGAAGCGCACTCCGCGGCCAGGGCCGTGATCGTCGATGAGTCGAGTCCCCCGCTGGTGTGCGTCGTCACGCGTTGACCCGGCTCGACCCGTTCCTCGACGACGATCCGCATGAGTTCACCGAGCTCTTGAGCGAGCTCTTCGAGTTCGGGTCGCCGACGCTGCGTCGGTGCCGCCAGCGCAGACGGCGACCAGTACTCGGCACTGCGCCAGGCCCCCCCGGTCGTGGTGGCGATGTGGCCCGGCTTCAGCTTCTCGATGCCACTGACCAGTGTCTTCCCGGGGGCGAAGAAACGGCCGAACACGAGGTGTGTGCGAACAGCTCGCAGGTCCAGACGTGTTTGCACATCCTCAACGGCGACGAGCTGGCGCAGGTCGCTCGCGAACGCAACGCCGTCTTGGGACAGCCTGGTCAGGTAGAGCGGGCGAACGCCGATGGCATCCCGCCAACACCACAGGGCGCCGGCCCGCGTGTCCCAGATGGCGGCGCTCCCTTCCGCCACGAGCGAATGCAGTCCCTTCGTTCCGTCTCGGCAGTACAACTCATGGATGATCGATGCGCTGGAACGCCCAGCAAGGTCGGTGACCGGTTGTCGCAGTCGAGCAGCGAGCGAGGATCGATCGAAGAGCCTCGCGTCAGCGACGACCGTGACGTCTCTGGCCTCGAACAGGTCGGCCCGCCCACCTACCCAGGTCGCAGATGCCAGCGCGGCAGTCAGAGAGCCCGCGGTGGAGATGGCCGTTGCCACCGAAGTGGGGTCGGAGTGTGGTGTCGCGGAGGACATGCGGGCCAAGTCGCGTGCTGCCTGCGCCTCGCCGGCGTGGGTGCGGATGACACCGAAGATGCTGGACACGAGTCTCTCCGAAGACGGTGTGACGTCAGGCGATTACGCTCAGTCAATTCTTGGGCCTACACCTTGACGCACTGTACGGACTCTGAGAGTCTCCCCACAGCGGCAGACGTTATGCCGCGAAGGCACGTCCAGCTTCTCTATTCGTGTTGTAGGAGACCCTGATGGCTGCACTCACATGGACCACGCCGGAGCTTGTGGCCCTGGCATCCGGCCGCGAGGCCTCGCCCACGAAGGAGGAGGTCTGCGGGCAACTCACCGGAGTCAAGGAGGTCACCTTCACGGAGGAGACCATCACCACCGTGGTTTCGGGTTTCAACTGCGAGGTTCCGATCAACGACCCAGAGTCGGAGATCGTCGGTCCTTCCTGATCGCCGGACTGCACGTCGCACCAACGGGGTGAGCGCGCGAGTGAGCGCGCTCATTGCCGTGCGCGCCAGGACATCCTCCTGTCGTGCGAGCGATCCGATCCAGGCTTGGCTCGCCAAGATGAGCGGCCTCGTGGGTTCGGAACTTGCATCGCTGTCGGGGTGTTGCCGCGAGGTGGCCGATGTGCCTCGCGGAAATCTCCGCTGATGCCATCGTGGCGCGCCGATCATGGGCTCGATCTCCGTCCGAGTCGAGTATCCGTCCGGGCGCGTGAGCGTTGTGCCGGACATCCGAGAGCGCTCCTCAGTTCGTGAGCTCGACGGCCACGGGCCGGGGACCGACTCCGCGCGAGAGGACGTCGCCGAGATGACGGCCGCGATCGGCGGAGTCGTCGTCTCCGGAATCGTCCCGATGGAGCCTTCGGCCAGGCCCTGGTGACCACCCGCCTCTTCGCGCTCCTCGGTGCTTCGATCGGCGGCCCGAGGGTTGGGTGGCGGTCTCGTCGCCTGCTTGATGGGAGCGTCCGGGGCCGTGGCACACAGCCGAGTTCCAGGCCGCGGAACTGCCCGAGCCGGCCTCGATGCGGGGCGGCACCTTGCGGATCCCTGAACGTGGCGGCCCGACGCACCGTCCATGGGTGCGGCGCACGTGATCACCTGAGCATGGTGGCCCGCTGAGGATGTTGCCGCGTGCTGCGGGGACCGTGGAGGACTGGCGCGCCCCAATCGGCACCGGCCGTGGGAACCTTGATGCCGCTTGCGCTCTGCGCAGTCGAGGGGGCCTGCAACCTCACGTGGGTCAACGTCGCCAGGCACTCGGCCGATGTTGGAGGAGAACCCGGGCAGCAACCGTGTCCCGCTCGGGAGTCCCCTGACATCTCGAGGTCCCCTCATGTCTACCCCCGCGATGCTCCATCGGGGGCGTGCGCTGGCTGCGACGCTCGTGCTCGCGCTACTTGCCGCCATGGTCGTCGGCGTCCCCGCCACTGCGACCGATCAGGTAGAAGTGACGCTGGCCTCCAGCGTCGATGCCATCCCGAACCGGTACATCGTCACCCTGGCCAACGGCGTCGACGTCGACGCCGTTGTACACGAACTGCGTCGGGATGGTGTCGACGTGGATCAGGTCTACGAGACGCTGATGAGCGGATTCGCGGGCGAGTTCGACGGCCCTCAACTGCGCGCCCTCAAGCGCGATCAGCGAGTGCTCCAGATCGAACAGGACGTCGAGCTCGAGCTCGCTGGCGTCTCCGTGCAGGATCCGGTCGCTTCCTGGGGGCTGGATCGCATCGATCAGCGCGAGCGTCCGCTCGACGGCCAGTACGTCTACGGGGAGTCCGGTGCCGGGACGCGGATCTACATCCTCGACACCGGGGTCCGTTCCACGCACGTGGACCTGGCGGGTCGAGTGCTTCCTGGTTTCAGTGCTCTCGGGGATGGGGTGACCGAGGACTGCCACGGGCACGGAACGCACGTGGCGGGCATCGCCGCCGGGGCGACGTACGGGGTGGCCAAAAAGGCCCTGATCGTCCCCGTTCGGGTGATGAACTGCTCTGGGGGTGGGTCTGGCAGCAACATCCTCGCAGGGATCGACTGGATCATGTCGAACCACCCGACCGGGACGCCCGGGGTGGCCAACTTCTCCATCGTCACGTCTGCCTGGCAGAACCTCGACAACCGGATCCAGCAACTGGATGCTGCCGGGATCGTCGTCGCTGCCGGGGCCGGAAACGACCAGGGTGACGCCTGCGACCGCAGCCCAGCTCGCTCGCCATTCGCGATCACGGCCGGAGCGTCGACGAGCACCGACAGCCGGTGGAGCTCATCGAACACTGGGTCCTGCGTCGACATCTTCGCACCAGGCTCGTCGATCACCTCGACGTGGCACTCCTCGAACACCGCGACTCGGACCCAGTCCGGCACCTCCATGGCCTCGCCCCACGTCGCGGGCGCTGCGGCCCTGCTGCTCTCCGCCTCTCCGAGCGCGAGCACGACATCCATCCGCCAGAGCATCCTCGCTATGGGGACGGCCGGGGTACTGCGCAACATCGGTGACGAGAGCCCCGATCGGTTGCTCTACACCAACCCGCCGTCTCAGCCGGAGCCCGAGCTCGAGCCGGAGCCCGAGCCCGAGCTCGAGCCGGAGCCGGGTGATGGCGAACAGTCACCTGGGTCTGAGATCACGCCAGATCCTTCGGTGATCCCCAGTACGAACGCGGCCAACCAAGAGAAGAACTGGTCGCACTTCAACGTGCTCGCGGACGAGGACGGGGCGGTCGCACTCGAGTTCGTTCAGCCCCGCAACTTCGCTGCTTGTTTCGAGTACCGGGTTACGGGTGCGCCGCCGGACTACGTGCGGAGCAACTTCAACGTGGACATCACCGATGGCCTGTGGAACTTCACCTGCGTCGGCGGCATGTACGGATCCGGTCCGTACCAGCGGACCGTCCAGGCTGGCGATCAGGACGTTGAGGTTCGGCTCGTGTTCGGTGCGGAGCGCAAGGAGAGGTTCTGGTGGACCTCTCTGGAGCGCGCGGCCGCGCAGGGGTCGGGCGAGGCCTCAAGGTCCTCCGAGCTGGACACGACGTCGGAGGAGCCGTCCGGGACCGCCGACGCCGATACCGCGGACGCCCGCGGCTCGCACGATGCAGACCCTTCGGAGAGCGCGCCGAGGACGCACGATCATGCGGACTCCCCAGCGCCATCGGGTGACTCGGCTCCCTCGGACGACGGGTCGGCCGAGCCGACGTCCGCCGGAACTCGAGCGAGGCACGGGGAGGGGCGTTCGACCGAGCCTGCGTCGACTCGCGAGGCCCAGAGCA
Organism: Nitriliruptoraceae bacterium; assembly: GCA_020832455.1. Lineage (GTDB taxonomy): Bacteria > Actinomycetota > Nitriliruptoria > Nitriliruptorales > Nitriliruptoraceae > PWLR01. Next base: position 53,018 of record JAFIEQ010000004.1, read on the forward strand.
AGGGGTCGCCAGTCCCCAATGGCCACGATCGCTCGGCGAGCACGGCATCGCGCCACACCGTCGACCGTGGCAGCTCCAAGCCGTGGTTCGGCGCTGCTGTGCCGGCGACGCACCCGTCCGCTGCGGTAGCGGGGGAGCCGTCCTCGGTACGGTCGGGTCAACGACCGGAACGTGCACCACAAGTCAACGCCACAGGCTCCGTCGCTCCGTCACGACCTGACCTTCCTGGTTCTCCCGGGGCGTGGATCGAGCAGCCGCGCTCGGTCGACCGGGATGGCGCGGGCGAACCCCGGATCCTCCAGGTCGAGCCCGGACCGCATCAGGACGTACCAGCTGGGTTCGAGCCACGCGACGGCGCTGTCGTCGACGCTCGTACCGGCCGTGAGCTGCTGACCGCTGGGCCCCTCGAGTCCAGCGCCCAGAGTCCACGGGGTATGCAGCAGCTCGCAACTCGGTGGGCGACGTCGGAACCGGTACGCACCGTGTTCGTCCTTCTGGCCCGAGTGGGGCGGGTGGGGTCCGGTGATTGACGAGCCCGTCGTCGGGCCCGTGCCCCAGAACACGCTTCGGGGCGCGGGCAGTTCGGCTGTCGTCATGACAGCCGCTCGTCCTGTCCAGCGCTAGTGTGCGGCCGCCGGCGGGAGAGACGGATGTAGACGATGGAAGACACGAGTGGCGCGGACCTGCCGGTCCGGCGGTCTGACGGTTCGATCGTTTGCCCCTGCGGAGATCGACTGGCCGATCGCATCGACGGTGACATCGTCGTCATCGATGGACTCGAGTTCCGTTTCCGACGCCGTAGCGATGCCATGACCTGCCGGACCTGTGGTGAGTCACACCCCGTGCGCGAGTTCCGGCGAGGTATGTCGGGAGCTCCCGACACCGGTCAGCGTCGACGGGAGAGCGACCGGGACGAACGGTCCTGATCCCCGTTCTTCGGGGAGCCCACAACGACCCGGCCTGGCACGCGTTGCCGTGCGCGGCACGGAGCCGAGTTCGCCAGGTTGGGTCGTGCTTGCGCTCAGACAGAGCCCCGTGGGCCGAGCGCCTGGTCGCTACGGTGCGCGCGGGCGCATACGACCTGAAGGTCCGCGAAACCAGGCGCGCTAGCGTCACCGATGAGGCTTCGAGTCGGGAGGGGCAGGCGATGGAGGTCTCGAAGGGCCGGCACCGTCCGGAGACGCAGGGGCGCGCCGAGTCACCGCTGCGTCGAGGGGGTTCGCTGGTCGTCGTTGGCGTTCGGGTCTACTTGTTGCTCATCCTCTCGCGATTCGTCATCACGTTGTTCCCACTGCGAAGGATCACAACACGGCTCGGCAGGGAGACGCACGAGACCGTGCGGGACGACCTGTCCGAGGCTGAGGAGCGCTACGCCTACCGTGTCGGGGCGATGATCGCCCGGTTGGCTCGCTTCACTCCGACCAACAGCAACTGTTACCCGCAGGCTCTGACGGCTTGGTGGCTACTGTCCCGCCGCGGGATCCCAACCACCTACTACTACGGGGCACGGTTCCGACCCGACGGAGACGGGCTCGACGCACACGTCTGGGTCCGTAGCGGCAACGTCATCGTCACCGGCGGCAGGGCCGGTCCGTACCGACCCCTTGCGTCGTACGGCGCTGATCGAGTGTTCCTCGGCCGCGTCGCTGCGCGTCGGTACCGACGCAGTGCTCAGGGTCCGGCATGACCACGACCGAGTCAGGTCCCGGCGCTACGACGTCAGGAGCACGACCGACGATCGATGAGATCCTCAACGCGTCGGACAATCGCCGGGATGTCCGAAGATTGCCGGAGCTCATCGTCCAAGCCTTTCGGCTGGTCATGGCCGCCGCCGCGCGGCAATTCATCGCAGCAGCGGTACTGCAGGTCGTAGGAGGTCTGGCCCTCGCCGGGCAGTTGCTGGTGGTCCGTCGAGTGCTGCAGCGGTTCGAGTCGGCTCCGGGTATCCCAGAGATCGCCGACCTGGGGCCAGACCTCGCGTTGTTCGGGGTCCTGCTCGCCCTGGTCGCCATGTCGGGCGTCGCCGCAGGTGAGCAGCGCCGGATCATGGCCGAGCTCGTGGCCAAGTACACCACTGGCCGGGTGCTCGACATCTCCTCGCGCGTGGACGTCATCGAGTTCGACCGACCCGCCTTCTACGACCGCCTGGAGCGTGCTCGGGTCAACGCCAGCGGCCGACCCTTGCAGATCGCCGAGGGAGTCATCGGTATCGCCCGCGGGGGAGCGACCGTCAGCGCGTTGGGTGTGACGTTGCTGTTCCTCGAACCCCTGCTGATCCTCGTACTCGTGGTCGGGGTCGCGCCAACGGTCGTGCTCAACCGGGTCGCCTCGAAGATCCTGTACCGCTTCGCGGTCGCGCAGACCCCACGTGACAGGCGTCGCGGCTACCTGTTCGGCATCATGAGTCGGAAGGGTGAGGCGCACGAGGTGCGCTCCTTCGGCAGCGCCACCTACCTTCGCGGGGAGCACGACGAACTCTACGACCAGCGTCTGCTCGACCTGCGGATCATGGCGCGCAAGCGCTTCTGGATCGGGATGTGCACTGCCCTGCTCGCATCGATGGTCACCGTTGGCACGGTCCTGTTGTTGGTGATGTTCGTACGCGGAGGACGTCTCAGCGCGACGGACGCGGCGATAGCGCTCGGTGCGGTCATCCTCCTGGCCGGCCAGGTCCGCGGTCTGGCAGGAGCTTCAGGATCGCTGTACGAGGGTGCACTGTTCCTCCGCGAGTTCACAGACTTCCTGGCGGTCGAGCGCTCCGATGCCATCGAACGACAGATCCAACCACCGATCCCACCGATCGCGGATTCCTTCCAGACGATCGAACTCCGCGACGTCGGGTTCACCTATCCGAGCCGATCGGAACCCAGTCTGTCCGGCATCGATCTCACCCTGCATCGGGGGGAGGTGATCGCACTCGTCGGCGAGAACGGTTCGGGCAAGACCACCCTCACGAAGCTTCTGGCCGGTCTCTACCGTCCGAGCAGCGGACAGTTGCTCTGGGATGGCATCGACACGTCCGAGCGGCCGCTCACCGAGCTGCGGGCTCACGTGACGGTCATCTTCCAGGACTTCGCCAAGTACTTCCTCTCCGCTCAACAGAACGTTGGCATCGGCGTCCCGAGCGCGATCGGCGATCTTGACAGCGTCAGCGATGCAGCCATGCGGGCTGGCGCCGACGGGTTCATCCGCGACCTGGCCGCTGGATATGACTCGCTCCTCGGTCCATCCTTCGTCGGCGGGAGCGATCTCTCGATCGGACAATGGCAGCGAGTCGCCCTGGCACGCGCGTACTTCCGCGAAGCTCCACTGCTGATCTTGGACGAGCCAACGGCAGCGATCGACCCGCGCGGGGAGTTCGAGATCTTCCAACAGGTCCGAACGCTTTCACAGGGGCGCACCGTCGTCCTGGTGTCGCACCGGTTCTCCAGCTGCCGGGCCGCGGACCGCATCGTGGTTCTGGACCAGGGGCGGATCGTGGAGGTCGGCCCACACGAGGACCTCATGTCCGCAGACGGACTCTACGCGGAGCTGTTCACCTTGCAGGCTGAGGGCTATCGAGGCGGGGTGTGACCGTCGGCACCCGCCCCGCACGAGCCCTCGTCGACCTTGCTGCGGGTCGCGATCCCGGTGACGTGGACGCGGACGGCGAGCTGATCGCTCAGGCGATCGAACATCGGATGACCGGCCTGCTTTGCACCCACCTACGCGACCGTGGCGCGGGCGATCTGAACGTCGCGATGCTCGACCTGCGGATCCAGGCCCACCAGGCCCAGATCCGACGGCTGCTCGACCTATGTCTCGATACGGCAGAGCAGCACGGTGTCGAGGTCATCGTGCTGAAGGGCGCTTCGATCGAGCATCGCTTCTACGGTCGCGCTGGTGAGCGACCTAGCTCAGACGTTGATCTCTGGATGCTGCCACACGACCGGAGGGCACTGGTCGGACTGGTTGCTGCGCTACAACCCGATCATCCTTGGCTGAGCGGGCTGGATCGCATGGTGGCCCGCCGGCAGATCCAGTCCGTCACGCTTCAGGTGGACGACCTCGAGGTCGACGTCCACGTCGATCCGTTGAAGCTGGGGGTGTGGACCCGTCAGGCCGGGCAAGCCTGGGCGTCTACGCAGGAGATCGCGCTGGAGGACGGTCGCCCGATCCGGGTCCTGAGCGACGACTGGACGCTCCTCCTCCTCCTGATCCATCTCAGCAAGGACCGGTTCCAGCGGTTGCTCGGCTACGCGGATGTGGTCCGGATCATGCGCGGCGGGGACGCGACCTGGGAGCGGGTTCTCGCACTCGCTCGCGGCGAGGGGATCGAGCACCTCGCTGAGTGGGCCATGGATGTGATCGAGGCTGATCTGGGCGTGAGACTCCGGCCGGAGGTCCAGCCCACCCCGCCGCGGTTGGGCCTTCGGTCTTGGATCTGGCACCGACTCTGGCGGCCAGACATCCGCATGCGTGGTAGCGAGGGCCGTCGCCGGTTCCGGTTCCGTCAGAACATCCTCCCTCTGCTGGGCAAGGGGCGCGTCGTCGAGACACTGCGCTGGTGGCTTCGTGAGGTGTTCCCGCCCGCCCCTGCGGTCGCCGCCGAGTACCCAGACGAGCCGGGTCCGTACTGCCGGCGCCTGGTACTCGGCCGGATCAAGGCGACACGTGCCCGGCGGAGGATGTCCGAGCAGCCCTCACCGGTCACCAGGCAGGGACGAACCCGATGAGCAACCCGACGATGTCCGGCCACGGCGAGAGCCCCCCGATCGTCACCGCCTACGGGCTGCTGTTCTGCTCCGAGGTGGAGCTACCGGAACTCCCTTCCTTGGGTGACAGTTCCGATGCTCCCGTGGTGACCGACGTCGACATCTCGCGTGGCTCGGTCCCTGACCATCTCGACGAGCCGCTGCAGCGCAGTCGCTACCACGAGGCCAACGCGACCGAGTTCCTGCTACGCGTCCCAGACGTCGGCGCCTTCTTCGTCCGGGGCGGCTCGAGGATCGTGGTCGAGCCGCTCGATGGCGTCGAGGACGCCGATGTCCGCGTGTACTTGCTCGGCACGTGCATGGGCGTGCTGCTGAACCAGCGCGGCTTCCTCGTGCTGCACACCAGCGGGATCGCCACCGACGACGGGGTCGCGCTCTTCGCCGGGGTGTCCGGCGCGGGTAAGTCCACGTTGCTCAACGAACTGCTGCGGCGTGGCCACCGGATGGTCGTGGATGATGTCTGCGCGGTGGAGGAGGGTCCCGACGGAGCCGCCTGGGTCATCCCCGCCTACCCACGGACGCGGCTGTGGGCCGACTCCGCTGCTCGCTTCCAGATGGACACCAGCGCACTGCCGCGCACGCGAGCGAGCATGGAGAAGTTCGAGATCCAGGTGCCTGACGGCTTCGCCCGGGAGCCGCGGCCGCTGCGGCACCTGCTGATCCTGGACCCTGGCCCGGACGTGGAGGTCAGCGTGGAGGAGGTCTCCGCGTTCGAGGCCTTCGGGATGGTCATGGAGCACACCTACCGGGGGCTGCTCCTCGATGGGTTGGCTCGCCGTCCCGAGCACTTCCGTCTGGCTAGCCTCGTGACGAAGAGCGCGACGGTCTCACGGGTGCGGCGACCCACGGAGCGCTTCGAGCTGGAGCAGCTCGCCGACCTCGTCGAGCGGACGGTCGCGTCCTCGAGCCCCTGACACCTGACGGCCGACCGATCCTCGATGGACGGCCCCGGACTGGAGAGTGAGCGTGGCGAAGATCGAGATGTCCTCCGTCGTGCAGCGGCGTGATGCGCTGTTCGCGAACGAGCTGAGCAGGGACGAAACGGTCATGCTCGACGTCGAGCGCGGTCGCTACTTCGGGGTCCGCGATGTGGGCAAGGCCATCTGGGACCGCCTCGAGCAGCCCGTGCAAATCGAGCAGCTGTGCGCGGACCTCACCGAGACCTACGAGGTCGAACCTGAGCAGTGCGCCGCCGACGTGGTCGCGTTCCTCGCGCAACTGGACTCCCAGGGCCTGATCGACGTCAGTCCGGGGGGCTGAGCGAGCAGAACGCGAGCCACAGGGCGTTGCCAGCGGTGTTGGACGGGCTGACGTGCGTTCGGTCGAGCAGGACGTCCACGTCCACGTACGGGTTGTCCCGGTGTTCCTCGAGACGCACGGGCCCGCGCGTCGGGATGACCCTGCGGTGCAGTGACGAGAGGTGTGCGGCGGCGGCGACATCGAACTTGTCCGGGTTCCAGCGCACCGCGTCGGGCAGGACGCCGTTCATCGCCTCCCGGTAGATCCACCGCTTCCAACCGGCATGCATGTACGCCTCTGGGGGGAGCGACAGCGCGAACTCGACCAGGCGTCGGTCGAGCATCGGGAACCGGTAGAGGATGCCGACCTCGACGCCTCGCGACGCCCACGCATCCATCCGGTTGCTGAGGTGGCCGTGGTTCAGCAGGTCGAGTTGCATGCGCCGTACACCAGGTCGCTCGACGAGCGATGGATGGCGGAGCGGTTCGACCGCAGCCAACTGCCGGGCGACCGCAGGCCGAAGCTCCGACGGAAGATCGGTCCGCACGACCCGTCGACGATGGTGGATGAGTCGCTGCGGCAGCAGCGGAACCGCGACGCGGGCTCGCCACGAACGCCAGGGCGTGCGCCCGAGGATCCGAGCATGCTCGTCGAGTGCCCGATGGGTCGCGATGATCCGGCCGCGTCGAGCGAGGTCAGCGAAGTACCCGCGACCGTTGAAGACCAGGAACTCATCGCCACCCCAGCCGGACATCATCTGGCGGGCACCAGCCTCGGCGGCGACGCGGCTCACCCCGATCTCGAAGTGCAACGTCTCCCGGGGGCGCAGGGCGATGTCGCGGTAGAGGAAGTCGTCGACGTCGTCCTCGTTCAGCTGGGACCAGCGCAGGAGCAGTTGCTCGTCGTCCGCCACCTGCTGGGGCAGCCAGCGTTCGTCGGGCCGCACGGGCCCGAACGCATCGGGCGAAGGAGCCCACGAGTAGGCCGCGACGAGTTCGTCGCCCTGGGCTCGCAGTTCCCGTGCGGCCAGGACCGCGATGCTCGAGGAGTCCAATCCGCCGCTGAGGTGCGCAGCCGTCGTCGAACGGTCCGTTCCGAGTCGGCAGCGGACCGCCTCACGGGTCAGGGCACATGCCTCCGCGGCGAGGTCGGGAAGTGAAGAACCGGTGCGGGCCGGGATCTCCGACGGTCGCCAGGTGGGGTGGCGGGTGCCCTCATCCGCCCCGAGCTCCAGCAGGTCCCCGGGAACGGCCTTCGTGACCCCATCGATCAGTGTGCGGGTGGGGTGGAAGAAGGCATGGTCGAGCAGCAGCGCGTGGGCGTAGGCGAGGTCGAGCCTTCCCGCCACTTCAGGATGGGCGACCACGGACCGCAGGTCGCTCGCCAGGACCAGGCCTCGCGGGATGCGCGCGATGAACAGCGGTCGCGTCCCGAGTGGGTCGCGCCACAAGACGACCCGACGGCGGTCAGGGTCGACGAGGATGAACGCGCCGTCGGCGTACATCCTCGACAGTCCGGCGGGGCCTGACTCCTGCAGGAGATCGAGGACCAGCGCCGCCGGGCCTTCAGCATCGGCTGGTGGTGGTCCGGCGTGTCCGCTCACCTCGTGGACGTCGAGGTCGAGGGCGAGTACGCCGGGGCGGCGGGTATCGGCTACCAGTCCGTCGCTGGCGCTGGCGCTGGCGCCGGCGACGGTCGTCCGGCCGACGGCCCAGACCATGGGCGCACCAGCATCGGTCGAGCCGGTGACGGTTCCGATCGGACCTGCGAGGTGCCCCGTGGCCCTCGCCATCACCTCGAGCTCGTCAGCGAGGGCACGGGGGTCGACGTCGCTCCACCGGACAACGGCGTGGAGGAGGCCGCCGATGGTCGTCAATCGTGCCTCCACGGGATCGGACGACTACGGCGAGCGATCTTCGGTGCTCCGCAGGTGGTCTGGCGACCAACCCGGAAGTATAGTCGTCCAGCTAGGGCGTTCGTCCTGGCATGGCTGGTGGCTTGGGGCCACCTCCGAAGTAGGGGATGAGCGATGGCAGGTCCAAAGTGGCTGCGCCCTGAGCTGGTGGTTCTCGTATCGGGCGTCGAAGCGACGCCGACCGGTACGGGTGGCGGCCAGCCGGGTCAGTTCGAGGACGACGGCACCGTCAAGTTCGCACAGAACACCGAAGGTGCCGGCAACTCCTGTGAGGCTGGAGAGGGTGAGCCGTGTCCGGGTAAGGACCCAAACCTGGTCGTGATCGGCGGCTCCTGAGCGGCAACTACCCGTTCTGGGAGGCTGGTGGATCCGCGGGGGGGGCGCGACGGGGGGGGGGGGGTTTGCGGGGGGGGGGGGGGGGGGGGGGGGGGGGG
>JAFIEQ010000138.1 GCA_020832455.1 Nitriliruptoraceae bacterium
GGGGGGGGGGGGGCCCGCCAACCGCGGGCGGGGGGGGCGCCCCCCCGGGCGGGGGCCCCCGCCAGCGCGCCCGGCCCCCGACCGCGGGCGGGGGGCGACGACCGCGATGCCTGGGAGGCCCGCCTGCGCGCGGACCTGCACGCACACGACGTCGAGGTCGTCGTGCTCGCCGGGTTCATGCGCATCCTGTCCGGGGCGTTCCTCCACGGCTGGCCGGACCGCGTGCTCAACGTCCATCCGTCGCTGCTCCCGGCGTTCCGGGGGGCCCACGCCGTCCGGGACGCCCTCGCCTACGGCGTGTCGGTGACCGGGGTCACCGTGCACCTCGTCGACGAGGAGGTGGATCACGGGCCGATCGTGGCCCAGGTCCCGGTGGCGGTCCACGCCGACGACACCGAGTCGAGCTTGCACGCGCGCCTGCAGGCCGTCGAGCACGAGCTGCTGCCGCGCTGCGTGCGGTGGCTGTGTCGCGGCGAACTGGCGATCGACGGGCGTCGTGTCCTGCGCTCGGGTGTGGCATCCGCCTGGGAGCCGATCGCCGGCTCCGACGCTCCCTGATCGACCCCAGCCCGATCCCGACCCCGCCCGATCCCGACCCCGGCCTCTCATCCCGACCCCGGCCTCTCATCCCGACCCCCGCCCTCTCATCCCGACCCCCGCCCCCATCCGACCGGAGCACGCCGTGAGCCAGCCCCCCGTCACCCCCGTCCGCCGTGCTCTGGTGAGCTGCTTCGACAAGACGGGCATCGACGCCTTCGGCCGGGCACTCGCGGACCACGGCGTGGAGCTCGTGTCCACCGGTTCGACCGCGAGGATGCTGCGGGAGGCCGGCGTCGACGTGGTCGACGTGGCCACGTTGACGGGCTTCCCGGAGTGTCTCGACGGTCGGGTCAAGACCCTGCACCCGTCCGTGCACGCCGGGATCTTGGCGGACCGGACGGACCCGGCGCACGTGGCCGAGCTGGCCGATCTGGGCATCGAGGCCATCGACCTGGTGGTCGGCAACCTCTACCCCTTCGCGGACACGGTCGCTTCTGGCGCTCCCGATGCGGACGTCATCGAGATGATCGACATCGGTGGGCCCACGATGCTGCGGGCCGCCGCCAAGAACCACGGGTCGGTCGGGGTGGTGGTCGACCCCGCCGACCACGCCGCCGTGCTGCAGGACCTCGCCGACCACGGGGGGCTGACCGCGGCGCTGCGTCGTCGCCTGGCGGCCAGCGCGTTCGCACACACGGCCGCCTACGACGCCGGCGTCGCGAGCTGGTTCGTACGCGACGAGCCCGCCCCGCCCCAGCTCTCGGTCGCGCTGCCGCGACGTGCGACCCTGCGCTACGGCGAGAATCCCCACCAGCGGGCCGCGCTCTACGCGGATCCCGCGTCCAGCGGCGTCGCCGACGCGACCCAGTTGCACGGTAAGGACCTGTCGTACAACAACCTGATCGATGCGGACGCGGCCTGGCAGCTCGCCATCGAACTCGACGAGCCGGCCGTCGCCATCATCAAGCACACCAACCCGGCCGGTTTCGCGGTCGCGGCGGACCTGGTCACCGCCTACGACCGGGCGCTGGAGGGTGACCCCGTCAGCGCGTTCGGCGGCATCGTCGCGGCGAACCGTCGACTGGACGTCGCCACCGCGTCCCGGATCGTCGACATCTTCACGGAGGTCGTGATCGCCCCCGGGTTCGACCCCGAGGCGCTCGAGGTCCTGCGGACCAAGACCAACCTGCGGGTCCTGGAGCTCCCCGACGCCCGGCCGGGCGGGGTGGTCCGCACGCTACGCAGCATCGGGGGCGGCATCCTCGTCCAGGATCTCGACGCGGAACCCGATCCCGGCGAGGACTGGCGCGTCGTCACGCAGGCGCAACCGGATCAGGACCAGCTCGCCGACTTGCGTTTCGCCTGGATCGCGGCCAAGCACACCAAGTCGAACGCCATCGTGCTCGCGCGCCACGGCCAGCTCGTCGGGGTCGGTGCGGGGCAGATGAGCCGGGTCGACAGCGTCCGCCTGGCGGTGGAGCGCGCCGGCGACGCACACGTCGCGTCCGTGCTGGCCAGCGATGCGTTCTTCCCGTTCCGTGACGGTCCCGACGCGGCGGCGGCCGCCGGGATCGCGGCGATCGTGCAACCCGGTGGTTCCGTGCGCGACGATGAGGTCATCGCCGCCGCCGACGAGCACGGGATCCCGATGGTCTTCACGGGGCGGCGCCACTTCCGGCACTGACGTCCCGCCGCCAGCGCGGGCAGCCGCGTACCACCGAGCACCACCGAGCACCCAGCACCCGGGAGGGCGACATGTCCGCGACCGTGATCGATGGCAAGGCGCTCGCCGCGGAGGTCCGTTCCCGGATCGGGACCGAGGTCGCCGCGCTGCGTGAGGAGCACGGCATCCAGCCGGGGCTCGCGGCCGTGATCGTGGGGGAGGACCCCGCTTCACAGGTCTACGTCGGGATGAAGCACCGCGCCTCGGAGACCGCGGGGATGCGCTCCGAGCAGCACGTGTTGCCGGCCGATACCTCGCAGGAGGCGCTCGAGGCGCTCGTGGCCCAGCTCAACGCCGATGACGCGGTCGACGGCATCCTGGTCCAGCTGCCGCTGCCGGACCACCTCGATCCCCGGCCGGTGCAGGAGCTGATCGATCCGGCCAAGGACGTCGACGCGCTCAACCCCTACACCGCGGGGCGGCTGGCGGTGGGGGACCCGACCTTCCTGTCCTGCACCCCCTACGGCGTGCTGGAGATCCTCGAACACGCCGGTGTGGACACCGCTGGGGCGGACATCGTCGTGGTGGGGCGCTCGAACCTGGTGGGTCGTCCGCTGTCGGTGATGCTGACGCTCAAGGGCCGCGACGCGACCGTGACGCTGGCCCACTCTCGCACCCGTGACCTCGGTGAGGTCTGCCGCCGGGCCGACGTCCTCGTCGCGGCGGTCGGGCGGATCGGGCTCATCACGGCGGACATGGTGCGTCCGGGTGCCACCGTGATCGACGTCGGCACCAACCGAGCCGCGGACGGCTCGCTCGTCGGCGACGTGGTCTTCGACGAGGTCGCGGAGGTGGCCGGTGCGATCACGCCGGTGCCCGGCGGCGTGGGCCCCATGACGGTGACGATGCTGCTGCAGAACACCCTCGAGGCCGCCCGGGAACGCCGCGGACTGCCGCGTCGCTGACGCCGGGCGACGGGGTCGACGCGCCGGCGTCAGACGTCGGCGTCGTGCCGGGTCCGCCCGGCGACCATCGGCATCAGCCCCCGACGGCGGCCGTCCCCCTCGGGACCATCACCCAGCAGTTCGAGCCCGTCGGTCGTGAACCCCGCGTCGGTCAACAGCGCGCCGAGATCCCGGGTGAGGTGGCAGCCGCCCGCGACCCGACGCCACAGCGGCTCGATGCCACGCTGCACCCGCCGCCAGCTCCCGTCGGCGGCGACGTGCTCGATGACGAGCAGGTTCCCCCCGGGCGCCAACACCCGCCGGATCTCCGCCAGTGCCAGGACCGGATCGCGCACCGTGCACAGGGTGAGCGTGCTGACGACGGTGTCGGCCACACCGTCGGGCACCGGGAGTGACTCCGCCGGAGCGGCCACGACCTCGATGGTCCGGCCGGTGCGGGCGGCGGCCTCACGTGCCCGCTCGTCGAGGCGCCGGCGCATCGCCGCGGTCGGCTCGGTCGCGATCCAACGCTCGACGCGGTCGTCGGCGGTGAGGTGGCGCAGGTTCCCGCCCGTGCCCGCGCCGATCTCCACGACGGTGCCCTCGGTCGCGCGGACCAGCCGCGCCCGACGGCGTCCGAGCCATCCCCGCTCGGCCAGCGACAGCAACGGGTCGTAGCAGGCGGCCAGGAGGCGATCGGGCGACGTCACGGTGGCGGCTCCCTCGTCGTCGCCCGGGCCGCGCAGGGTAGGAGCCCGCCGGCCGGAGCCGGGCAACGAGCCGATCCGGACGCATCGCTAGGCTCGGGGTCCTCCCCTCCCACCGTCCGAGGAGCTGGCTGTATGACCACCCCCGTCCGTGTCGCGGTCACCGGTGCCGCCGGGCAGATCGGGTACGCGCTGCTGTTCCGGATCGCCTCCGGGCAGATGTTCGGTCCCGACACCCCGGTCGAGCTGCGGCTGCTGGAGATCACGCCGGCCCTGCCGGCCCTCGAGGGCGTCGCGATGGAGCTCGACGACAGCGCCTTCGACCTGCTCGCCGGGATCGAGTTGACCGATGCCGCGGAGGTCGCCTTCGACGGGGTGCACATGGCCTGCCTGGTCGGCGCGAAGCCGCGCGGCCCGGGTATGGAGCGCGCGGACCTGCTCAAGGACAACGGGGCGATCTTCACCGGTCAGGGCAGCGCGATCGCGAACCACGGCGCCAGCGACGTGAAGGTGGCGGTCGTCGGCAACCCGGCGAACACCAACGCGCTCATCGCCGCCGCCAACGCCGACGGGGTGCCGATCGACCGCTTCACCGCGATGGTCCGCCTCGACGAGAACCGGGCCAAGTCGCAGCTCGCGCGCAAGGCGGGGGTGTCGGTCGCGGAGGTGTCGAACCTGGCCGTGTGGGGCAACCACTCGCCCACGATGGTCCCCGACTTCGAGAACGCGCGGATCGGTGGCCGCCCGGTGACCGACGTCATCGAGGACCGGGCCTGGCTCGAGGGGGAGTTCCTCACGACCGTCCAGCAGCGGGGCAAGGCCATCATCGATGCCCGCGGGGCGTCCTCGGCGGCCTCCGCCGCGAACGCGCTGGTCGACCACGTCGCGAACTGGGCCGGTGGGGTCCCCACCGCGGACGGCGACTGGGTCTCCATGGCCGTCGTCTCGGATGGTTCCTACGGCGTCCCCGAGGGCCTGATCTGCGGCTTCCCGGTGACCACCGACGGGGCTGGCAACTACGAGATCGTCCAGGGCCTCGAGCTGTCGAGCTTCGCCCAGGGCAAGCTCGACGCCACCGTCGCGGAGCTGCAGGAGGAGCGCTCGGCCGTCGCCGACATGCTCTGAGTCTCGCCGTCCCCCAACACCCCCAGGATCCGCCCCGTGACCCGCGTCTTCTCCGGCATGCAGCCCTCCGGTGACCCCCACCTCGGCAACCTGCTCGGGGCGTGGCAGAACTGGGTGCGGATGCAGGACGACCGCGATTGCGTCTACTGCGTCGTGGACCTGCATGCCATGACGGCACCAGCCGAGCACGATCCGGCCACGCTGCGCGAACGCACCGTGCAGCTCGCGACCGGGATGCTCGCCGTCGGGGTGGACCCGGACCGCTCCGTGTTGTTCGTGCAGTCCCACCTGGCCGAGCATGCCGAGTGCACGTGGCTGTTCAACTGCGTCGCCGGGTTCGGCGAGCTGCGCAAGATGCCCCAGTTCAAGGAGAAGTCCGAGGGCCGGGGCGAGTCGGTCAGCGTGGGGTTGTTCGACTACCCCGTCCTGCAGGCCGCCGACATCCTGCTCTACCACGCCGACGAGGTGCCGGTCGGTGAGGACCAGCGCCACCACATCGAACTCGCCCGCGACATCGGGCAGCGCTTCAACCACCGGTTCGCCCCGGAAGATCCGGTCTTCACCCTCCCGAAGGCGGTCCACCCCCCGGCGGCGGCGCGGGTGATGGACCTGCAGGACCCGACCGCGAAGATGTCGAAGTCCTCGTCGAGCGAGAAGGGCATCATCTACGTCCTCGACGAACCCAAGCGGATCGAGAAGAAGCTCAAGAGCGCGGTGACCGACTCCGCGGGCGACATCCGCCACGACCGCGCCCAGAAGCCGGGCGTGTCGAACCTGCTCGAGATCCTCGCGGCGGCGACGGGTGGCGACGTCGAGGTGCTGGCCGCCGAGTACGACGGGCAGGGCTACGGAGCCTTCAAGGCAGCGGTGGCCGAGGCGGTCATCGAACTGCTCCGGCCGATCCAGCAGCGCTACGCGGAACTGGATGCCGACCGCGCCGAGGTGGAACGCATCCTCGCCGCCGGCGCGGAGCGGGCGCGGGCGATCGCGGTGCCGACGTTGGCGCGCGCGAAGGACGCCATGGGACTGCTGCCCGCGGTGCGTCCCTGAGCGGCGACGCGGTCGTGGATCCGCGTGGCGCGGGCCCGCCGGTCCGCCTGCAGACCCACGTGTCCAACCCGTCGGGTCGACGCTGGGCGCTGTTGATCCACGGGTTGTGCTCGGATGGGACCTGCTGGTGGCGTCTGGGCTCGTCGCTGGCCGCGGCCGGCTGGCTGGTGGTCGCGCCCGATCTGCGTGGCCACGGGCGGAGTCCGACCGCGGACCGCTTCGACCTCGCGACGCTGGCGGCGGACGTGCGCACGCTCGGCAGTGGGCCGGGGCTGCTGGTCGGGCACTCGCTCGGCGGAGCCATCGCCGCCCACCTGCTCGCGACCGACGAGCGGATCGCGGCCGCGGTGCTGGTCGATCCGGTCATGGATCTGCGGCCGTCGGTCCGGGAGGGACTACGCCAGCAGTTGCGCGCCGAGGCGCACGGGCTGGATGCGGCGCAGGTCCGCACCGCGAACCCCGACTGGTCGGAGCGTGACGTGTGGCGCAAGGTCACCGCGACGGCGCTCGTGACCCCCGACGTCGTGGACGCGGTGCTCGACGACAACGACCCCTGGGACCTGTGGGCGTCGGTCGAGGCGTGGCGCGCTCCGGTCGCCTGGTTGTCCGCGGATCCCGCGCGGGGCGGGCTGCTCGATCCGGTCCGCGCGGCCGCGCTCGCCGATGGGCGACGGCTCCACCACGAGTCGGTCGACGCGGGGCACTCGATCCACCGTGAGCGCCCGGATCGGGTCGAGGCAGCGGTGACCCGGGTGCGTCCGGATGCGTTCGTCCCGGACCTCGGCGACGACCCCGCCGACCGGTAGGCCTCGGTCGGGCCAGTGCTCAAGTCCGGTGCTCGAGGTGCCGTTGCTGGGGGTACCAACCGCCCGATCACGGTGATCGGGCGCCCCCGGATCGGTCCGTCGATGTCCGTCACCCACCGCTCGCCCCTGCCCCCGGAGCAGGGGCCGGTCACGCCCTCGTCGGCCTCCGCCGACGACCCGGTCCGTGCGCCCGCCCGTCACTGGTGGTACCGCGAACCGGTCGTGCAGGCGCTCGTGCTGGTCGCCGTCGCGATCGGCCTCGCCTACCTGACCTGGCGGGTCATGGCGACGTCCACGGGGACGAACCCCATCGCCTTCTGGGCGCTGTGGGCCGCCGAGGCCTACGGCGTGGTGGCCCTCGGGCTCAACGCCCTGCAGGGTTGGCGGGTCCCGCCGCCCCCGGGGCCGCGACCACCCACCTCGACGGTGCCATCGGTCGACGTCTTCGTGTGCACCTACGACGAGGCCGCCGAGGTGGTCGAGGCCACCCTGGCCGGGGCCGCGGCCATCCGCTACCCCGACGTCGAGGTCCACCTGCTCGACGATGGCCGGCGTGAGCACATGCGCGAGCTCGCGGCCCTCTACGGCGCCACCTACCGCGTCCGCGGTGACAACCGACACGCGAAGGCCGGCAACATCAACGCCGCGCTGGAGGCCACCGCGGCGGATGCGGCCGACCTCGTGCTCGTGCTCGACGCCGACCACGTCCCGGACCCCGACATCCTGCTGCACACGGTGGGCTACTTCGACGATCCCGAGGTCGCGGTGGTGCAGACCCCGCACGAGTTCGTGAACCTCGACAGCTTCCAGCACGTCCCGATGACCGACATCCACGAGCAGTCGCTGTTCTACCGGGTGTTGATGCCCGGGCGGGACCGCCACGACGCCGCCTTCTGGTGCGGGTCGGCCGCGGTGCTGCGACGTGAGGCGCTGACCGCCGTGGGTGGGGTGGCGACGGAGACCATCACCGAGGACTACCACACGACGCTGAAGATGATCGCGCACGGCTACGTCGCGCGTGTCCACGACCGCGCGCTGGTGCGCGGACTCGCTCCCGACACCCTGGAGGCCTTCCTGGTCCAGCGGGGCCGGTGGGCGACGGGCAACCTCGCCACGCTGCGCACGCCCGACGGCCCCTTGCGCAACCCGGCCCTGCGCCCCCTGCAGCGGCTGCACTTCCTGGCGACGGGCGTCTGGTTCCTCTCCGGCCTGCAGCGGTTGGTGTTCTGGGCGGTCATCGCCGCGGCGCTGTGGGCCGGTGTCGTCCCGGCCGCGATCGGGCTGCGCGAGTTCGCCATCATCTGGGCGGCGCAGATCGTCGTGTCCACCCTCGCGGGGACCGCACTCGGTCGCGGCCACCTGCGCCACCGAGACGCGCTGCGGTGGCAGGTGCTCACGACCGCGGCGTACTCCTGGGCGGTCCTCGCCTCGCTGCTGCCGGGTGCGACGACGTTCAAGGTCACGCCGAAGGTCAACGGGACCTCGAGCGCGGCAGCGCTGCTGCGCCACGCCAAGCTCCCCCTGCTGATCGGCGTCGTCCTGCTCGCCGGGCTCGGCGTCCGTCTCGGGGAACAGTTGGCCGAGCGCACCGTGCTGCCAGCGCTCCCACCGGTCGCGTTGGGAGTCGTCGCCGTCTTCGCGTGCCTGGAGATCGCGATGATCGGCACCGCCCTGGTGTCGGTGGGACGCCGTCGCCAGCACCGCGCCGCGTTCCGCGTCCCGACCAGCCTGCGCGCGCACGTCGACGGTCGGGCCGCAACCGTGACCGACCTGTCCCAGCACGGGCTGCGCCTCGTCGGTGACGGTGCCCCACCGGTCGCCGGTGATCAGGTGGCGGTGACCATCCTGTTGCCCGATCCGCAGGGCGACCCGCAGGCCGTCGACCTGAAGGCCGTGATCCGCAACGTCGCGGAGCGGCACGGGGGCCCGGGCTGGTCCGCGGGAGCGTCCCTCGGGACGCTGGACCCCGAGATCCGCGCGGCGATCGCCATCTTCATCCACGTCACCAGCTTCCGAAGCATCGACCAGCCGGCGGACCCCGGTCTGCCGTCCGTCGGCGTCCCGGTCTCCGGCTGATCCCGCACCGCGTCGGACCGTCCGCTCGTCGGGGTGCGCGGCGTGCCGGGACAGGCCATCATGTGGGTCGTCGTCGGTGGCGGACCGACGGCTGGTGGCCGAGGACCGGCGAGGAGGCGAACATGGGTGATCGTCGCGACGGGGAGACCGTGACCGAGGCGGCCGACGGCGGCTCGGCGGCGCCCGGTGACGCCGATGCGGCGGCGGTGCAGGTGTACTGGCGGCCGGGCTGTGGCTTCTGCGGCGCGCTGATGCGCCGCATGGACGGTGTCGGTCTCGCCTACGACGCCCACGACATCTGGCAGGACGAGCAGGCGGCCACGTTCGTCCGGCGTGCCGCCGACGGGGATGAGACCGTGCCCACCGTGCGGATCGGTGACGTGGCGCTCATCAACCCGACCCTCGACGAGGTCGTCATCGAACTCGCGGAGCAGCGCGCGGACGCGGTGCCGGAGGGCTTCACCTTCGGGACCGGGGGCGGCGTCGGGCGGGCTCGGCGACGGGTGGTCACCGACGTCGAGGGCGGCGCCTCCCACTGAGCCGATGCGCGCCGCTGCGCCGGGTCGGTCGGTTCACAGGTAGCCGCGGAGCGACGCGACGTGGACCACGCGCTCGACGGCGAGGGAGAACGCGGCCTCCCGCAGGCTGAGGCGCTCGCCGTCGTGGGCCGCCTGGAAGTCGCGGCACTCGCGGTAGGCGTCCGACAGCTTGCGCTCGAGCCGTCGGTTCACGTCCTCGAGGTCCCAGCGCATCTCCTGGTTGTTCTGGACCCACTCGAAGTACGACACGATGACCCCGCCCGCGTTGGCGAGGATGTCGGGGACGATGAGGACCCCACGATCGTGCAGCGCCGCGTCGGCCGGTGGGGTCACCGGGTGGTTCGCGGCCTCCACGATGAGATCGGCCTGGACGCGGTCGGCGTTGTGCTCGGTGATGACCTCCCCGAGTGCGGCGGGGATGAGCACCTCGACGTCGAGTTCGAGCAGGTCGTCGTTGGTGATCGGCTCGGCGCCCTCGAGCCCCTCGAGCGACCCGCGGTGGCCGGCATGCTCCCAGGCCGCGCGCACGTCGAGCCCCTGTGGGGCGTACACCCCGCCGTGGACGTAGCTGACGGCGCCGCCCCCGGACCCGACAAAGGCGGCGAACCTGGCGGCCCACGAACCCACGTTTCCCCACCCCAGGATGG
>JAFIEQ010000139.1 GCA_020832455.1 Nitriliruptoraceae bacterium
CGGGGGACCCCCGGGTCGCGCCCCGCCCCCCCCCGGCGGCGGGGGGCGGGGCTGCGGGGTCGATCGACGGGCGGTCGGCGGGGCGGATCAGTCGGTGACGGTGACCGTGCCGACCATGGCGCGGTGCAGGTCGCAGTAGTAGTCGTAGGTCCCCGGCTCGTCGAAGGTGAACGTGACCTCGTCCCCCTGCGCGTCGAGCGGCAGATCGAAGGTCCCGTCGGGCTCA
Source organism: Nitriliruptoraceae bacterium (assembly GCA_020832455.1). Lineage (GTDB taxonomy): Bacteria > Actinomycetota > Nitriliruptoria > Nitriliruptorales > Nitriliruptoraceae > PWLR01. The sequence goes on from JAFIEQ010000139.1 coordinate 227, forward strand.
CCGGAGGGCCCGGAGGTCACCGTGTGGCGCACGATGTCCTGGTTGGTGAACGTGACCGTCGTGCCCACGGTCACCTCGATGTCGGCGGGCTCGAAGTTGATGTTGCGGGCGTCGACCTGATCGGTCTGTTCCGCGTCGCCGGCGTCCGCGTCGTCGCTGGTGTCGTCGGCATCGGAGTCGGTGTCGTCCATCGCGTCCGTGGCGGTGTCGCTCCGGGTCTCGGTCTCCGCCGTGGGTTCGTCGACCGGGGCGGCGTCATCGACCCCGCCGCAGGCTGCCAGCACGAGCGCGAGACAGACGGTGGTGGTGCGGATCGTGTGGCGCATCGTGTGCTCCTCATGGGCCGAGGCCCGGACCCGCGCCGTGCGCGGATCCGGGCCTCTGCGTTGGCGGTGGGTCAGAGCGACGCGACCGTCGCGTCGAAGAGCGGGAAGGCGATGCCCTCCATGTGGCGGGCAGCCTCACGCAGGTTCTCGTAGGCCGCTGCCGCGTCCCCCTCGCCCTGGGCGTCGATCGCGGGGAGCAGCGTGGTGACGTGCTCGACGATCAGCGGGGTGGAGGCGTCCGCGGGCAGCTCGCCCAGCGTCAGGTCCTCGAAGACCTGCGCCAGCTCGGCGCCGTAGGCCTGCAGGTCGGCGACCGCCGCGTCCTGGGCCTCCTGGTCGCCCTCGGCCACACCCTCGGTGTAGGCCACGAACATCAGGATGTGGCTGTTCCAGAACTGCACGAAGTCGTCACGCTCGATCCGGTCGCCGTAGACCGCGTCGACCAGGTCGGCGAGGTCCTCGGTGTTGCCGGCGAGCAGGGCGTTCTGTGCTGCCTCGACGCTGTCGCCACCGGAGAGCGCCTGACCGGTGAAGGCACCGGCGAGGTAGACGTGCTCCTGCAGCAGGGCGTTGAGCTCGGAGCGGACACCGGCGAGGTCGCTGGAGGCGTCCCCCTCGATGCCGTGCTGGGCGGCGATGGCACCGGCGAGTGCTTCGGCCATGCCGTCCATGTGGTGGGCGGCCTCACGCAGGTTGGTGAACGCGGCGTCGGCGTCACCGGCGGCCTGGGCGTCGACCGCCGCGGCCAGCGTGGTGATGTGCATCTCGATCTCTGGCTGCGTGGCCTCGGCCGGCAGCTCGCCCTCGGTCAGGGTCTCGAAGGTCATCGCGAGCTCCTCGGCGTACCCGAGCAGACGGTCGACCGCGTCCTGCTGACCTTCCTCGTCACCGGCGTCGAGCGCGACGGTGTAGTCGACGAACATGTCGATGTGGCTGTTCCAGAAGCCGAAGAACTGCTCCCGGACATCGTCGCCGTAGACGCTGCCGACGAGGTCGGCGAGCTCACCGGTGTTGGACTGGGTCAGCTCGGTCGCGGCGGCCTCGAAGCCGGCCTCGTTGCCGCTGAGGAACTCCCCGGTCGCGAAACCGGCGAGGTAGACGTGCTCCTGCAGCAGCCGGTTCAGGCTGGCGCGCAGGGTCTCGGCCGTGACCTCGACGTCCATCGCGTCGTGGTCCATCTCGTCGGACTCGTCGGCGTCGTCGACGTCCTCCTCGGGCTCCTCTTCCATCGCCTCGGGCTCGTCGGACTCGACGTCCTCGACGGGCTCGTCGACGGGCGCTGGGTCGTCGGCGCAGGCGGCCAGCAGGACCGCCGATGCGGCGGTCGCGGCCAGCAGCCGCGCGGTGCGGTTGGTACGGAACATGGCATCCACCTTCGTGGGATCGGGGTCATGAGCTCGCCTCGGGAGGGGCGGCTGTGCGCCGGCGGGACCGTGATGTCGGGAGCATCTCGCCGTGCAGGACCTGGTTCGCCGACCCCCTGCCCGGGGTTGCCTCGTCGGACGCCGGATCGCTGGAACGGCCCAGAACGGCCGTTCTGAGCCGTTCCAGCGCTCGATCCGTGGACCGGGTGCGCGCCCGACGAGCGGCCACCACGCCGCGGGTCGGTGCGTGCCGAACGCGGGCGCCCGCAGCGGCGACCTCGTGCCACGTGCGGGGCGACGACCGGTCCGCAGCCGGCTCGTAGACTCGGACGATCGCTGCGGCCCACCCGCGCCGATGACCCACGACCGTCCACCGCCAGGGAGCCCCGATGTCCTCGTCCGCTGCCGCGCCCTTCGCGGACGCGGCACGCCCGCCCATCCCGGGGGACGTCGCATCGGCAGAGGCGCCGGCGCGCTGGTTCCCCGACGGGCTCCCGGACGCGCTGCTCGACGCGGACCTCGACACGCTGGTCCGGGCGCTGGCCGTGCCGACCCTGGTGCGGCTGCCGGGCCTCGGGGTCACCGCGCCACGGGCCGTGTCCGTGCTGCTGCACGGCGACGAGTCCACGGGTCTGGACGCCGTGCACCGGGTCCTGCACGACCGCCGCTCGATCGGCACCCCGCTGCCCTTCGACCTCTACGTCGTGATCGGCAACGTGCGCGCAGCCGCACGCGAGCCCGGGTTCGCCCACCGCTTCCTCGACGACGAGGAGGATCTCAACCGGATCTGGGGGCTGCCGGCCAGCACCCCCCAGCGTGCAGCCGCGGCGGACATCCTCAGCCGCCTGGAGGCCGCCGGCCTGCACGCGCTCGTCGACATCCACAACAACACCGGCGACAACCCCTTCTACGCGATCCTGCCGCGGGTCAGCCCCCGCTCGATCGCCCTCGCCGGGCTGTTCACGACCACGATCCTGCGCTGGGACCTGGCGTCCGCGACGCTGATGCAGGCGCTCGATCCGCGCATCGTGACCGCGGCCATCGAGTGCGGCCTGCCCGGCCGGCGACGCTCGCTCGCGTTCGCGTTGGACGGCGTGCGTCGCTACCTCGGCGCCCTGGACCTGGACGCGTTGGCGCCCACCGACCACGATCTGCTCGGCGACCTGGTGAAGGTGACGTTGCGCCCGGACGCACGGGTGCGGTTCGGGGGCGCGCTGGACGACGACGTCGACCTGGTCGTGCGCCCCGACGCGGACGCCGCCAACTTCGTCCCCGTCCCCGCCGGCCACCTCGTCGGCACCGCACACCCGGACCAGCCCTGGCCGCTGCGGGCCCACGACGCCACCGGCGCGGAGGTGACCGAGGAGCGGTTCGAGCGCGACGGCAGCGCCATCCGGCTGCGGCGCCCGGGGACGCCGGTCATGATGACCCGCACGGTCGTCGCGGCGCGCAAGGACTGCCTGTTCTACCTCGCCAACGCGCTCGGACCGGGCGTGGACGACGGGCACGGCCCCAACGGCAGCGGCGTCGGCACGGGTCCCTCCGCACGCTGACGGATCCCCGCGCCTGGCCGCGCCGCTGGGACGGACCGCGTTCGGCCCGTCGTTGGTGGATCGCCCACCATCGGATCCTCGATGCGGATCTCCCAGCTGCAGTGCCTACAGGTCGGGGCGCAGCTGTCGATGGGAACAAGGGGGAACGCTTCGCGAACGGTCGTCACGGCTCATCCGTGGTGAGGAACGCACATGGACCTCGATCAGCGCGCCCCCGAGCATGTCCGTCACCGTGCCGTCGACGGACGGATCAGCGCGACGAAGCGCGAACTGCTGCACGTCTCGCGTTCGATCGAGGCGCTCGCCCAGCAGTTCGTCGATCACGGTGACGATTTCACCATCGTGTCGTTGTTCGAGCACGTCAGCTACTTCGGCTACGAACGCGAGCGCTACGCCCGCCTCGCCGAGGCCGGCACCGTCATCGTCGGGTTCGCGGGGACCCCGGCGGAGGTCGCTGCCGCGGAACTGCCCCCCGGCGTGCACCACCTGCTCCTCGACGCCGCGGATCCCATGAGTGACGAGTGGGATGTGCTCGTGGTCTCGGAAGCAGTGTCGGCGGGCCTGGCCGCGACCGATCTCAGCGCTGTCGTCGCCGCCGGATCGTTGGAGCGCGGACGGCTGTTCTCCGCGACGGTCGGAACGGATCCGGGCTGGGTCGTCGGCGAGATGGAACGGGTGCTCGAGCGGGCCGAGCCTGACCTCGTCCAGATGGCGCTGGCACCGGGCCAACGTGTGACACAGCGGGTTGCCTGTCGTGCCGAGCAGGTCCTGCGCGAGGGGATCGAAGCGGGATGGCGACGCACGTTGACCTACGCCGCGCAGCGCGAGGACGACGCGGAGCGCATGGCGCTGACCGATGCGCTGACCGGTGCGTGGAACCGGCGCTTCCTGGATCGGTTCCTGTCGCGGGTCGGGCACCGGGCTCCGGATCTCGCCGTCGTGCTGTTCGACCTCGACGGCTTCAAGCAGGTCAACGACGTCCACGGTCACAGCGTCGGCGACGCCGCGCTGAGGCTGTTCGCGCAGATCGTCCGCGCCCACGTCCGCGACAGCGATCTGCTGGTGCGCTGCGGCGGCGACGAGTGGCTCCTGATCCTGCCCGGCGTCGCGCAGCAGGAGGCGGTCGCCCGGACCGACGCCATCCTGCGTGCCTGGAGCGAACAGCATCTCCCGCCACCCGCGGAGCACGCTCGGCTGGCGGCCTCCGCGGGGGTGGGGATCTTCGCCGCGGACGCCGTCGACATCGACGCCGTCGATGCAGCGATGTACCGCGCCAAGGGGGCCGGCGGCGATCGCCTGGTCGCGCTCCCGGCGTCACGATCCGCGTGCGCCTGAGCCAGGTCAGCCTCGTCGTGTGACCCTCACCGACCGACGGCCGGCGCGTTGTCGGACCCGACCGGGGTGGCCTGGCCATCCGCATCCGCGGGATCGGTCCCGGGCGCCGGGGGCAGCAGCGGCAGGTCCAGCCCGGCGAACAGGTCGGCCTCCGGGGTGTTCACCAGCACGTCGGAACGCAGCAGCAGGTAGCCCTCGTAGGGATACAGGACCCGTTCGAGGTCGCGGGGGGTGCCGAACCAGAAGCCGTCCGGGTCGATCTGCGTCACGTGGGCCCGCAGCGCCGCGTCCCGCCGCTCGAAGTGCTCCGGGCACCAGATCCGGGTGTCGGGGTCGGGGCCCGGGTCGCGTTCGTCGCGACGCTGCTCGAGCCACTCCGTGTAGGGACTCTCGAGCCCCGCGTCGAGCAGCCCCTGGTGGATGGCCCGCAGGCGCTCGGGCGGGAACGCGGTCGAGGCGTACACCTTCGGCACGCGCCACGGCTCCGCGTCGCCCCCGGGGACGTCGTCGAGCGCGACCTCGGGATCCTCGGCCAGCTCCAGCCCACGCACGGTCACCAGGTGGTTCATGATGTGATCGGGGTGCGGGTAGCCGCCGTCCTCCGGGTAGGTGACCACGACCTGGGGCCGCTCACGGCGGATCAGGCCCGCCACCAACCGGGACGGTTCGTCGATCGGCGTGCGGGCGAAGGTCCCGTCGGGGACGTCGGCCGGATCCATGTGGTAGCCGGAGTCGACGTAGCCGAGCACGTGGTTCCGGGTGAACCCGATCGCGGCGACCGACGCCTCCAGCTCACGGGCTCGGATCGCGCCCATGTCGTCGGGCCGTGCATCGCCCGCCGAGGGGTTGAGCAGGTCCCCGGCCTCCCCACCGGTGCAGGTCACGAGCGTGACCTCGGCACCATCGTCGAGGTAGCGGGCGGCGGTCGCGGCGCCCTTGGAGGCCTCGTCGTCGGGGTGGGCGTGCACGAACATCAGGCGACGCTCGTCACGGGTGGCGGCATGGAGGTCGGCGGACACGGAGGCTCGCTCCTTGGTCGAGAGGTCAGGTCGAGCGGGGGGGCGCGGGGGTCAGGCGGAGTTCTCGCGGTCGTCGTCCTCGCCGGACCAACGCGATTCGAGGCGGCGTCCCCCCGGGGACCGGCGCAGGCGTTCGAGCTCGGCCTCGACGTAGGCGGCCGCACCCTCGACCTCGGACTCCACCCCGCTGAGCCGCACGAGCATCGGCCGGCCCGGGTAGGAGCCGAGCTTCACGGTGGGCCAGCGTCGCTGCAGCACCAGGAACGTCGCGTTCAGGGCGCTCTCCGGGAACCCGTGGGTCACCTCGCGGACCGCGGGCACCTCGTTGCGGGCGGCGAACAGCGCCGGCTCGACCGCGTGCTCGAGCAACGCGCGGAACTCCGAGGGCACGCCCGGCAGGATCACGACCGTGACCCCACCCTGATCGCTGCCCCCGTCGACGTCCACGGCCACGGCAGCGGCCCAACCACCCTCCCGCAGCAGCAGCCGACCGTCCGCGGGGATCTGGGCCATGCGGGCGATGTTGTGCACGAAGGTGTCGTCGACCTCGTAGCCCTGCTCACGTGACCAGTCAATGGCGCCATCGATGCGTTCGCGCAGGACGGGATCCTCGACCAGCGGTCGGTCGAGCGCCGCCGCGACCGCTTCGTAGGTCAGATCGTCGGGCGTCGAGCCGATCCCGCCGGAGGTCACCACCACGCGCGGCCCCCCACGTGCCACCTCGGCGCGGACGGCCTCCCCGATGTCCTCCATCGTGTCGGGCACGACGTGGATCCGGGCGAACGGCACCCCGTGCTCGCGCAGCCGGTCGGCCAGGAACGGGGAGTTCGTGTCGGTGACGTACCCCCCGAGGATCTCGTCACCGACCACGATCATCGATGCGTGGAGCACGGGGACCTCGGGCGACGGGTGCGGACGTCGGACGAGCCTATCCGTGGCCGTGCGGGGCGCCGGACGGCCGCTGGTAGCGTCCGCGGCATGTACATGGCTCCCGACGACGCCAAGACGGACGTGATCCTCGCCGCCGCCGCGGTGATCCTCGGTCCGTCGCTGCGTGCGTTCGCCGGTGGGTCGTCCGCATCGGGTGTGCTCGGCGTCGTGGTCGAACTGCTGTGGCTGGTCGCGATCACCACCCTGATCCCGGTGCTGCTCGCCCGCTACCGCAACGATCACATGGCCGCGTTCGGGTGGCGGGGCCTCGGGGGCGCGTTCGGCCCGGGGATCCTGCTCGCCGTCCCGGCCGTCGCGGTCGGGTTCGTGACCGTCACCACGGCCGGGCTCCCGCTCGCCGGACGGCTCGGCGTCGGCGACCCGGTCGGCCTGCTGCTGCAGGTGCTCGTCATCTCCGTGCTCAGCATCGGGTCGTTCGTGCTGGTCGCGTTCCTGGCGGTGCGGGCCCGTGAGGGTTTCCCCCGCTCCCCCGACGTGCCGCTGCACCAGTTGGTGCGCACGGCCGGGCTCGTGCTGGTCGTGGCCGCCGGCATCGGGGGTGTGCTGCGGGGTCTGACCGGCGGCAGCCTGCTCATCTCGCTGTCCAGCGCGGTCGCCGTGGCGATCATCGTGTTCCTGGTGGAGCGGATGCTCCCGACCGACGCACCGGCGGTCCCCCGCGCCGCGATCATCGCCCCGCTGGTGGTCATCACCATCGCGAACCTCTACGCCCGCGGCGGGTTCATCTTCGGGGACCTGCCGGGCGGGCTGACGGCCGCCGCGGTCGGCGGTGGCACGGCCCTGGCGATCAGCGTGTTCGCCCTGACCCGTCGAGGCAGCGGCGTGACCATCCCGCTGGTGATCGCCGTCCACCTGTGGCCCACGTGCCTGTCGCCGGTGCCGCTGGCGGGCGGGATCTGCTGATCGACCTCAGGTGGCGGTCGCCAGCTCCGGCCGCCGGGCGAGTGACCGGAACGCCGCATCGACCACCGGCATCGACGCGACGGGGCCGCTGACCAGCGCGCCCGGCAGCTCCTCCGGGGCGACCCACAGGTCCGGGGCGTGCGCGCGCCGCCGCAGCCGCGGGGCCGCCTGACCGGCGGCGAACACCACCACGGCACGCACCGGCAGATCGACCCCGGCCTCCTCGAGCGTCTCGCGCACCACCCGCCGGGCGGCGGCGAGCCGGGTCAGCCGGCCCTCGACGGAGCGTGGCACGGGCCGGCCCGACGGGCGCGACAAGGTCGGACACACGTCGATGATGGTCACCCCGGTCGGACCGACGGTCAGCTGCGGCCAGGGGGTCCCGAGCTCGACCGAACGGAACTCGACCCGGTCGAGCCCACCGAGGGCCGCGTCCACCTCGAGGGCGGTCGAGGGATCCGGTGTGGCCTGGCGGCGCCGGCGCAGACGTCCCGCGCGGACGAGTTCCGCCGCGCCGCCGAACCCGATGAAACCCCACCCGAGGGCGAGGGCCGGCTGCACCGCCCACGCGAGGGGGGCGGTGACGGTCGCCGCGAGCACCGCCGCCCCCGCACCCACGAGCCGAGAACGTGACGATCCGACCACGACGAACCCCCGTCCGCTGGGCCGATGCGATCGCACGGCCCTGCCGACGAGCCTACCGACGCCTCAGCCGCGCCGGTAGGGATCGGCGACGCTCGTCGCGTGACCGCTCACGCCAGCGCGCGGAACGCCTCGATCGCGTCGAGGTGGCGCGCCCGGAGCACCTCGTCACGGATGCCCTGGCCGGTCTCGTCCGCTCCGACGAGGATGCCGAGCTTGCCCGCGTGCAGGTTGCGGTGGACCCGGTACGCGGCCGTGGCGACCTCGTCCAACGGGTAGGTCTCCGACAGGATCGGGTGGATCATCCCGCGCGCGACCAGCTCGTTGGCCGCCCAGGCCTCCTGGTAGTTGGCGAAGTGGGACCCGAGGATCCGCTTGAGGTGCATCCACAGGTAGCGGTTGTCGTACTCGTGCAGGTAGCCCGAGGTCGACGCGCAGGTCACGATCGTGCCGCCGCGCTTGCACACGAACACCGACGCCCCGAAGGTGGTGCGCCCGGGGTGCTCGAAGACGATGTCGGGGTCGGTGCCCACCAGTTCACGGATGCGCTTGCCGAAGCGGCGCATCTCCGCGTAGTCGGGCGCGCCGTCCTCGTCGTGGAAGCGGTAGCCCTCCGCCTTGCGGTCGATGACGTGCTCCACGCCGAGCCCACGCAGCACCTCGGCCTTCTCCGGCGAGGACACCACGCACACGGGGATGCCGCCGCCGTTGAGCACGAACTGGGTCGCGAACCCACCGATCCCACCGGAGGCCCCCCAGATCAGCACGACGTCGCCCTGCTTCATGCGGGCGGCGTTGGCGCCGACGAGCATGCGGTAGCTCGTCGCCATGACGAGTCCGAGCGAGGCGGCCTCCTCCCAGCTGAGGTGTGCCGGCATCGGCATCAGCTGGTTGGCCTTGACCATCGACAGCTCGGCGAGCGAGCCGAAGTTGGTCTCGAAGCCCCAGATGCGCTGGGACGGGTCGAGCATGGAGTCCTCGTGGCCCTCGGGACGCTCCAGGTCGACGTAGTTGCAGTGGACGGTGACCCGGTCACCGGGCTTCCACTGGGTGACGCCGGGACCGGTGCGCACCACGACGGCGGCCGCGTCCGATCCGACGATGTGGTACGGCAGGTCGTGGCGCGCGCCGAGTTCGGACTCCTTGCCGAAGCGCGCCAGGAAGCTGAAGGTCGACACCGGCTCGAACAGCGCGGTCCACACGGTGTTGTAGTTGATGGCGGAGGCCATCGGCGCGATCAGGACCTCGTTGGGCCCCAGCGGCGGGATCGCGACCTCCTGGACGTGCAGCGTCTCGCGGGGGTCGCGGTCGGCCGCGTCGATGCCCTCGAAGTGCTGCTCGTCCTCCTTGCGCACGACCGCGGCACGCATGGTCTGCGGCAGTTCCAGTGCGGCGATCGCCTCGGACGGGGCGTCCTCGGCGATGGCCTGGCGGATGGCGTCCATCGATGCGCTCATCGGCGTCCTCCGTGTCCCGTCGCTGCAGCGCGACGGGTGCCTGCCGGTGGGGCTCCCTGGCCGCCCTTCGAGCGGCCCTCACCGGCCGGTGCACGATAACCCCCGCGCACCTCCGGCTCACAACCCGGCGGCGAGTGGCAGGCGATCAGCCCCGCTCGTCGTCGTCCTGGTCGCGTCGGATCTCCACGACCTCGATGCGCAGTTCCTCGGCGCTCGGGCCCTCGCCGCCGGGCGCCCCGGCCCCCGCGCCGGACGTTCCGGCCGGCCCCGGGCCGGCCGCTCCGCG
>JAFIEQ010000140.1 GCA_020832455.1 Nitriliruptoraceae bacterium
GGCGAGGAGGGCCAGCGCGTCGAGGTCGTCCCCGACGCCGGCGGGTGGTGGGGGGGGGGGCGCCTCGGGCCGCGGGGGGGGGGGCGGGGTCGCGGGTGCGCTCCGACCGGGGTCGGGGGCGCGCGTGGATGCGGGCGTGTCCGCCGCCCCGCCGCCGAGGTCGAGGTCGGCCAGCGCGCTGAGCTCGCGCAGCAGCGAGTCCTCGTCCGGTGCGTCGTCGAGGTCCGAGTGCGCCATCCCGGCGACGGGCACGGGACGGGCGGTCCGGGGCGCGGCGACCGCGTGGGCCGGGGCCTCGTCGAGCACGACCTGGCCGACCCAGGGCTGGGGCTCGTCGACGTGGGGCGTCGCGGTACCCATCGACGTGGCGATGCGGGCCCCCGCCGCGCCGACGATGTGTCCCTCCGGACACAGCCCGGACGGGTCCACGACCACGGGGATCTGGCATTCGACGCACTGGACTCGGGACACGATCGCTCCTGATCGGCCGTGAGCGGACACCGGATAGCCTGGAGAACAGGCCTCCTCCACCCCATCGGCACGTCCACGGGCGGTGTTGAGTACCGGTGGACGGCCGTCGCACGCTTCCCCCGGTCCGCCGGCCATGGCGTGCGGTCCGCGCCCCGTGAGCGCGCGTGCGCCCCGGTGTCACCCGAGCCGATCCCCGGAGTCGTCATGGCTGCCCCCGCCTCGCCCGTCGCGTTGCCCGCCGCCGGTCGTGAGGGCAAACAGGCGGCGCTCGTGCAGGCCATGTTCGATCAGGTCGCACCCCGTTACGACCTCGCCAACGCCGCGTTGTCGCTCGGCCAGGACGCGCACTGGCGCCGGGTGACCGCGCTCGCGGCCCGGCCGGAGGGCGCGGACGTCCTCGATGTCGCGGCCGGTCCCGGCAACGTGGCCACCGAGCTCGTAGCCCGTGGGGCCCGGTCGGTCACGGCGTTGGACCTGTCGTTCAACATGCTCGCCGAGGGGGCCCGCCGCGGTCATTCCGGCATCACCTGGGTGAACGGTGACGCGCAGCAGCTGCCGTTCCCGGACGCCAGCTTCGATGCGATCACGATCTCGTTCGGCCTGCGCAACGTCCCCGACCCGCAGCGGGCGCTCGAGGAGTTCGCCCGGGTCACGCGTCCCGGCGGGCGCGTGGTCGTGTGCGAGTTCGCGAACCCGACCTGGGCGCCTTTCCGGCAGGTCTACCGCCGCTACCTCGTCGGTGCCCTGCCGCAGCTCGCCCACCTGGTGTCGTCGTCCCCGGACGCCTACACCTACCTCGCCGAGTCGATCCTGGCCTGGCCCGACCGCCGGACGATCGCGGACTGGATCGACGCGGCCGGCTACCGCGAGGTCCTGGTCAAGGACCTCGCGGGCGGGATCGTCGCCGTCCACCGCGGCTTCCGGGTCTGACCCGGCCACGTGGCCCGGTACGCTTGTGAACGCGTTCACGAGCCCGTCGTGCCGCGTCCGGACCCGGCTCGGGCACCCGATGCCGGCGCCGCCCGGACGGGTGCACCGGCTCCCGCGGGACGCGCGCACCGGGCGCAGCGCGGCTCCGAAGCTCGAACGCACCCGCCCGTCGACGTCACCGCCGACCTCGATCACCGACGAGGAGCGCCCCATGGTCACCACCTCGACCGCGCGCAGCCCGTGGTCGCTCGACCCCGACGAACGTGACGCGCAGTTCGCGGCGTTGCGCGCCTCCGAGCAGCTCGCCGAGGTCGAGGTCGCCGACGTCGTCGTCGTCGGTGCGGGCCCCGGTGGCGCGGCCGCCGCGGCGCACCTCGCGGCCCGCGGCCGCGACGTGATCGTGCTCGACAAGGAGATCTTCCCGCGCGACAAGGTCTGCGGCGACGGGATGACCCCCCGGGTGATCCGGGAGCTGCTCGACCTCGGTCTGGAGGCGGAGGCACGCGGCCTCGCTCCCGGCTTCGCGGTCCAGAAGGGTCTGCGCATCCACGGCGGCAACGTGACCATGGAGCTGCCCTGGCCCGAGCTCGACGACTGGCCCGGCTGGGGCGGGACCAGCCCCAGGATGGTCCTCGACGAGACGATCATGCGCACCGCGCAGCACCGCGGTGCCCGGGTCGCCGAGGGGTACGGCGTCAGCGGCCCGCTCTGGCGCGATGCGTCGGAGTCGCGGATCGCGGGGGTGCGCTGGAAGCACCGTGACGGGCGCACCGGTGAGGTCCACGCCCCCATCGTCATCGCGGCCGACGGCGCTGGTGGCCCGATGGGCAAGCATCTCGGCGTCGTCCGTCGCATGGAGCGCCCGATGGCGGTCGCGGCACGCGGCTACTACCGCTCGCCCAAGGCCGACGACGACTGGATCAGTTCCTTCCTCGACCTGACCGACTCCGACGGCAACCTGCTGTCCGGTTACGGCTGGGTCTTCCCCCTGGACGACGGCACCATGAACGTCGGCCTCGGGCTGCTGTCGACCTCCCGCGAGTTCCAGGCGGTCAACTACCGCCGGCTCCTCGAGTCGTGGGCGACCGGGATGGCCGGCGAGTGGCACACGACCCCGGACAACCTCACCGCGCCGCTGCGCACGGGTCCGATCCCGATGGGGTTCAACCGCACGCCGTTGCACCAACGCGGGGTGCTGCTCGTCGGGGATGCCGGGGGGATGGTCAACCCGTTCAACGGCGAGGGCATCTCCTACGCCATGGAGGCCGCCCAGCTCGCCGCCGAGGTCGTCGACGAGGCGCTGGTCACCAAGCGCACGTCCGACCTCGCCCGCTACGACACGGAACTGCGCGCGCGCATCGGCGGCTACTACACGCTCGGCAAGGTGTTCGCCGACCTGGTCGGCAACCCCACCGTCATGCACGTGTGCACGACCTACGGCATGCCCTACCGCCCGCTGATGCAGTTGGTCATGAAGCTCATGGCCCACCTCACCGACGCGCGACCCGCCGACACCAAGGACGTCATCGTCAACACCCTGCAACGTCTGGCGCCCGCCGCCTGACGTACCGGGTGGTCCCGCGAGCGCGACGCGTCTTGCGGCCCCTCCCGGCCCCGCCCTACCGTTGCCCGCACGACGGGCCGCGCTGCCCCCACACCGTGGTGCACCACGCGCGAGCCGTCCCGGGCGCCACCCCTCACCACGTCATCACCGAGCGACGAACCACCAAGGTGCCCAGGCGGGCGCGACCGCGTCCGCCGACCCCGAGCCACCTCGCCGTCCGCGCGCCTGCGCGAGCACGGCGGGGCCCATCAGGGAGACGAGAGCCGTGCTGTCCGAGTTCCTCCCGGTCCTGCTGCTGTTCGGCCTGGCCACGGCGTTCGCCGTGGGTTCCATCGCCGTGTCCAGTCTCGTGGGTCCCCGGGTCCCGAACCCGACCAAGCTCGCTGCCTACGAGTCCGGCAACGAGCCGCTCGCCGACGTGAAGAACACGCGGTTCTCCGTCAAGTTCTACATGGTCGCGATGCTGTTCCTGATCTTCGACATCGAGGCCGTGTTCGTCTACCCGTGGGCGGTCGTGTTCCGCGAACTCGGCTGGTTCGGCCTGGGTCAGATGGTCGCCTTCATCGGCGTGCTGGGCGTGGCGTTCATCTACGAGATCGGCCGAGGAGGCCTCGAGTGGGACTAGAGAGCAAGCTCCCCAACGGCATCCTGCTGACCAACGTGGAGAAGTTGGTCAACTACACGCGTTCGACCTCGCTGTGGCCGGCGACCTTCGGGCTCGCCTGCTGCGCGATCGAGATGATGACCTCCGGCGGTCCGCGTCACGACATGGCGCGCTTCGGCATGGAGGTGTTCCGCGCCTCGCCCCGGCAGGCCGACCTGATGATCGTCGCCGGTCGGGTGTCGAACAAGATGGCACCGGTCCTGCGGCGCATCTACGACCAGATGGCGGACCCCAAGTGGGTGCTGTCGATGGGCGTGTGCGCGACCTCGGGCGGCATGTTCAACAACTACGCGCTGGTGCAGGGCGTCGACCACGTCGTGCCCGTCGACATGTACGTCCCCGGGTGCCCGCCGCGTCCGGAGATGCTGCTCGACGGGATCCTCAAGCTCCACGAGAAGATCCGCCACGAGTCCTTCGCCGAGCAGGGGGCCAAGGCGTGAGCGAGACCTTCGTCCCCTCCGCCGGGCACGGCCTGACCCGCGCGCCGCTGTCGATCGAGGAGATCCAGCAGCGCATCACGGACGCCTTCCCGGCCGTCACCGCCACCCACCAGCACGCCGAGCTGACGCTGCACGCGGAGGCCGACGTGCTGGTCGAGCTGCTGACGTTCTGCCGCGAGGACGACGAGCTGTGCTTCGAGATGCTCGTCGACCTCTCCGGGGTCCACTGGCCCGCCGGCGAGCACGTGATCGAGCGCCAGAGCTCGACCACCGGCTGGCCGGAGTACCGGATCAGCCGCGAGCAGGGCGTCATCGAGGTGCTGTACGTGCTGCGCTCGTTCAGCCGCAACCACCACGTGCGTATCTCGGTGGCCACCGACGACGAGGCGGCACGGCTGCCGAGCGTGACCGGGGTCTACCGCACCGCCAACTTCCACGAGCGTGAGGTCTACGACTTCTTCGGCGTGGAGTTCGAGGGGCACCCGGACATGACCAGGATCCTCATGCCCGACGATTGGCTCGGTCACCCGCACCGCAAGGACTACCCGCTCGGTGGCGTCGAGGTCGAGTACAAGCACGACAAGTTCATCCCACCGCCCGACCAACGTGACCTGCGGGAGGTGATCGACTGATGGCCATCGATCCCAACACCGAGGCCCGGATCAGCGACGACGCGCGCGCGCTGTTCGCCGTGGGCGCCGACTGGGAGTCGGTCGTCGACGCCGTCGACTACGAGACGCTCACCGTCAACATGGGCCCCCAGCACCCCTCCACGCACGGGGTGCTGCGGCTCGTGCTCGAACTCGACGGGGAGACCGTCACCAACCTCAAGCCCATCATCGGCTACCTGCACACGGGCATCGAGAAGAACGCCGAGTACCGCACCTGGGTGCAGGGCACGACCTTCTTCACCCGGATGGACTACCTCGCCCCGCTCTACAACGAGACGGCCTACTGCCTGGGCGTGGAGAAGCTGCTGGACATCGAGGTCCCCGAGCGCGCCCAGGCGGTGCGCGTGATCCTGATGGAGTTCAACCGGATCGCCTCCCACCTGGTGTGGCTCGCGACCGGCGGGATGGAGCTCGGCTCCACCACGATGATGACCTTCGGGTTCCGGGACCGTGAGCACATTCTCGACCTGTTCGAGTCCCAGTCCGGCCTGCGGATGAACCACGCCTACATCCGACCCGGCGGGCTCGCGCAGGACGTCACCGACGACTTCAAGGAGCGGTGCGAGTCGCTGCTCGAGCTGCTCCCACGCAAGATCGCGGAGTACGAGGACCTGCTCAAGAAGAACCCGATCTGGAACGACCGGCTGCGTGGGGTCGGCCACCTCGACGCCCAGCAGTGCTACGAGCTCGGGGTCACCGGCCCGCTGCTCCGTGCGGCGGGGGTGCCCTGGGACCTGCGCAAGGCGCAGCCCTACTCCGGCTACGAGCGCTACGAGTTCGACGTCCCCACGGAGAGCGCCGGCGACTCCTACGCCCGGTTCCTGGTGCGCATCGAGGAGATGCGCCAGTCCATGCGCATCATCCGCCAGGCGCTGGACACCCTGCCCGGTGGCCCGGTCATGCACGCGGACAAGCGGATCGCCTGGCCCTCACAGCAGGCGCTCGGTCCCGATGGGATCGGCAACGACCCGGAGTACATCCGCCACATCATGGGCGAGTCCATGGAGTCGCTCATCAACCACTTCAAGCTGGTGACGCAGGGCTTCACCGTCCCGGCCGGGCAGGTCTACCAGCCGGTCGAGTCGCCCCGCGGTGAGCTCGGGTACGCCATCACCTCGACGGGCACGAACAAGCCCTACCGGGTGCACGTGCGCGAGCCCTCCTTCGTCAACCTGCAGGCCGCGGACGAGATGTCGAAGGGCCACATGGTCGCCGACGTCGTCGTCGTGGTCGCCTCGCTCGACCCGGTCATGGGCGGCGTCGACCGCTGAGTCACGCCCCCACGACCGTCCGTCCCACGACGGACCGAACCACCGCCGGCGCCGCCGGAGCCACGACCCCCACGATCACGAGGACCCCCGATGCCCATCTCGGACGCCACCCGCGAGGAGGCGGCGCAGCTCGCCAAGCGCTACCCCGTGGCGCGCTCCGCGCTGCTGCCGATGCTGCACCTGGTGCAGTCGGACGAGGGCTACGTGAGCGAGGACGGCATCGCCCTGTGCGCCACGACCCTGGGCTTGACCAAGGCCGAGGTGGGCGCGGTGGCGACCTTCTACACGATGTACAAGCGCGAGCCCTTCGGTGACTACCTGCTGAGCGTCTGCACCAACCCGACCTGCAAGATCGCCGGGGCGCAGGACATCTACGAGTCCTACGTGGAGGCGTGCGGCGACGCCCACGTCGACACCGACGGTGCCGGCGTGATGGTGGAACACGCGGAGTGCCTCGGCATCTGCGACGCCGCGCCGGTCGTGCAGATCAACTACGAGATGTACGGCCCCGTCACCCACGACGAGGCGATGGACCTGCTCGCCAAGGCCAAGGCGGGCGACCCGCCCGCGTCCAACCGCTCCGGTGAGGTCCCCCCGACGATCCGCGACGTCCACCGGGAGTTCTCCGGCATCGACGACGCCTTCGGGGACCACCTCGTGGCGGCCGCTGCCCTGCAGGCGACGTCCGCGGTCCCCCCGAGCTACCGCACCGGGGAGACCGACATCCCGGTCACCCACCCCGGCGGCGACCCCGCGGGGCACGGTGGGGTGGCGTTCCGTGCGGCCGCCGGGTTCGACGGCGAGTCGGTGTCCGCCACGCGTGATGCCGACGCGGACGACCTGGTCGCCGAGGCGACCGTCGCCCCGGAGACGACCCCCGCCGCCGACGAGAAGCTCGCCGAGGTCGCCCGCGACGGCGGCACCGCCGGCACCGAGCAGCAACTCGCCGAGGACCTCACCGACGAGGCGACCGCCGAGGCGGCGCCGGCGGTCGAGGACCAACCCGAACTCGATGCGCCGGCCGATGCGCCGGATCGCAGCACCGCGACCCCGCCTGAAGCGGAACAGGCCCCCGACCACGACGCCGGCGATGACGCCGATGGCGTCGACGAGGAGGCATGACGATGGGCACCACCGGCCAGGTCACCGCGATGTCGTACCGGTACGACATCGAGGGCGTCAGCGACATCGACGTCTACGAGCAGCACGACGGCTACCAGGGGCTGCGCAGAGCCCTCGAGATGGAGCCGACCGAGATCATCGAGGCGGTCAAGGAGTCCGGCCTGCGCGGCCGCGGCGGCGCCGGGTTCCCGACGGGCATGAAGTGGTCCTTCGTCGCCCAGGACACCGGCAAGCCCGTCTACATCGTGTGCAACGCCGACGAGGGCGAGCCCGGCACCTTCAAGGACCGGCCGCTGATGGAGCAGGACCCCCACCAGCTCGTCGAGGGCATGATCGTCGGTGGGCTCGCGCTCAACTCGGAGCAGGGCTACATCTACCTGCGCGGCGAGTTCCGCCACGCCGGCCGCATGCTGTCCAAGGCGATCGCGCAGGCCTACGACAAGGGCTACCTCGGCGCGGACGTGATGGGCTCGGGCAAGCGATTCGACCTGACCCTGCACCGAGCCGCCGGCGCCTACATCTGCGGCGAGGAGACGGCGCTGCTCGACTCGCTGGAGGGCCGCCGCGGACAGCCACGTCTGCGTCCGCCGTTCCCGGCGACCCACGGGCTCTACGGGTGCCCGACCACGGTCAACAACGTGGAGTCCATCGCCGCGGTGCCGTTCATCCTCACCAACGGCGTCGACTGGTGGCGCCAGTGGGGCACGGAGAAGTCGCCCGGCCCCAAGCTCATCGGCGTCTCCGGCAACGTCGCGAACCCCGGCAACTACGAGGTCGCGATGGGCACACCGCTGTCCGAGATCGTGGAGCTCGCCGGGGGCATGGCCGAGGGCCACGAGCTGAAGTTCTTCTGCCCGGGTGGGTCCTCGACCCCGCTGCTGCCCGCCGAGGCGATCGACACGCCCTACACCTTCGAGGACATCATGGAGGCCGGGTCGATGCTCGGCACCGGCGCCGTGATGATCTACTCCGACAAGGTGTGCGTGGTCGACACCGTCCTGCGCTTCACCGAGTTCTACGAGCACGAGTCCTGCGGCAAGTGCACCCCGTGCCGGGAGGGCGGCTACTGGCTGTCCCAGGTGCTGCGGCGCATCGAGACCGGCAGCGGTCGCACGGAGGACCTCGACCTGCTCCAGGACATCTGCGACAACATCTTCGGGCGCAGCTTCTGTGCGCTCGGCGATGGGATGACCTCGCCGATCGTGGCGGGGTTGAAGCACTTCCGGCACGAGTTCGAACAGCACCTGCGGCAGGGCCAGTGCCCGCTGGGCACCACCGAGCCGCGCCGCGACATCCCGACGCTCGCGGTGCGCTCCCGCGACCACGGCAACGCGCAGGTCCCGACCTTCGCGCCCGAACCGGCCGGCCAGGCCTGACCCGCGAGGTGTCACGCGGAGACGGTGCTCGCACCGCCCGCCGACACCACCGCACCCCGGAGGACCACGTGGACGACCAGGTCACGCTGACGATCGACGGTCAGGAGGTGACGGTGCCCAAGGGCACCCTCATCATCCGTGCCGCCGAACAGCTGGGCACGATCGTGCCCCGCTTCTGCGATCACCCCCTGCTCGACCCGGTGGGTGCCTGCCGCCAGTGCGTGGTCGAGGTCGGGGGTCAGCGCAAGCCGGTGATGTCCTGCACGATGCCGGTCGCGCCGGACATGGAGGTGCGCACGCACCTGACCGACGAGGTGGCACGCAAGGCGCAGGAGGGCACCCTCGAGTTCCTGCTCATCAACCACCCGCTCGACTGCCCGATGTGCGACAAGGGTGGCGAGTGCCCGCTGCAGGACCAGGCGCTCAAGCACGGCGCCAACACCTCGCGGTTCGTCGACCAGAAGCGGCGCTACGACAAGCCCGTCGCGGTCAGCCCCCAGATCCTGCTCGACCGCGAGCGCTGCGTGCTGTGTGCCCGCTGCACCCGGTTCTCCGAGCAGATCTCGGGCGACCCGTTCATCGAGCTGTTCGAACGCGGGGCGTTGGAGCAGGTCGCCATCTACGAGGACGAGCCCTACGAGAGCTACTTCTCCGGCAACGTGATCCAGATCTGCCCGGTCGGGGCCCTGACCTCGACCAGCTACCGGTTCAAGGCGCGACCCTTCGACGTGGTCACCACGCCGAGCGTCTGCGACCACTGCTCCGCGGGCTGCACGTTGACGATCCAGTCGCGCCGCGGGGAGATCCAGCGTCAGCTGGCCCGGACCAACATGGCCGTCAACGAGGCCTGGAACTGCGACAAGGGCCGGTTCGGGTACGCGCACCTGACCGCGGAGACCCGCGTGACCGAGCCGATGCTGCGCGCCGATGGCGGCACGCTGCAGACGGCCTCGTGGGCGCAGGCGCTCACGCACGCCGTGCGGGCCATCGGGGCCGCCCAGGAGCAGGGCGCCGGCCGCGTCGCGGTCGTGACCGGCTCGCGGCTCGCCGACGAGGATGCCTACCTGGTGTCCAAGTACGTGCGCACCGTCCTGGGCAGCGACGACGTCGATCACCGCACCCGGTTCGCGCCGGCCGAGGAGGCCGCGGAACTCACCGCGCTGGTGGGTCGTGACACCGCCTCCTACGCCGAGGTGGAGCACGCGCCGGTGATCGTGGTGGCGGGTCTCGATCCGGAGGAGGAGGTCCCGATCCTCCACCTGCGTATCCGCAAGGCCTGGCGCAACCACAAGGCCCGCATCGTCGTGGTCGGTCCCTCGCTCGGCACGCTCGCCGACATCGCGTGGCGGCACGTGCCCGCGCAGCCGGGGCAGGAAGCCGCCGCCCTGGCCGCGCTGGCCGGGGACACCACCTCGGACGTCGGTCAGGCGTTGCGCGAGGCGGACGCCCCCACGGTGCTCGTCGGCGAGCGCGCCGGCGCCGGCGCCATCACGGCGGGTGCCGCGCTGGCCGAGGCCGCCG
>JAFIEQ010000141.1 GCA_020832455.1 Nitriliruptoraceae bacterium
GATCATCCCGGTCATGGCTCCCCGCGGATCGAGCCAGCCGGCGGCAGCGCCCCCGGCCGCTGCCGCGACGACCCCGCCGATGAGTTGGAACCCTGCCAGGTTGTCCCCGACGGCCCGGGCTCCCGAGGCAGCGATCGCGACCCACAGGGTGGAGAAGACGAGGAAGACGACGAACGCCGTCGCCGCGCCACTGAGGACCGGCCCCCAGGACCCGCTGCCTCCCGCGGTGCGGCCAGGACCGACGTCAGGCGTCGGGGGACCGACGGGGTGCTCGGCCCGTGGCCCGCGACGATCGCGGACGCCATCGGTCCTCGGGCGGGTACGTCGTGATCGGGCCACTGGTCTTCCTCACGTCGAGCTCGGAGGGACCACGGTGGCGCGCACCTGGCGGACCGAGGGTCGTGTTGCCCTCCCGATGGGCGTGGACCCCGTCCATCCCACCCCGGTGCGGTCGCCATCGACGGGCTCGTCGGCGTCCTCATCGGTGGGCCCATCGGGGACGGCATCGCGGTCGAAGAGGTCGACGGGTGTGCCTGGGGCGGGCTGACACCCGAGCGACGGCGCCGCGTCCGCCAGCGTGAACTGCTCGCCCAGCCACCGCCGAAGCGCTCGGTACGCCACCGGGAGCTGCCCTGGTTCCGTCGAGCCCTCGTCCATCGCTGGTCACCCTCCGCTCGATCGATGCGTGTGTGGCAGGTCGCGGACCGCCCCGGGTCAGGCCAGGTCGCTCGTCGGCAGCAGACCCTCGACGATCTCCCGAGCGGCGTCGTGGAGTTTGCGGTTGTGGTTGCGCGAGTAGCCGCGGAGTAGCCCGAAGGCCGCCTCCATGGACACCCCCATGCGCTCGGCGATGATGCCCTTGGCCTGTTCGATCCCGATGCGGGTCTGCAACGCGCGCTGCAGCTGTGCCTCGACGGTGTGGGCCCGATCGAGTTCCCGTTGCTGCAGCAGCCCGATGGTGGCCACGTCCGCCATCGCCTGGACCACCGCCTCGCCGGCCGCATCAACGCCGCCGGTGTCGTTCAGGAACAGGTTGAACGCCCCGAGGACGGCCCCGCGCAGCCGCAACGGCACGGCCTGGGCCGAGCGGAACCCCGCCGACACGGCACGCGGGGCGAACCGCGGCCAGCGATCACCCGCGGCCTCGAGGTCGGGCACACGGACCGGCGCACCCATGGTGAAGCAGTCCTGGCAGGGGCCCTCGTGGTTCTGGACCTGGAACAGCTCCAGCAGGTGGGAGCGTTCGTGCGACGCGGCGACGAACTGCAGGTCACCGGCCTCGTCGACCAGCAGGATCCCCGCCTCGGACGCGATCCCGAGCTGGACCACCCGCTCGGTCAGCAGGGAGAAGAAGTCGACCACGTCGAAGTCCTCCACCAGCGTGTCGGCGAGCTCGACGAAGGTCTCGACCAGCCGCCGTTCGCGGCTGGGGGCGGTGTCCGTGGTTGCAGTCATGTGTCCCTCTTCCTCGACGTGGGTCCGCCCTCGGTGGCGACCGTGGTGATGACGTTGGTCCGACTACGCATCCAGCGGTCCGAGCCGGAGCCGGTGTTCGATGACCTGCGTGGCGATCTCCGGCAGGCTGGCGTCGTGCGCGAACGCGTGCGCGCGCAGCACCGCGAGCGCCGCCGCGACCGAGATGTCGAGCTGGACCGACACCACCCCGGACGCCTGGTGGACCTCGACGGAGTTCGTGAGGCTGTCGGTGAAGACCTCGTCGAGCTCATCGACCGGCCGACCCGCCTGCAGCGAGGTGAACAGGTTGAGCGCGAAGCGGGCGACCACCAACGCGTCCGCGTACTGATCGCTGGTCAGCTCACCCGCCACCCGTTGGTAGAGGGTCAGGGCGCCGAGCCCGACCGAGCCCGAACGCAACGGGAACGCGAAGATCGCACGCAACCCGAGCGTGGCCGCGGCCTCCGCGAAGGTCGGCCACGTCCCGTCGGTCTCCAGGTCCGGGACCTGCACCGGCCACCCGGTCAGGTGCGCCGCGTAGGACGGCCCCTCACCGAGGTCGAACTGCAGCGCCTCGCCCGCACGCGCACCCTCGGTCGCACAGACGGACTGCAACCCACTGTCGAGCAGGTCACCACTGGCGGCCAACGACAGCCCGACGCCAGCCGCGTCCAGCAACGCCGTCGCCGCCGTGCAGATCCGCCACTCGGGGGCCCCAGCGGGCTGGGCGGCGAACACGCCGGCCACCCGTCGGATGCGACCCGGTTCCGACGCACCCGCGGGGTCAGCGACACCAGCGAGGTCGGGCCGCGACGGCCACGGGTCGGACACGGGGACTCCAGCACGGACGGTCGAGAGGACCGTGCCGGGGGCCGGAGCACGTCATGCACCCGTAAAGCGTACCGCCCCGGTGGGCTCGGAGGCCGGCGGCTTCCGACCGGGGCGGCAGGCCCGTCAGGACATCGGCGCCGGCCACAGCGTCGGGCAGATGGCCGGGTCGGTGTAGTCGGGTCGGCCGTCGGCCCCGCGCCGGACGAGGTCGTCGTTGCGGTGGTAGGCGAGCCCGTCGTCGAAGCTGCTCGGCGCGTCCTGGTGGCGGTTGTCCCCCGGCTGCAGGTGGATGGCGACCGACCGGCGGATCCGGTCACCGAGGTTGTGCCCGCTGCCGTGCAGCGTCCGGCAGTGGTGGAAGGCGACCCGACCCCGTTCGAGGTCGGCGTGGAGGATCTCCACGTCCCGGCCCTCGGAGAAGCGGGCCTGTTGCGCGTCGGTGTCCTCCCCGAAGAAGCCGAAGCCCGTCAGCTGCTCGTCCGACCAGCGGTGGCTGCCCACCGCGTAGGCCACGGTGCCGATGGTGCGGTCCACGTCCACCAGCGGCACCCAGGCCGTCAGCATCTGCTCCGAGGTGCACATCGTCCAGTACTGGCGGTCGGTGTGCCAGCCGACCGTGCCCGGCGCGGTCCCGGTCTGCGGCGGCTTGGTGAGCAGCTGATCGTGCCACAGGCGGATCTGCTCGACCCCGGCGAGCCGCGCCGCGACCGCGCCGATCAGCGGGTAGGTGACCAGGTCGTGCAGCTCGTCGACCTGCGTGCGGGCGTAGTCGTTCTTGCGGAGCCCGTCGCCGTCCTCGGGGGTCCAGTCGAAGTCGTCGTAGCGCGTCGTGCCGGGGAACGGACGGTCGTGGTCCCCCGCGTAGAAGCGTTCCATGCCCTGGTTGGCCCGGTCGAGCAGCGCCGGCGGCAGGATCGCGCGACTGAGGTAGACACCGGTCTCCCGGTAGCGTGCCACCTCCTCGTCGGTCGGCAGCGCGGCCTCGAGCTCGTCGGCGGTGGGCGGCGCGATCGTGGCGTTCTCGGCGGACATGCAGGCTCCTGGGTGTCGTGAGGTGGACGGTGGATCGCAACGAGACGCTACGACCGGGACCCACCGCGCACGCCCACGGGACCTCGACACCTCGTCACGATCCTCCGGCGCTCACCCTCATCCAGCCCGACTACGTGCTCGCCGGGTTCCACGCGGAGTTCGACCCGGCCGCGACCCCACTGCTGCACGCGGGTGAACAGTGGGCCGCGACCCGCTCGTTCGTCGAGGAGCACGCCCACCCGTGCTGGGAGCTGTACCTGCAGGCCCACGGACGCTCCTGCTGGCGGGTCCGTGAGACCGTGATCGAACTGACGCCCGGCCACGCGTTGGCCGTCGCGCCCCGTGAACCCCACGCCATGGTCGAGCGGCCCCGCGCACGCCACCACTACCTCTACGCCGCGTTCGACCTCGCCGCGGTCGCCGACACGGAGGTCGTCGCGAGCTTCACCACCGCCTCCCACCACCACCTGGAACGGGGCGCCTCGCTGTTGGGCTCGTTCCGCCTGCTCGTCCAGGAGGCGTTGAGCGCCGCGGGCAGCACGACAAACGCCGTCGACGCCGCCGCACGGCTGGTCGCGGTGGAGTTCCACCGCCTGATCACCTCGGCGGCGCGCGGGACCTCCCCGCGCATGCACCCCGCCGTCGTGGGCGCCCGGCAGCTGCTCGACGACCGGTTCAGCGAGGCGTGGACCGTGCCCCAGCTGGCCGAGGTGGTGGGTCTGTCCCCCAACCACTTCAGTCAGGTCTTCCGACGCGACGTGGGGCAGACCCCCCACCGCTACCTGATGGACCGACGCCTGGAGCGGGCCCGGGAGCTGCTGGTGCAGAGCCAGCTGGGCATCAGCGAGCTGGCCGCACAGTTGGGGTTCGCATCGGGTTCCCACCTGGCCCGCAGCTTCCGGGCGGCCGAGGGGATGTCGCCCTCGGAGTTCCGCCGCGCCGCGTCCTGAGCCCGACCGCGTGGCCCGCGGTCACCCGGTCGCGCCCTGGGTCACCGGGTGGCGAACGTGGCCCGTCGCAGCATCGCGCACCCCAGCGGCACGAGCGTCCGGCCGTCGACCTCGAGCGTCACCGGGGGGTCGCGCCACGGATCGTCCGCATCGCCGGCACGGCGCACGAGCCGGGCATCCGGGCAGGTCCCGTCGGCATCCAGCAGGACCGGGGGTGGCGGTGACTGCGGCACGGCGGGCACGAGCTCCCGGTCGCCCAGTCCCGGCAGCGGTGCCGTGCCGATCGGCCGTTCGACGTGCGCGATCGGCTGGACGTAGCGCAGCGGTCCCCGCCGGATCGCCCAGCTCCCATCGGTCGTCCGGATCGTGCGCACCTCGGTGGCGAACCGCACGACGACGCGGTCGTCGGGTGCCCACGTCCGCCGCAGGGTGATCGTGCGCGGCCCGTCGGCGCGCTGCGTCGCCTCGGGCGTCTCCACCTCGACCCCCGTGGCCCACGCGGGCACCCGCAACTGCAGCGCGAAGGCCACCGGTTCGCGGGGCGTGACCGTGATCGTGACGGTCTCCTCGAAGGGGTAGGTCGTCGCGAGCGCGAGGTGGACGGGGACGTCGGCGAGCTCGGTGTCGAGCTCGCAGGGGCCGTAGAACGCCGCGACCAGCGTGTCGCGCGACGCCGTGCGCAGCCACATCCGGGCGATGTACTCCGGCAGCAGTCGGATGGCGTTGGGGTTGCAGCAGACCGCGACGTCGGCGTGGGTCGCGGAGAACTTCGAGCGCGCACCCTGCTCCCAGGGCTCGACCGGGTCGTCACGGTGCAGCCCGCTCAGTGCCGGATCGAAGCGCACGGTCCGGGCGCTGTAGGGGTCGAGCTGGGTGGCGAGCGCGGCCTCGCGGGTGTCCTGGGACAGGTAGTTGATCGCGGTCCCGTCGGGCAGGCGGGCCCCCTGGGCGGCGTTGCACACCAGCAGTTCGGCCCAGTCCAACAGCTCGAGGTCGTGCGTGCGACGGAAGATGGCGGTGAGGCTGCGCAGCAGCTCGAGCATCGTGCAGTACTCGTAGCCGGCGGTGGGACCCGGCAGGCCGTGGATGCTCTCGTCCCCGATCAGCGCCCCGGACGGTCCCGTCATCACGGCGATCTTGGCCAGCGCCGCGTCGCGTCCCGCCCGCAGGTCCTCGCGCCCGGTGACCGCGGCGGCCAGTCCGAGCGTGCGCAGGTGTTCGGCGGTGTGCGCGGCGTGTCCGCGCAGCGTGACCTCGGGTGCCAGGATCCGATCGAGGCGCATGTCGTCGTTGGGCAGGTGGCCGGGCAGGGAGCAGAACGCGTCGTAGAGCCCGACGGCCGCGTCGAGGTAGCCCTGCGCACCGGTCAGCTCGGCCAGCCACTCCAGCACGTCGGTGAACATCAGCCCGTGGAACAGCCCGACGAGGTCACCGTCGTGTTCCTCGCCGGTGACGGCGAAGGCCGCGCCGAGGTCCCGGCCGTAGCGCGCGAGGGTGACCTCGACCGCGGCCCGGACGGCCGCGAGCACCTGCGGGTCGCCGGTGAGTTCGTGGTGGGTCAGCAGCACGAGCAGGGCCCGGCTCTGCGCCCACAGCTCGCCGTTCTCCCCGGGCGGGTGGGCGTAGCGCGAGCCCGGGGTGTAGATGCCGAGGTAGCCGTCGTCGTCCTGGGTGGCGAGCAGGTCCCGCGTCAGCTGCTCGGCCTTGCCACGCGCGGCCTCGTCGTCGGCGAGCGCGCTCATCTGGACCAGACCGAGCAGCCAGTGCCCCCGCGTCTCCGCGTCCCACCACCCGAGCTGGTCCGGACTCGTGCCGACCCGGTGGCGGAACAGGTCGTTGGCCGCGTGGTCGGTGAGCTCGTCGAGCCGGGCCGCGAACCCCTGCGTGAGGTCGCGCCGCAGCTGCGCGAGCAGCCACCCGCGCGGGCGGATCGCCCCCCAGGGCAGGGCCTCGAGTGCCGGGTCGGCCTGGTCGTCCACGGCGTGGCGA
Organism: Nitriliruptoraceae bacterium; assembly: GCA_020832455.1. Lineage (GTDB taxonomy): Bacteria > Actinomycetota > Nitriliruptoria > Nitriliruptorales > Nitriliruptoraceae > PWLR01. The sequence goes on from JAFIEQ010000141.1 coordinate 6,258, forward strand.
GGCGTCGTCATGGCCCGACCTCCACCAGCAGCCGGCCGTAGCCGAGCTGTCGCCGTCGACCGCCGAGCTCCTCGTACATCGGCTCCGCCTCCAGGATCGTCACGTGTCCGACCCGCGCGGTCAGACGGCCGAGCAGGGCCGCCATCACCCCACGGGTCAGCGGCGCGCCAAGGCAGGTGTGGGGGCCGTGCCCGAAGGCGAGGTGGCGGTTGGGCCAGCGGTCGACCAGGCACTCGTCGGCGCGGTCGAAGACCTCCTCGTCGCGGTTCGCGGCAGCGAACCCCAGCGCGATGCGCCCACCCTGCGCCACCGGGCAGCCGTGTACGGCCGTCGGCTCGACGGCGACCCGCCCGATGTGGGTCAACGGCGAGTAGTAGCGCAGGTACTCCTCGGTGGCGGAGCGGATCAGACCGGGTTCCGTGCGCAGTCGGGCGAGCACGTCCGGGTGCGCGGCGAGGTGCGCCAGGGCGTTCGTGACGAGGTTGATGACGGTGTCCCTGCCGCCGGCGAACACCAGGTTGGCGAACCCCGTCATCTCCTCGCGCGTGAGCCGCCGACCATCGAGCTCCGCCGTCGCGAGCGACCCGAACAGGTCCGGACCGGGGTCCGCGACCGCGTCATCCAGGACACGATCGAGGTAGGCGTCCAGCGCGCCCCCCTCCGCACCGTCGGGATCGCGGAAGACGTGGGTCCCCCACCCGATCCACTCCTCCGCGTCGCCGAGCGGTCGGCCGAGCAGCAGGGCCAGCGCGCGGGACTGCAGGGGCAACGCGAAGCCTCGCACCACCTCCACCCGGCCCTCGGCGAGCACGTCGTCGAGCAGGTCGTCCACCACCTCGGCGAGCGGGCCCGCCAGCCGGTCGGCGGCCGCCCGGCCGAACGGTTCCCGCACGACGCGCCGGTAGGTGCGGTGCTGCGGCGGATCGCTCTCGATCGGCAGCTGCCGCACGGCACGGACGTCCTGCTCCTGCGGGATGGGCACCCGGAAGGGTGCGTCGGAGCTGAAGGTCGCCCAGTCGTGGGCCGCCGCCTTGACGTCGGCGAAGCGCAACACGGCCGCCAGACGTTCGCCCGCGACGTGGATCTCGGCCACCCCGGTGGCCCGGCGGTCGGCCCGGAAGGGATCGAACGGGTCGGGTTCCACCGTCCGCTCAGCCGTCCGAGCGGCGGACGCTGCACGCGAACCCGCGTGGCTCGCCCACCCCGCCGCGCAGCACGACGGTGCCGTCCGGCTCGAGCTCGTCCTGCTCGCCCGTGAGCGCCACATCGGCCACCGACCACCCGAGGATCTCCACGCGCACCTCGCCGTCCGCCCCGGAGACGGTGACCGAGCACCGCCCGTCCTCGGTCCGCCAGGCCACCTCGACGGGCTGGTCGCGCCGGACCAGACCCCGCGCGCTGCCCTCGGTGCCGGGGCGCGCGAGCCGGATCGTGACCGGGTCGGCGGCCACCTCGTCGGTGTACTGCTGGGCCGGGCCGAGCACCACGGCGTGGTTCTCCCGGATCCAGAGCGGGATCCGATCCAGTGGGGCCACCACCTCGACGATGTCGCCGCCGACGTGCGCCGCGCCGGTCCACCAGTCGGTCCAGGTGCCGGACGGCAGGTACACCGAGCGCCGGTCCCCGGCGTCGAGCATGGGTGCGACGAGCAGCGCCGGGCCGAACAGGTAGGCGTCCTGCACCTGCCGGGCGAAGCGGTCCTCGGGGAAGTCCCAGGCCAGGGCGCGCGCGACCGGGACGCAGGTCGTGCCCGCGTCGACCTGGGCCGCGTCGAGGTAGGGCAGCAGGCGGTAGCGCAGCTCCAGCAGCTCCCGGGACAGGCGTTCGGCCTCGTCCCCGTACGCCCACGGTTCGCGGGGCGGCATGCCGTGCGCCCGCACGTGGGAGGAGAAGATGCCCAGCTGCAACCAGCGCACGTAGAGCGCCCCGTCGGGCAGGCCGACGAAGCCCCCGACGTCGTGGCTGTAGTACGGGAAGCCGGAGAACCCCATGCTCAGCATCGAGCGGAGCACGCAGGCCAGGTCGGCGTAGCGGGCGACGCCGTCACCCGACCAGTGGATCGGGTAGCGCTGGGACCCGGCCCACGCGGAGCGCGCCCACAGCACCCCGTCGTCGCCGTGGACCTCGTCGACGACCTCCTGGACCGCCTGCTGGTAGAGCAGCGGGTAGAGGTTGTGGGCGTCACGCCGGTCGATGCCGGCGTACACCCCGTCGGGCGGTGCGCCCTCGCCGAAGTCGACCTTGATCGCGGAGATGCCCTGCTGCAGCAGCGGGCGCATCTTGTCCTGGACCCAGGTGACGGTGTCCGGGTTCGAGTAGTCGAGCAGTCCGGCGTCGCGGACGAACCCGCTGCGCACGTAGGCCGCGTCGTTCTCCCGCTTGACGAGGTAGCCCTTCTCCTCACCCTCCATGTACATCCCGGAGCCCACGACCAGGTTGGGCCACTGCCACAGGCTGACCCGGAACCCCTGGTCCCGCAGCCGCGCGGTCATGCCCGACACGTCCGGGAAGCGCTCCTCGGAGAACTCCAGATCGCACTCCCACTCGACCGGGAACCAGTTGGTGTCGATGTGGATCACGTCGGTCGGGATCCGGTGTTCACGCAGCTGCGAGGCGACCGTCTCCACCTGCTCCTGGGTGTCGTAGGAGATGCGGCTCATCCAGTAGCCGAGCGTCCAGCGGGGTGGGACCCGCGGCGCACCGGTGAGCGCGCAGTAGCGCCGGACGACCTCGGCCGGCGTCGCGCCCGGGAGCAGGAACAGGTCGAGTTCCTGCTCGTCCTCGACGGTGATCGACAGGGCCGTGTGGTCGAGGGATCCGACCCGGGCCCGCATCGCCCGTCCACTGTGCACGAACAGGCCGTAGCCGCGCGAGGAGATCCAGAACGGGGTCTGCTTGTAGGCGGCCGGCGAGGTGTTGCCGTACCCCTCCTCCAGCCACAGCCACTGGTCGGTGCCCCGGCGGTCGACGTCGCCGTAGCCCTCGCCGAACCCCCAGATGTGCTCGTCGTGGGCGAGTTCCGCGCTGAAGAACACGCTGCGGTAGCGGTCGTCCGCGCTGATCCCGACCGGGAACGCGTAGCGGTTGTGGAACAGCCAGCGTTGCTCGGTCTCGTGCCAGACGTTCTCCCGCGGCTGGCGACGCAGGCCCTCGTGGTCCCACGGCCGGGAGACGAAGGTGTCCCGGCCCTCGGCGTCCACCAGCCGGATGCGGAACGGGTCGCGGTCGACGAGCAGTGCCCCCGCCGCCCCGTCCAGGCGGATGTGGTCCTCGTGCTCGGTCACCTGCGCATCCGACACCAGCTCCACGGGCCCGTCGAGCATCGGCGACGGGCGCGGCGCGGCGGCGCGGCCCGAGGCGACCAGGACCCGGAACGCCCCGCCCTCGACCGCCAGCACGTCGAGCACCAGCGGGGTGCCGCTCGTGCGCGGTCGGTAGGTCGTGACCAGCTGCGTGCCGTAGTAGTCGTAGGGGTGGGGGTCGAAGCGTTCGGTCGCCACCGTGAGGCGTATCCCACCGGGGATCGGCTCGACCGCGTCGAGGTTGCCCGCGAACTCGACCGGGACGACCTCGGCGAGGAACGGCTCGAGTGGGTGGGTCTTCATGCATGCCTCACTTGCGTCGGGGTGGAGCGACACGCCACGCCGTCGCGGCCGCCGGACCGCCCCGCCGCGCGGGCCCTCACTTGACGGCGCCCCGCGGCAGGCCCGGCGTTCGGGTGGGCGGGGGGCTCAGGACGCTCAACA